>CAZWJH010000033.1:0-3595 GCA_964634755.1 uncultured Clostridia bacterium
AGATTAATTTATTAAAAGATTAAATTATGATAAAATTCCCTCATGGAAGGAAATATTAAATATTACAGAAGACTTTTAGGCCTTTATTTTGAGTATATTAGAAGAAAAACAGTTTTGAAAAATTTACCTGTAAGACTCTGGATTGAACTAACATCTCATTGTAATTTAAGATGCGTTATGTGTCCCAACAAGGATCTCAGCCCTGATAAAAAGGGGTATATGGATTTTGAAGTTTTTAAAAAATTGGTTGATGAAGCACAGGAATATATATTTGATGTTAGTCTTTTGCATAGAGGAGAAAGCCTTTTACATCCAGAGTTTGTTAAATTTTTAAACTATGTAACTCAATATAAGTGGAGGACAAAGCTTCATACAAATGGAACAGTTCTTACAAAGGGAATTTCAAAGGAGATAATAAAAGCAGGCCTTTACAGAATATCTTTTTCTTTTGATGGATATACTCCAAAAACATATGAAAAAATAAGAGTAGGAGCAAAATTTGATGAAGTTGTGGAGAATATAAGAAATCTTTTGATTTTAAAGAAGGAGATGAAAGCAAAATATCCAATTGTTGCAATAGAGCTTATTGATTTTCCCAATTCTGAAATTTCTGATCTTGAAAAGAGAAAAAAATTTTTAAAGAATTTTGAAGGCTTTAATGTTGAGCTTGTTATAAAAAAAGTTCATAATTGGGCAGGTTATATGAAATTAAAGGGTAAAAAGATTAAGTTTACCCCCTGCACCTTTTTATGGCACGGTATAATTGTGCTCTGGAACGGAAGAGCAATGCCCTGCTCTCAGGATTTTTTTGAATATTATCCTCTTGAAAATATAAAAGATATGAGTCTTAAGGAAATATGGAATGGTGAAAGATTGGTTAATCTCAGAAAAAAGCATGTTAACAAGAATATAGCGGATCTTGAAACATGCAATAATTGTGACAGGGTCTGGAGAAAAACCTTTATGGGAATACCAACAGAGTATCTATTTGATCTTTTAAGGGGCAAAATGCCCTGATTATTTATCTATTAAGAAGTTTTGTTCTCTCTGAAATCCCTCTTATAAATGTCTTTGTGCCGTGTTTTATAAGCTTTATCTTTCCCTCTTTTTCAAGCTCTTTGATTTCTTTTTCTATCTTTTTATCCGATTCATTCACGGATTTTTTAAGCAGTTCAAGACTAATTGGATGCCTTCTCGAGACAGATACTATTAATTCCTTTAATGAATCATAGGCAGCAGGGTCAATCATACCGGATTCTGAAAAATTGATAAACTCTGCTTCAGGGATATACTTTTCGATAAGATGAAAAGCTGAAATATCAGGAGCTTTGACCCAGCTATCAGCCGGAGGTCTTACCGGTATATTAATAAAAATTCTGTGGGGGTTAAGCTCTTTGAAATATTCTGATAGAGCTTTGATTTCTTCCTCGGAATCATTTAGTCCCTTAACCAACATAACCTCAGCCCAAAATTCACCTTTGATTTCTTTTCTTGCTTTGAGTAATCCTTCAAGAACATTTTCAAGTTTAATTTCCTTGTGGGGCCTGTTTATTTTTTTGAATGTCTCAGGGATAACAGTATCAACAGTCGGTAATATGACATCAACCTCCTTAACAGCCTTTCTTGCCGAATCAAGATACAAAAGCGAGCCATTTGTAATAAGTGCAACAGGAGAGAGAAAATTGGATTTTATAAAGTTTATGAGTTTCCCTAATTTTGAATATAGAAGAGGCTCGCCTTCACCTACAATAGTAATGTAATCCGGTAAATTTCTCACATTCTGGAAAAATTCCAAAAGCTCAGCCTCAATATCTTCAAGAGGGAAATATTCCTTTATCTCATTTTTCAGATCAGATGTTTTCCCAAGCTGGCAGTAAACACATGAATAATTGCATGTTTTAAGTGGGATTGGGTTTATTCCCAGAGAATTTCCCAATCTCCTTGATGGTACGGGACCAAATATATATTTTGGATTCATTTTATCTCCTCCTTTTTAGGTGCGGATTGCTCCGCTATTCCTTTAAAAAAAAGAATTTTCCATTATTTTCCGAATTTTTGATTATTTCATCAAGCACGGGAAAAAGAGTTTTTTCCGAGAGAGCTTTGCTTTCCTTTGTTGGTTTTATACCTTCCACAAACTCAGGAGCAATAAGATTTATTGTTACATCTTTTGTTATAATTTCTTTTGCTATTGTTTCTGTTAAAATCTTAATGCCGAATTTTGAGATTGCATAGGGTAGGACATTAGGAAAGTAAAAATCTTTTTTTTCAAGATTGTGAAATCCTATGTTTATTATTCTTCCGTATCCCTGGTTTTCCATGAGTTTTAAAGCTCTTTGTGTTGAGAAAAAGGTAAGAATAAGGTTAAATTCTAATATTCTTCTCCATTCCCATGGAGTTTGCTCTCGCCAGTCCTTGTAGATGAAGGGTCCAAAATTATTGATAAGAATATCGGGTTTTATAAGCTCTATTTCTTCAAGCCAATCATTTATATTATCCATTGTAAATTCAAAGTGAAAACCCTCACCTCTGTATTTTGAAAGCAGAGAATCAACTTTACTGTGATGGGTTCCTCTGTAATGAAGAAAGAGAAAATCGCCTTTTTCTCCGAAATATTTAACAAAAAGTTTTCCCAATGGTGATGTTGGTGCTGTAATAAGTACTTTTTTCATATTTCCTCCTCAAAAAGAGAACCTTTATATATTAGCTCATTGTAATATGATAAGGGAAGTTTGTTATTCCATTTTGCATTTTTTACTGAATTTTCTTTTGAAAAAATCCCGTAAACCCAGATACCACCTGGATAGGTAGGTGTAATTCCTTTATAAAGGGAAGATGATTTAAACAAATTTTTTATCTTTGGAAAAAATTCTCTTATAAAGCTTTTGTGAAAAAGGTAGCTTCCCAACTGAGATGAAATAACTCCATGTTCAGATGTTTTATCTCTCATCAGAGAATAGAACTCTTTTGTAAAAAGTACGGACGATGGTCCGAATGGTTCTGATGAATCCACAATTATCACATCGTAAATGTTTTTTGTTTCTTTTAAAAATTTAATTCCGTCCTCTGTAATTATATTTGCTCTTTTGTCTGAAAAGGAATTTGTCAAAGAGGGGAAAAACTCCTTTGCCACATTAATAACTTCTCTGTCAATCTCAACAAGATCAACTCTCTTTACATTATGTTTTAATACCTCTCTTAATGTTCCACCATCACCGCCTCCGATGATTAAAACATTTTCAGGGCTTCTATGAACAAAGAGAGGAGGATGTGCAATTGCTTCATGGTAAAAAAGCTCATCCTTTTCTGTTAACATTACAAGTCCGTCTATAATAAGAACTTTACCCCAGAACTCATTTTCAAAAACTTCTATTTCCTGATATTCTGACTTTATTTTTTTTAAAAGTTTATCCCTTCTGAATGCAATATAAAAACTTTTATCGTGAAACTCTTTGAACCAGCTTTCCTCTTTCATCTTAAAGTGTCCAGAAAAAGGGTGAAGAATCTGTGGAAATTTTACCTTTTTCCAGCTCCTCTCTTAACTCTTTTGAAAGAATTGTCATTGATTGTATTAACTCTGAATCAAGATGCTTTA
>CAZWJH010000033.1:3695-23831 GCA_964634755.1 uncultured Clostridia bacterium
CCTTTGTTATTAAGCCTGTTATAAATTTTATTATAAAATTCTTTTGTAAATAAATATACGGATGGCCCCTTTTCAAGAGGTTCGGTAAGATCTGAGATTATAACATCAAATTTTTCTCCCTCTTTTTCTATGTAAGCCTTTGCATCCCCTATTATTAACTCTGCTCTTGAGTCATCATAAGCTCCATCTGACCATTCGGGCATGTACTCTTTACAAAATTCAACCAATTCTCCGTCAATGTCAACCATCACCGCTTTTTCTACATTTTTATGCTTTAAAACTTCTCTTAAGGTTGCTCCCTCTCCTCCTCCTATTATTAAAACTTTTTTAGGTTCCGGATGGAGTAAAAGCGCCGGATGTACCAATGCTTCATGATAAATATACTCATCAAGTTGAGCAGACTGTATTTTTGAATCAAGGTATAGAGTTTTTCCTAAAAATCCAAGCTGTACAACGTCTATTTTCTGGAACTTTGAATTCCCGCTAAAATAGACTTTTTGTATTTTGTTAAGATAGCTTATGCTATTCCCAAAATCCTCTCTATACCAAATACCACTATTGTCGCCTTCGTCGCTCACAATTAAACAGCCTCCTTTTCCACTTCTTTTTCAGCATTGGAAAGGGCTCTTTGATTTACAAAAGTACCTCTTTTAATCTCCATTGTGGAAAAATGCTTGGAATTTAAGGTTTCAGTTAATACTTCAATTGCCTTGTCTACATCTACTGAAGGATCACAGTAAAAGAGATCTACTGCAGCATAGTTGTGCTCAGGCCAAGTATGAATGGTATAATGGGATTCTTCAATTACCACTACTCCTGAAACCCCGTATGGTTGAAATTGATGAAAATTTGATGTGACCACCTTAGCCCCTGATTCATCGGCAGCCCTTAATAAAACCCTTTCGATGTACTCAACAGATCTTAAACTATCAGAATCACACTCATAAAATTCAATTAAAATGTGATTCCCCAATGCTTCCCGCATGGCACACCTCCTTTAAGTAAATTTCTACAAATCATCAATAAAAAACAACGATTTTTGGTTGCACTTTAGCACGGCAAACCTCCAATTTTTTTGAGAACCTATATTATATCTTTTTTAAAAAAATAGTCAATATAAAAATGAGGGAATTTACTTTATTTCTATTATCTCCTCATCATTTATGCCCAATTTTTTTATTTTTAGTCTTAATGTGTTCCTGTGCACATTTAAAAGTTTTGAAGCTTTGACTTTATTATATTTTGTCTTTTTTAATGCTGTTTCAATTACTGTCTTTTCCATCTCGTCCATAATATCTTTCAGAGAGAGATGGTTCTGGATTACAAAATTAGCAATTTCTTTAAGCTTTCCTTTCAAGTTGTTTTCCATCGTATTTTTTTATTTTTTCTCTTTTTACAATATTCACTATCTTTCTTCCGTTCTCATAAACAAAATAGGAAAATCCATCTTTTTTTAAGGTGATTTTGCCGGATGCAAAAACTACAAGAATGTAAACAATAAAAAAAGAGACAGCAAAACCTTCAATTAATCCCAAAACAGCTCCCATTATTCTATCCAATAATTTTAAGCTTCCGAACATAATTTTTTTTAATATATAGGAAGATAATTTTCCTGCTATTACTGAAATAATAATGATTCCAATAAAGGCTACAATTTGAGCAATTGTATTTGAAAAAGGGAGAATAGTAGCAAGCCAAGCTCCATATTTAAAAGCTAACACAACTCCTCCGACAAGTGTCAGGATTGAGATTACACTTGAAATAAATCCATTAATCAGACCAATAAGGGCAAATAGTGAGATTATTCCGATGAGAATGTAATCCAATGCGGTCATTTTAGCAATCTATTGTTTTACCTGTCAATAAAGTGTAAATCTCTCTGTAAAGAAAGGAGGTTTTTTCAACAATTTCATCAGGCAGTGGTGGTGGGGTGGATTTTCCATCCCAATCAGATGAAAGCAAATAGTTTCTAACAAACTGTTTGTCAAAACTGTTTTGTGATCTGCCGGATTCATATTCTTTTAGTGGCCAGAATCTTGATGAATCTGGTGTTAAAACTTCATCTATTAAAACGAGTTTTCCATCTTCTTCAGCAAACTCAAACTTTGTATCAGCGATAATTATTCCTTTTTCAAGGGCATACTCGGCTGCCTTTTTATATATCTCAATTGCTTTTTCTTCTAATAAATCGGTTAATTCTTTCCCCAGCTTGTTTGCCATCTCATCTTTTGTAACAAGAAGATCGTGTCCCTCTTCCGCTTTTGTTGTGGGAGTAAATATTGGCTCTGGAAATTTTTCGCTTTCTTTCAAACCTTCCGGCAATTTTATCCCTGAAATATGTCTGCTCTCTTTGTATGATTTCCAACCCGAACCTGAAATATAACCTCTTACTATTATTTCAAAAGGGATAGGTTTTAGTTTTCTGACAATAACAGCTCTATCTTTTAATACATCTTCATACTTTTTTAATTCTTTAGGAAAATCTTCAAATTTTGAGTAAATCAAATGATTCTCAATATCACTCTTAAATTTTTCAAACCAGAACACTGAAATTAAATTCAAGACTTTGCCTTTGCATGGAATAAGAGAAGGTAAAACAAAGTCAAAGGCTGAAATTCTGTCAGTGGAAATCAGAAGAAGCGAATCTCCGAGATCATAAATATCTCTAACCTTTCCTCTTTTTAAAAAATTAATACCCTTTAAATCTGTCTTTTCAACTAACATATCCTTTCCTTGTTTTAAACTTAATATATTAAATGTTTTCTGTCAAGGTATTAAAATTTTATATTAAAAGAATCAGGATTCTTCTTCGTCCTTTATTCTTCCCTCTTTTTTCGCCTGCTCGATAATTTTTTGCTGTATCTGAGCAGGGACCTCTTCATAGTGAGAAAATTCCATTGTATAAGAGCCTCTTCCTCCTGTAATTGAAGTCAAGGCAGGCTCAAAATCTAACATCTCAGCTAAAGGAACCTGAGCCTTTATTATGCTCATCTTTCCTCTCTGCTCTGTTCCCAAAGGCTTCCCTCTTCTTCCGTTAAGATTTCCCATAATATCACCCAAATACTCTTCGGGTGCTGATATTTCAACATTCATTATGGGCTCAAGCAATGTTGGTTTAGCCTCTTTAACTCCTTTTTTAAATGCCATGGAAGCAGCTATTTTAAATGCCATATCTGAGGAGTCAACTTCATGATAGGAACCATCATAAAGAATTACTCTGAAATCAACTGTAGGATAACCTGCGACAACTCCCTTTTGTCTTGCTTCCTGAATACCTTTTTCAACAGAAGGAATGTAGTTCTTTGGAATTGCTCCTCCGAAAATTTCATCCTTAAACTCAAAATCCTTTCCTCTTGGAAGAGGCTCAAGCTTTATTTTCACATGACCATACTGCCCTCTTCCCCCTGTCTGTTTTTTATACTTTGATTCAACATCTGCTTTGCCTTTAATTGTTTCAAGATAGGGAATTTTGGGAGGCTTTAATACAACATCAACATTAAATTTTCTCTTCAATCTTGATACTATGATTTCAATGTGAAGCTGTCCATTTCCTGAAATAACCAATTCTTTTGTCTGAATATCCCTTCTGAATTTTACTGTTGGATCTTCCTCTGCTATTCTTGCAAGAGCATTTGAAAGTTTATCCTCATCCTGTCTTGTTTTAGGTTCAAGAGCAAATGAAATAGATGCTTCAGGAAATTTAATGGGTTCAAACATGACAGGTTTTGACGGGTCAGCAAGAGTGTCGGATGTAAGAGTCTCTTTTAATTTGAGAGTTGCAACTATATCTCCCGCATAAACTTTATCAACTGGATTCTGTTGTTTCCCTTGAAGGTAAACAAGGTTTGCTATTTTTTCCTCTACTCCTTTTGTGGTGTTTCTCATAGTTGTGTCTGGTGTTAGTGTCCCTGAGTAAACTCTCATAAGGTTAATTCTTCCTGCATAGGGGTCTGATATTGTTTTAAAAACCAAAGCTGAAAAAGGTTCGCTCTCCGAGGGGTTCACGCTTACCTCTTCTCCATTTAAAGTGGCTTTTATTTCCCCTATTTCTGCTGGATTAGGAATGAGTGAGACAACAACATCTAACGCCTGATGGGTTCCTGTATTTGAGGTTGCACATGTAACAATGATAGGAAAAAGCTCTTTATTTTTAACTCCCTCTTTAAGTCCTTTTATAAGGTCATCTTCGCTGAGATCACCCTCTTCAAGATATTTTTCCATTATAGCTTCATCCTGCTCCGCTACCATTTCAACCATTTCAGTCCTTTTTTCTTCTGCCTGATCTTTTAATTCTGCAGGTATATCCGTTTCCTCAAATTGTCCGCTTTCATCATTTTTGTAAATATAAGCTTTCATTTTAAGAAGATCGATTATTCCTTTAAAATTTGCTTCCTCTCCGATAGGCAATTGAATCGGAACAGCTCCCCTTCCGAAAACTTCGTGAATACTTTCCACTGCATTAGCGAAGCTTGCTCTTTCCCTATCTATTTTATTAACAACCAAAATTCTTGAAACTCCGTATTCATCTGCAAACCTCCAGACTTTCTCTGTCTGAACTTCAACTCCAGCCGTAGCATCAACCATAACAAGAGCACCTTCGACAACTCTCAAAGCGGCTTTGGAATCCCAGAGAAAATTCCCGTATCCGGGAGTATCTAATATATTTATTTTTATTCCCTTCCAATCAATATAAGCTGGACCTGTATATATTGAGATTTTTCTGTCAATCTCTTCCGGATCAAAATCAGTTATTGTGTTTCCCTGCTCTACCTTTGTTAATCTGTTAGCAGCTCCGGCATTAAATAAAAATGCCGAAACAAGGCTTGTTTTACCGGAATTTCCGTGACCGATAACAGCAATATTCCTTATTTGATTGCTTTTGTACTCTTTCATCTGAATCCTCCTCAAATTTTGTTCATAATATTACTAAATTTTACTCTATATTTCAAGAAAGCTATTTTTTAACCCTTTCTAAATATTTGTTAGTAGAGGGATCGATTCTTACAATATCTCCGACTTCTATAAAGAAAGGAACGGAAATTTTCAAACCTGTTTCAAGTATGGCAGGTTTATTTGAAGTCTGAGCTGTTGCCCCTTTTAAGTTTGGTTCTGTTTCAACTACTTTAAGCTCTAAGGATTTTGGAGGTTCAATTCCTACAATTTTGTCTGAAATCATAAGCCCGTAAAAGACTGCATTGGGAACAAGATAATACTTCATATCCTCTATGAAAGTTTCTTCAATGTGGTACTGCTCATAACTTTCAGTGTTCATAAAAACATAAAAATTTCCGTCTTCATAAAGATATTCGAGTTCCGCTTTGTCAACAAACTCCCTTTCAATTCTATCAGAGGAGCTGAATTTTACCTCTTTTTGGGTTCCGTCATTTAAGTTTCTCAGTTTCGTTAAAATATAACCCGCTTGTCTTCCCTGTGTGTGATGGTGAACATCCATTACCCGGTAAAGTTTACCATCATATCTTATAATTGCTCCTTTTTTAATCTGAGTGGCAGTAATTACATCCATAATAACCCTCCTTTTGAAATTTTATTATTTTATTTTCAATTAATGAAATCTTTGCTTCCGGAAATTTTTTTCTTAAATGGTTAAGGAATGTTCTTACTCCCCATTTCTTGAATCTTATCTCCCATAATAATGAATACCTTTTTGTGTTCCTGTTGTAATAGATCGTATAATTATCATCTTCCCACCCTTTAAGGTATGAATAATTTGAAATTTTTTTGTTAATTATAATGTTCATAAAAAATATTCCAACTTTACCAGAGAAGAAACCAGTCTGTTTAGATACAAGAGTTTCCCTCTTGTATGGATAGGAAGATGGAAAAATTATTTCATAAGAACTTTTTGGGGGATTTTTGTATATTTGAGCTTTTTCTTCTGGTTTTTCGAAAAATTTAATAAACCTTGTCCCATAAATGTATGGAAAAATCAATTCTTCTCTGACGATACGTGGAGCATTTAACAAAAATTTATCCCCGCTTAAAGAAAGAGCTTCCTCTATACTTATATCAGGATTATCTATTGCAAGTTTTATATTGCTTGCCTTTTCCATAAATCTTATTGCATCACCCTCGAGCATTGAAAGAATAGCAAGCCTTCTGTCATCGTATTCTATTGTATCGGGCAAAAGTTTTTCAAAATCCACTCTATTTTTTTGGATGATGTGCCACAATTCGTGAAAAAGAAGCATTGCTTCCATTTTACCAAAGCTTTTTTTCTTTTCTCCTTTTATGTAAATTTCGTTGCTTTTTCCCCCTTCATCATAGAAACCTGCAACATTTTTAAAATAAATCTTTCTTTTTAATTCTATTAAATTTATGTCCTTATCGATTAATTTGAAGGCATTAAGAAAGATGCACTCTTTTAAAATCTTGTCGGAGGGGTAATCTCTTTTTAAAATTTTTTCTATCTTATTTTCAAACTCTTTTTCATTTAAGAATTTTACTATGGGTTTTGTCTTAAATTTATAATTGCTATATCTTTCTACAACTTTAACTATTTCTTCAAGAGTGTAATTTGAATAAAATTTATAAGGTAGTAAGGTAAATGCAAAAGATAAAATAGAAATAAAAAAAAATCCCTTAAAAAGTATTCTCTTCTTTTCTTTCATTTTAAATTTTTTGTTTATTGGAATGGCAAATTTTATCAGAAAAAAGAGCTTTCATCAAATTCTATTTCTTGTGATTGATGGTATGGCATTGATTATTGTTTTAAAAAAGGGAGGATATTTTGATTTTATTTTTATTTTTCTATTGCAAAATTTTTTCATAGTAGTAAAATAAGGTATCTTTTTCAGGAGGTAAATATGAGATATAAAAGTGGCTATGATTTCTCCTACAAGCTTTCCGTAGGACATGTAGCTTGGATTTTACACCGTTTATCAGGCTTAGCGCTAATTTTTTATTTGGGGCTTCATATCTGGGTTATAAGCCACCTCAATGCAGGTGCCGAAAGTTTTAACAAAGTAATGGCTTTTTTAAACACCCCTCTTTTTAAAATTTTAGAAATCGGACTTTGGGGTGTTATCCTTTATCATGTTTTAAATGGGATCAGACTTCTTTTAATTGATTTTGCTGGGGGAGCAAGATATCATAAAAAGCTCTTCTGGGTTGCTTTCTTTTTAGTTATAATCCTTACAATTTTAGGAGCTATTCCTTTCTTACATCATTTGCATGTGTTGGGAGGTAAATAATGAGAAAAACATTTAGAAGAAGTGGAAATTCCGGTGCAATTGCTTGGTTTTTTCACAGACTTACCGCAATTTATTTAGCTGTTGTTCTTTTGGTGCATTTTGCAGTAATGCACTTTATCGGAGATGGTGTTTTAACCTATGATAAGGTTGCAGCAAGACTTGTTTCCCCCGGTTGGAAAGTTTTGGACATTCTTTTTCTTTACACAGGTCTTTATCACGGTCTTTACGGACTTTGGAATCTTCTTGAAGATTATATTCACAATGCATTCTGGAGAGCTTTTATTTATTTCATTCTTTCTTTTGGCGGGTTTGCATTGGTTACGCTTGGAACGATAACAATAGTTAATTTTAGAGGATAGGAGGATATTATGGAATTAGAAAAAACTTATCATAAATATGATGTTATTATAGTAGGTGCTGGACTTGCAGGAGAGAGAGCTGCTTTGGCAGCAGCTTCTTCGAATTTAAAAACCGCTGTAATTACCAAAGTTTATCCCACAAGATCACATTCGGGTGGTGCTCAGGGAGGAATTGCCGCTGCGATTGGTAATGTTGATCCTGAAGATAGTCTTGAAGCACATATGTGGGATACTGTTAAAGGTAGTGATTTCTTGGGCGATCAGGATGCGATAGAGCTTTTTGTTGAAGAAGCGATTAAAACTATTTATGAATATGAGCATATGGGAGTTCCTTTTTCAAGGCTTCCGAATGGAAAGATTGCCCAAAGAGCTTTCGGAGGACATACTTATAAAAGAGCATGTTATTCAGCAGATAAAACAGGACATGTCCTTTTACATACCCTTTATGAACAATGCGTAAAGCATGAAGTAAGCTTTTTCAATGAATTTTTGGTTTTAAGCTTAATGATAACAGATGGGCAGGCTTCCGGAGTTGTTGCCTGGGATCTCAGGAACGGAGGATTTCATATCTTTCAGACCAAAGCAGTTCTTTTTGCAACTGGAGGCTACGGAAGGGCTTATAAGGTAACCTCAAATGCCCTTTCAAACACAGGAGATGGCCTTGCAACTGTTCTTGAAGCAGGACTTCCGGTTGAAGATCTTGAGTTTGTCCAATTTCATCCAACTGGATACTATAGACAAGGGATATTGGTTACAGAGGGTGCAAGAGGAGAAGGCGGTCATCTTTTGAATGGTGAGGGCGAAAGATTTATGAAAAAGTATGCACCCCAAAAAATGGAATTAGGTCCGAGAGATTTAGTTGCAAGATCAATCTGGACAGAGATTTTAGAAGGCAGAGGAATTGATGGAAAGGATTATGTGCATCTTGATTTAACTCATTTGGGAGCTGAAAAAATAATGGAAAGATTACCTCAGATAAGAGATCTTGCAATTTCTTTTGTTGGTGTTGATCCTATTAAAGATCCTATTCCTATTCAACCAACAGCTCACTATTCAATGGGTGGAATTCCGACAAATAAAAAAGGTGAAGTTGTTATTGATCCGCAAAATACTGTTATGCCCGGCTTTTATGCAGCAGGAGAGGCTGCATGTGTGTCTGTCCATGGAGCTAATCGATTAGGGACTAACTCAATGCAAGAGGCTTCTACTTTCGGAAGAATTGCCGGAAACAATATGACAGAGTATGCAAGAGAAGCTGACTTTTTACCGGTGGATGAAGAAGCAATAAAGAAAGCAGAGGAGAAAGTCAAAAGGCTTCTTGAGAATGATGGTAAAATACACCATTATCATTATAAAAAAGAACTTCAGGAAACAATGTACAATAAAGTCTGGATTTTTAGAAATGAGAAAGACCTTAAGGAAGCAGCTTCAATAGTAAGGAGTCTTGAAGAAGATTTTATGAAGAATGTGAAAATAGATGATAAAGGTTTGCTTTTCAATCTTGATCTTCAGGAAGCACTGGAAGTTCACAATCTTTTAACATTTTCACAAATAATAATTGCAGGCGCAATTAACAGGAAAGAGAGTAGAGGTGCTCATTACAGAACTGATTTTCCAAAGAGAGATGATGCTAATTGGTTGAAGCACACACTTGCTTGGAGAAATGAAGATGGAACTATAAAGTTTGATTATAAGCCGGTTGTAATTACAAAGTATCAACCGACGGAAAGGAAATATTAAGGAGGCTAAAAATGAAGAAGACATTGGAAATATTCAGATACAATCCTGAAAAGGATGAAAAACCTTATTTTCAAACCTATGAGGTTGAAGTCTACGAAGGCATGACTCTTTTGGATGCTCTAAATTATATTAGATGGGAGCTTGACGGGACATTGACCTACAGAAGATCATGCAGAAGCGCTATTTGCGGCTCCTGTGCAATGAAAATAAATGGAAAAACTTATCTTGCCTGTAAAACGCAGATAATTAGAGATATAAAATCAAATCATATTAAAGTTGAACCTTTGCCGGGATATGAAGTTATAAAAGATCTTGTGGTTGACATGGATAATTTCTTTGACAAACTTCACAGGGTAAAGCCATATCAGATTGCACATACACCTCCTCCTGAGAAAGAGAGATTACAGTCTCCTGAGTATTTCCACTATATTAATGAAGCAGCTGACTGTATTCTCTGCGGCGCCTGTGTATCCGCTTGTCCTTCAGCATGGGCGGGAGAAGATTACTTAGGTCCTGCAGCACTTCTTAAAGCATACAAATTCTGTGCTGACACAAGAGATGAGGGAGCTGATGAAAGATTAGCTATTGTAAATGACAAAAATGGAGTCTGGAGATGTCATTATACAGCAAATTGTATGGACGCATGTCCGAAAGATATTAAAATAACAGATTTCATAGCCAGACTCAGAAATATGCTTGTTCAGGATAAACTATAATTTTAGATAAAAAGGGGACCTTTCGGTCCCCCTTTTTTTATTCATAATAAAAGAAGAATTTCCCCTCTTTTTTTAAAGATTTATAGTAAACATTGAAGATTTGCGAAAAAATTTTTATATTTTTCTCAAATAAATTTTTCCCCGAGTAAACAATTTTTCCGTTTTTCAAGGCAATAATCTCATCCGAGATTTCTGTGATAAAATCAAGTGAATGAGAGGTGAAAATTATTGTTTTCCCCTCTTTTTTTAGCTCTCGGAGCATATTTTCAATTTCCTTTTTATTTGCAGGATCAAGAAATGAATCCGGCTCATCTAAAACAAATATTTCCGGCTCCGTAACAAAAAGTGAAGCTAAAAGAATTTTCCTTCTTTCTCCTCCACTAAGAGAGCCTATAATTCTTTCAGAGAGCCCCATAATCTTAAATTGTTTTAAGACTCTTTTAACTATTTCATAATCTTCTTTTGAGAAACCTTTTATTATTTTTAGATGAGGATATCTTGAAAGAAGGAGAAGATACAAAACAGTGATTTTTGAAAATTCAGGAATTTCCTGAGGTAAATATGCTATGTTTTTTGCAATTTCTTTTTGAGTGAGATTTTTTAAGTTCTCTCCATAAAGTTTGATTTTTCCATTATAATCTTTTAATATTGAAGCAATTAATTTTATTAAAGTACTTTTTCCAGAACCATTTGAGCCTATAATTCCGTAAACCTTTGATTTTTTGAATTTTAAATTTATCTTTTTCAAAGTAAAAGACCTCTCTTTTTCATACGAAAAAAAGAGATCTTCCGTTTCTAATATTATTGAGTTTTTATTTTCCAAGTGTTGCAACCATAACTGCTTTTATGGTATGTACTCTGTTCTCCGCTTCGTCAAATACTCTTGAGTGTTTGCCTTCAAAAACAGCTTCTTCAACTTCACAGATCTCAGGGAACTTTTTAGCTAATTCTGTTTCATTGTTATGAAAAGAGGGAAGGCAGTGTAAAAATATCACATCATCGTTGTCAGTCATTTCTATTAATTTTTGAGTTACTTTGTATGGTTTTAAAAGAGCTATTCTTTCGGGGATTTTATCCTCTTCTCCCATTGATGCCCATACATCCGTATAAATAACATCTGCTCCTATTACTCCTTGTTCGACATTGGATGTTATCGTTATTTTAGCTCCGCTGTCTTTGGCAAACTCTTCGCTCTCTTTTACAAGCTCTTTTTCAGGGAAAAGAGATACTGGAGAAACAATCCTAAAATCCATTCCCATTTTTGCGGCACCAATCATAAGGGAATTTGCCATATTGTTTCTCCCATCTCCAACATAAGCAAATTTTATCCCTTTCAAAAAACCTCTTTCCTCCAAAACAGTCATAAAATCTGCAAGAACTTGAGTAGGATGGTATTTATCGGTTAGTCCGTTCCATACGGGTACTCCTGCGTATTCAGCTAAAATCTCAACTGTTTCATGCTTGAATCCTCTGAATTCTATTCCGTCAAACATTCTTCCCAAAACTCTTGCAGTATCTTTTACTGTCTCCTTTTTTCCTAATTGGATATCATTTTTACCAAGATACTCGGGATGTGCTCCCTCGTCAACGGCAGCAACCACAAAGGCGGCCCTCGTTCTTGTGGAAGGTTTTTCAAAAATTAAAGCAATGTTTTTCCCTTCAAGATTTTTTGAACTGATGCCTGCGTATTTATCTTTTTTAAGTTTAATAGAGAGATCCAAAAGGAATTTTATTTCCTTTTGAGTAAAATCCTTAAGTGTTAAGAAATTTCTACCTTTTAAATTGTATGCCATAATGACCCTCCTCAGTAAATTTGTGCAATATTATAACACTAAACTTGATAAAGCCGAAAGGATTTTGAAACCTTTAAATAGAAAGATAAGTTCTTGACATCTCTATCTTACTTTTTTAATATTTTATTAAGTTTAATTATGAAAAGGTGTGAATATTTTATTTTAATTGTTTTGTTAATTTTTGCTTTACCCACTTATTCTTTTAGTCAATTTCTCAGTGAAGATTATTATAAAATTGATCTTACAGATAAAGTGTGGAAATTTGGGGAAGTTAGAAAAAACTTAAAGTACAAGGCAACCATCCCCGGAACGGTTCAGACGGATCTTTTAAAAAATGGACTTATAGAAGATCCATATTTTGGAGATAATGAGAGTAGATACTCTTGGATAGGAGATAAAGATTGGGAATATTGGACAGATTTTGAGGTGGATGAAAAAATACTCGAGAGAGAAAATATTGAATTGATTTTTAAGGGATTGGATACTTATGCGGATGTGTTTTTGAATGATAAACTTATATTGAAAGCAAATAATTTTTTTAGAAAGTGGAGAGTGGATATAAAAAGTTTACTTTGTCCAGGTAAAAATCGTCTGAAAATTGTTTTCCATTCACCTCTTAAAATAATTAAAAGAAAAAAAGAAAAGTATCCTTACCATAAAACAACAGCTGATTACATTTTTGTTAGAAAGCCTGCGTATCATTTTGGCTGGGATTGGGCTCCTGTTTATATTACCATGGGAGTTTGGAAACCTGTTTATATAGAGGCTTGGAGTGGTGTTAAACTAAACGGGGTCCAAGTTATTCAAAAACAGGTCTCGAAAGAAAGCGCAAAATTAGAATTTGTGATGGAGCTCATTTCTACACATAAAAGGAGAGCTAATATAGAATTATCTCAGGTTAATGAGAAAATAAAAGTTGTAAAAGAAGTGATACTTGAAAAGGGGAAAAATATCAAAACAATAGAGCTTGAAATAAAAAATCCTGAACTCTGGTGGCCTCAGGGAATGGGAAAGCCTCATCTTTATCACTTTAATGTAAAAGTTTATACTAACGGACGAGTTAAGGCAGAGTGGGATGATTATATTGGAGTAAGAAAGGTGAAGCTTGTAAGGGAAAGGGATGATTTGGGTGAAAGTTTTTATTTCAAAGTGAATGGGGTTCCAGTTTTTATAAAAGGAGCGAACTATGTTCCTCAGGATATGTTTATTCCCTCTGTATCAGAAAAAAGGTATGAAGCTCTTTTTAAAAATGTAATAAAGTCCAACATAAATATGCTTAGGGTTTGGGGAGGAGGATTTTATGAGAATGATATATTTTATAAACTCTGTGATAAATACGGAATTATGGTCTGGCAGGATTTTATGTTTGCCTGCGCTATGTATCCGGCAGATAGGGAATTTTTAGAGAATGTGAAAGAGGAAGCTATTTATAATATTAAGAGATTGAGAAATCATCCGTCATTGGTTCTCTGGTGTGGAAACAATGAGGTTTACGAAGGATGGAATCATTGGGGATGGCAGAAAATGTACAATCAAGAGCAGAGGGGAAAAATAGAGAATGATTATAGTAAACTCTTTAAGGAACTATTACCTGAACTTGTAAAAAAATATGATGGAGAAAGAGATTACATACATACTTCCCCTTTTACCAACTGGGGAGAGCCTGAGTTAAATACTTCAGGTGATGTTCACTACTGGGGAGTTTGGCATGGTAAAGAGCCTTTTGAGATTTTTAATAAAAAAAGTAAAATAGGGAGATTTGTTTCCGAGTTCGGGTTTCAGGGATTGCCTGATACAAAGACAATAAAAGAGTTTACTCTGCCGGAGGATAGAAGACTTTATTCGAAGATTTTAAAAGCTCATGAAAAGCATCCTATAGGTTTTGAAATAATAGATAAATATATGAATGATTATTTTGGAAAACCTGTGATATTGGAGGATTATGTTTATGTAAGTCAACTTTTACAAGCATACGGAATTGGAGTGGCAATAGAAGCTCAAAGGAGAGCAAAGCCTTCTTGTATGGGCTCCATTTACTGGCAGCTAAATGATTGCTGGCCTGTGATTTCCTGGTCTGGAATTGATTGGAAAGGCAGATGGAAAGCTTTGCAGTATAGAATAAAAAAACTTTACGCTGATATTATTGTTTCTCCTTTTGAGGAAAGAAATTTTGTCAAAGTTCAGATTATTTCTGATAAATTAAATGATGTAAAAGGGGAACTTTCTCTTAAACTTCTTGATTTTTATGGAAAAGTTTTGTGGGAAAAGAAATTTGATGTTTTTATTCCGGCAAATTCAAATGACACTTATTTCAAAATTCAGAGAGAAAAACTTTTGAAAGGAAGAAATAAAAGTTCAACTTTTCTTTACATAACTCTTTTTGGTACTAATGGGAAGCTCATTTCCGAAAGATATTATTATTTTGTCAAACCTAAAGAGCTTAATCTTTTGCGTCCCATTGTAAAGGTTAAAATTTGGAAGATAAAAGATGGTTACAATATAGAAATTATATCAGACAGGCTTGCAAAAAATCTGTTTTTAAGTTTTGGTAATTATGAAGGCTTTTTCACTGACAATTTTTTTGATCTTATTTCTAATAAGAGAAAAAGAATTAAATTTATTACAGACCAAAAAATCAAAGATCCTTTAATTTCTCTTAAACTTATGGTTTATGAATAAAATTTATTAGTAAATTTTTTGGGCTATTTCAAGATGTTTTAATTCAATAAGTTTTGAGCCTTTGTATTTTACAAAAACAATGGCTTCAAGAATTTTCCATTCGCTTTTATTATTTTCAAATGCTTCTGCACTTGAGCCTATATATCCGTGAATGCAGGAAATTCTGACTTTTTCTCCTGTTTCTCCTATTGGAATTTTTTTAGAGGGATAAATTTTCCATCCTGTATCAAAGTCTATCTTATCTCCTTTGACTTTGAAAGTGACTACAAAGTTTAGTGTTCCCTTTGCTATTGGCTCTTTCAATGAATTTTTAACAGCAATTTCAACAAATGGTAAGATCTTGATTTTATTCAATGCTCTTTCGGAGATAAACCATCCTGTTTTAAGGTCAGCAAGCTCAATTCCTTTTTTTATTTCCTCTTCGGAAGGAGTTTTCAGAGATAATCCGCCTGTAATTTTGTAAATCCCCCAAAAAACAATAATCCCAATGATTAAAATTAAAATCCATAATGTTTTGTTCTTCATTTATGCTCCGTATTTTTTTAATTTCAAAGTATTTGCAAGCAGAAGAGGTAAAATGTCTGTTGCCGGAAAAGTGCCGTAAATCCCTTTTGCGCACTCTTTTTCAGTAAAAACTTTAACTTCATCTTTTATTATGTAGGGAGAGTATAGAAGAAACGGATTTGGATGCCAAGAATGACCACTAATTTTGCAGGGCGTTGAGTGATCCCCTGTAATTGCAATTGCATCAGGATTTAAAGATAAAATTTCAGGAAGTATTTGATCAACTTTTTCTATTATTTTCACTTTATTTTCAAAATTGCCATCTTCTCCGTAAGAATCGGTTTTTTTTATGTGAATGTAAAAGAAGTCATAGTTATTCCACTCTTTTTTCAAGGTTATAATTTCATCGTCTATCTCTGGCCCAACTTCCAGAACATTCATTCCCACCAATTTTGCAAGTCCTCTATACATCGGATAATTCGCAATTGCCGCAGGATTAAGCTTAAATATCTTTTGCATTGGTTGAATCATAGGATATTCTGAAAATCCTCTTAAAAGAAGAGCATTTGCAGGATGGCTGTCCTTTAAAACAACTATGGCTTTTTTCATAAATTTTGTTACAATATTTGCAGTAAATTCAGCATTTTCATTATTTTCGAGTGGTTCCGGGAATTTTATCGGAAGCCCCTCTTTTTGCGGATCTGCATCGGATATCTTGTCAGAAAGCTCAGGGTGTTTTAATTTAATAACAAATCTATGCTCTTTCCCGGAATAAAGGGATATTTTAACTCCATCTATCTCTTTTATATTTTCTGATAAGAGTTTTATTATTTCCTGATTTTTTTCAGTTGGAATTCTTCCCGCTCTTCTGTCTGTTACTATTCCCTCTCTGTCAATGGTACAAAAATTACCCCTTGCAACTACCTCATGTTCATGAACATCAACATCAATTCCGAGAGCTTCAAGAATTCCTCTTCCGACATTGTATTTTATTGGGTCATAACCGAATAAGGAGAAATGTGCAGGCCCACTACCGGGGGTGATTCCTGTTAGAACAGGTATTGTTCTCCCGCAGGAAGATTTTTCTGCAAGAGCATCCAAATTGGGCTTTTTTGCAGCTTCAAGAGCGGTTTTCCCATTTAGAGGAAGCCCCCCCACTCCGTCCATAATTAAAAGCACAATTTTTTTCTCATTCCTGATACTCAATTCTTCAAAAATCTTTTCTCTGTCCATTTCTAACCTCCGCTTTTATATTATAAGCCAACAAGAATAAGTGTCAAGTTTATGGACTATATTGAATAAAGAAAAGTTAAAATAAAAACATAATTTTTTTCTCTCTTACTATAATTTTTTTTATCTCATAGTTCGGGCAAAAACCTTCAAAGTATTGTTTAAATTCCGGGGGGATTTTTGAAATTAAACTCAAAGCGAGTTGATTATCAAGGGTTAGCCCATTGATGTTTAAAAATAATAATTTTATTTGAAAACACCCATTATTTATATTTTTTAATTTTAATTGAGAATTGATATCAATTATTGAATCTCTTAATAATGATAAATAACTGTCTTTTATGGCATTACTGTTGAAAAACATAATAATCCTTATTTTTATTAAATTATTATTATTAAGTTTTATTTTAACCCATTTTACATCATCAGTGAAAATCTTTTCTCTGTAAAAGTAAAAATATGAATTTACCTCGTCTTCGGATATTATTATTTTTTTTGCCTTGACTTTTTTTGTAAGAATAGAGTTTAAAAGGCGGTTTACTTTATCCGCTGAGCTTTTCTCAAGTTTCCCGTAAGCAGGTAGTAAGAGTAGTATGATACTTAGGGAAAATAAAAGAATCCTATTAATTCTCACGCTTTATAACCAATTTTTTCTCTTCATCTATTGAAAAATCATAAAAAACGGCGGGAAAGAGTTCTTTTAAAATTTTTGCTACCTCAACTGCAAAATTTCTGATTTCCCACTGTGCTGTTGGATGCCCCCTTAGCTCTAAAATGTGTCGCCATTCTCTTAAGTTAGCACTTATTACAATTTCACTTTCGACTGCATTAGGGAGTACAAATCTCGAATCTTCTTTTTTTATTTTGAGAGATCTTAGTTTTGAATATGTCTCTTTTGCGTATTCCATGAACTCTTTGAATATTTTCAAAGCTTCCTGGTTTTTTTCTATCGAAAGGGGAATTACAAAATTAAAATTTTCTTCATTTACATATCTTTGTGATTGCTGTGTAAATGCTGCCAGACGATGCCTTACAAGTTGATGGGTGAAAGCTCTGGAGCCTCCTTTTACTTTAAATGTTGCAAATGAATGCTCCAAAACAGAATGATGTCCCGAGCGGATTAGCATTTCAATGAATTTTGCCGCTGTATTTTCCCACCTCTTTTTAACTTTCCATTTTTTACCTTCAAATTCAATTAAATCTCCTTCTTTTGAATTTCTAAGCTTTGGGTATTTTTCCGAGTAAACCAATTTTTCTTCATTTTCACGGGCAATCCTAAAAATGGGGTAATCACTCTTTTTATCAAAAGAAAGATAAGCAGTTCTTCCTGCTTCTTCAATTATTTTTTCAGCATCAGGGGTAAAACCAATAAGTTCAACTTTAATCATATGAAATCCTCCCTTAAAATTACAGCAAGGCTTAATTTTCCTCTTAATCCGAATTTAGTTGAAACAAGATCACATTTTGTTCTGAAAAGATTAACAATTGTTCCCTCTATTTCATTAAAATGTTTTGAAAATTCATAATAATTTGCCTGACCTTTTGATATGATTAAATCCGCCTTTTTTACTTCTTCTTTTAACTCATCACTCATTTCTTCAAAAGAAATACCGAGAGTATCAGGCCCAGCTAAAACAGTTTTTACCGGTAACTCTGTAATTCCGACGAATTCCAGATCTTCAAATATTATATCACTTGTAATTGTTCCTCCTC
This sequence comes from uncultured Clostridia bacterium, assembly GCA_964634755.1. Classification (GTDB taxonomy): domain Bacteria; phylum Acidobacteriota; class Aminicenantia; order JAMOAD01; family JAMOAD01; genus JALXDT01. The sequence continues at coordinate 21,641 of CAZWJH010000033.1, forward strand.
TGTAAACAACACTTACCTTTTTATTCTTCTCAAGAAAATATTTAATTAATAATTTATCAAAAGCTATTTCTCCAACATTATCAAGAACATAGAGAATTCTCTGGGAATTATTAACTGTGTTGAAAATCTTCTCGGATTCATCAATGTCAAGCGGTTTTTTAAATGTTGTATAAAGAATTTTATAAAAATCATCCAAAGTTAGATTATATCCTGTGCCAACAGTCCTGAAATCCAGTTCATTACCTGTTATAGCCCATTTTATAAGTTCTTTAAATTTTTCTAAATCCTTTTTGTCTGACAATTCTTTTTCCACTTTTTTACTCAGCTCAAGTCCAACTTGATTGCATTTGTCTCTAATTTCTTTAAAAAGATTATCTTTTTTATAGTATTTTTTTATTATTCTGTGGCATCTTGTAATATAATATGAAGGTGTTTTTGTATAATCTAACCCTTGAGCAATAAAACTCACGACCTGGTTTGTTAGCTTTTGCTTAACTTCAATAGAGTCTTCAATTAAATCCAAAGCGCCTATAATATCATCAATAAAGCAGGGGATACATTTTAAATTAGTTTCCATATTTCTATCCTATTTTTTTATCTTTTTTATGTGGTGAAAATTTCCAATTAAATAATCAATAGCGGAATAAAGAGTTACAAGTGTGATAAATAGAAAGATGTAATATATTAAGGTGTTTAAATTAAATTTGTACGTTACATTAAATAAATTCTTGATATTTGTTAAAAAAAGCACTCCCAAAACACCAAATGCTTGAGCCTCTGCTTTGATTTTTCCGCTAATCCTTGCTGCTACAACTTCCCCTCTTAATGAAGCTACCAGTCTAATTACACTGACGGTGGAATCTCTGTAAAAAATAATTAAAACCATCCATCCCGGCATTAAGCCGGCGGTCAGGAAAGTGATAAAATATGTAAACCTTGCAAGACTGTCTGCAAAAGGATCAAAGATTTTTCCAAAATCTGTTATTTGTTTATATCTTCTTGCCATTAAACCATCAAAAAAATCTGATAGCTCTATAATACCACAAAGGATTAAAGCTATAAGTTTTCCCCATTTCCCTCCATAAACAAAACTTATAAAAAAAAGAGGTGCTATTAAAAATCTTAAAGTTGTCAATTTATTAGGAGTATTCATTTTCATGAAGTAATTATATTAAAATATGTTAGAATATTCAAGAAGCTTATTCATAGTAGAAAAAAATTAAAGATCTTGGCTTTAAAAGATGTTTCAAAATATTTCCTATAAAAATATTTTTTTCGCAAAAAATTGCGAAAGCATTGTTCTAAAATTTTAAAATAGCTTTAGTTTAAAGGTTTTTTTAAGTTGGCGAATTTTTTGTTGAAGAAGAGTATTAATTTTTTAGGAGGAAAAGATGAAAAAAAATTTAATAACTTTAGGGATGGTAGCTTTAATGTTTACAACCTTAGCTTTTAGTGCTTGGGGAAAAAGAGGAAACAGTGGAAACATAAATAGTCATATTATTCAGGATATGGTATCTCAAATACCTTATGAGGAACTTTTTTAAGCTGAGAAGGATTATCTTCTGATGAAAATGAGAGAAGAAGGAAAACTTGCAAGAGATGTTTACCTTGCTCTCTATGAAATATGGAGTTCTCAGGTTTTTTCCAATATATCTGACTCTGAACAAACACATATGGAGGCGGTAAAGAGTTTGATTGATAAATACGGATTGAAAGATCCGATTGTAGAAAATGAGAGAGGAGTTTTTTCTAATTCAAAGTTAAAAGAGTTTTATGATTCTCTTGTGGCAAAGGGAAAGAAATCTATAACAGAGGCCTTTAAAGTTGGAGCAACAATTGAAGATCTTGATATTTATGATTTGGATGAAGCAATTGTTAAATCGGATAACAGGGATATTGTCTTTGTTTTTGAAAGTTTACGAAAGGGTTCTGAAAATCATATGAGAGCATTTGTGTCTCAGCTTGAAAAGTATGCTCTTTCCTATGTACCTCAATATATTTCACAGGAGGAGTATGAAACAATAATTTCCAGTGAGAATGGTAAGGGGCGAAGATACGGACGAAAGGGAAATAGATACTGGTAATTAATAGGAGAATTATATAAGTTTTAGATGGAGTTAGTTTAATAGCTAGCTCCATTTTTATTTTACACTGTTTTTAATGTTCTATTTTCTCTTAATTGGTTAAGCCT
>CAZWJH010000034.1:0-23042 GCA_964634755.1 uncultured Clostridia bacterium
TTAAAAGACTTTTGGAGAGTGAGGAGGTAGATGATGAGAAAAAGGAGGAGTTGAGAAAATTAAAAAATTCAATCGATCTTTATGAATTAAACAAAAAAATAGCAAAGTGTTTAAGAGAGCTTGATAATGCTTATGATAACAAGGGTTTGAGCTCTAAGAATTTTGAATTAGATATATCTCTTGACGGGGCACGCTAATGATATTTATAATAAATTATAAAATTATATTTCAGTTAGATTTTTTTTTGATGAAAAACGAGAAAGCTCTTCCGCCCGATTTAAAATCCGGAAAATTTTATCTTTTCAAAGGAATGAACTCCTTCGTTATTAAACCCAGTAATTAAGTTTCAATGTTTTTTTATACTTTCTCTTGTGAAGTATAAAATAAACACTTTTTTTATTTACATCGAAGGTGAGAAAATGATTTATAGCTATACACTTTGTCATATTTTTAAATTCCCTTTAATCTTCAAAAAGAAGCTTTTCAACAGTTTTATCCCATTTCAGGTTTGATACCCATTTTTTTCCTATCTCTCCTAATTTTATTAATTTGTTTTTGTCAGAAAATAGTTCATCTATTTTTTTTGAGAGTTTTTTTATGTCATTTTCAGAGACAATTCCTGCTTTTGATTTTAAAACTAACTCTCTGACACCTCCTGAATCCTCTGTTGTTATAATAGGTTTAGCCGAGGCAAATGCCTCTACCGTTACAAATCCATAATCTTCATTAAAAGGAGAATAAAAGACAGCTCCGCAATTTGAATAAAGATTTACTAACTTAGAATTAGAGACTCTCCCCTCAAATCTCACTCTTTCTCCTAGTCCCAAGCTTTTAGTTAAAGCTTTTAGTGTTTTTAATTCAGGGCCATTTCCTGCTATGGTTAACATAATTTCTTTATCTTCTGTAAATTTGAGAGCTTTTATTATTAAATCAACTCTTTTATGTTTCACAAGGCGTGACACTGTAAATATTGTCTTATTATAATTACCTTCTTTATAGTTTCTTTTGGGTGGAGGTGGGTAGAGAACCTCACTTTTAATTTTACCCCATTTTTCAAGCCTGCTCTTTATATTTTCCGATTGAGTGTAAATCTTTTTCGCTTTTTTGAGAAAATAATTATCCAATTTGTGAATAAGAATTCTTTTTATTTTTTCTTTAATTTTTGCCTTTTTCCCCAGTGTGGAATAAAATTTCTCCCAAAGATCATAGTATTCTCTCATTCTGTGATTGATCCATACAGTATGGTTCGGATGTTTGAGAGCATAAGAGGGATATTTAAATGAAATGAGCTTGTCTATTGTATCTCCTATACCGTCTTCTTCTACATCAATTAATCTTGTGGAAATGTATGCTGAGAAGACTCTTGAAAATCTGTTTTGGGGAGTTCTCAGTAATTCTGCGGTAAAGCCGTATTCATTTATGGCTGAAACTAATTCCTTTGCTATTATTATATGTCCGCCTTCTACAAAAGGTCCATCAGATGTAGCTACCAGAATTTTCATTTTTCTCCTTTAATAATAAATAATATCAATTTTTTGTATTTTTTTCTAATATAATGTTTTATAAATACTTGACAGGGGAATTATTTTTTTTGATAATCTTTTTCTAAGTTCAAGAGGAGGAGAGGATGTAGTGAAAAAAGCTATTTTTATTTTGTTTATTTTATTTTTTTACTCATGTTCCACAAATAGAGTTGAAGTTAAGCAGGTTGAGTCAAAAAAAGGTAAAAAACTCTGTGTAGAGAGAAAATATTTGGAATTTGTGGGAAAAGGGGATTACTATTTTCAAAAGAAAAATCTTTTTAGCTGGAGACAGGTAATTGATTATTATTATAAAGCTTTTAAAATAAAAGAAGATAACAAGCTAATGAAAAAGGTTATTCTAGCTTTTGCTCTTGAAATTGTAAGAGAAAAGCAAGAGTTAATTATAAGTAATAAATATCTGAAACTTTTTGGAAAATTTAACTTTGTCCCTGCAGATGAGAAGGAGAGAATTATTCTTAATGTTCTTGAAAGTATGAAAGGCTCTGTTTTTATCAGAAACAAGAAGGTAGAAACACTTAATGGACTTAGAATGAAAATTGATAAGAGTGTTTTTGATCTTGAAAACTCTGATATTGACTCATGTTTTTATCTTCTTTCCCTCAAAAGAGCTTTTAAGCACAAAGAGTATTTAAAATCTTTTGAACTTTTAAGTAAAAGATTTTCCACATCACCGCTTTTTATTTACTTAAATAATTTTAATACAAAAGAGGATATTGGGAAAAAATATCCGAATTTTGCCGAATATTGTGTTAAAAAAGCTTATTTTTTATTTAAAAGAGGAAAGAGTCCCGAGGCTTTAAAATACTTTGAAAGAGCATTAAAACTGATTCCTGATTATGTCAAAGCATACACAGGTGCAGCTTCCGTTTGGTTTTTCTTTTATGAAGTGTTTTCAAAAGCAATGGAGTACTATAATTTGGCTTTAAAATATGATAGGAAGAATCCGACCGCTCTTCTTGGAAAAGGGGTGTGCTTGCAAAAATTGAAGAAATACGATGAATCAACCACTGTTCTTGATAATCTTTTAATGGTTCAAGCGCTTTATCACGGAGAGGCGTATTATTACAAGGCTTATAATTTTCTTTATAAGGGTGATTTAGAAGAAGCGAATAAACAGATAAATCTTTCAAAACTCTATCTCCCTGATTCTGGAGATGTAAACTTTTTGTCAGGGTTAATAAATTTAAAAGAAGGGAATTTGAGAAATGCTGAGGAAGATTTTTTGAAATCTTTGGAAGATGATAGCTTTAAAAGATGTGAACCTTATTTTTATATTGGGAAAATTAAGTCTATTTTAAAAAAGAAAAAGTACGGTCTATATTTTGGTAAATTCTTGAGATGTATTGAAAAAAAGAGATTATATTTGAGAGCAAAAGCTTTAGTTTTGGTGAAAAAGAATTCAATGGATTTTGATAAAAGGATGGAATTAAAAAAATTAAAAAGAAAGATTACTTCTTTTAAGAAAACCAGTGTTTTTTTATTAAAAGAGATAATGAGTGTGATAAATTTTCAAAGGAAATATATAAAGCTAAAGAAAAATGTTTTAGTAGAAATTAAAAAATGGAAGAGTTGTGTTTTATTGTAAAAAAATCAAGAATAAGTGAAAGAAGCTTGAAATAGGTTTATAATAAAGGTAAGATAGGTTATTATGGAAAAAGATATTATTATTTGTCCATATTGCGGTGCTGAAAATAAGGGGGACTCAAACTTTTGTATAAAGTGTGGTTATCCTTTAAATGCTGATATTACTCCTACGATGGAAGTAAGCAGGGAGATATTTTTTGTAGGAAAAGTTATTGATGATAGGTATGAAGTTTTAAAGTTGGTTGGGAAAGGTGGTATGGGTATGGTTTATCTTGCAAAGGATAAAAGATTGAAAAAAAATGTTGCGATAAAAACACTACCGCCTTCTCTTTTGGAAGATAAAACTTTCAAGGAAAGATTAGTTAGGGAGGCTGTAACTTTGGGGCAAATAGAGCACCCTAATATTTGCAATGTATATGATATTGTTGTCAAGAATGATTATGCTTATATAGTGATGCAATACATAGAAGGCGAAAGCCTTGCGGATTTATTAAAAGAAGGAAAACTTGATTTTGAAAGAGCTCTTGATATAGCTTTGCAAATAGCAGATGGGTTAAAGGCAGCTCACGAAAGAGGGATAATTCACAGAGATATAAAACCTTCTAATATTTTTGTTTCTAAAGATGGTTTTGTGAAAATTCTTGATTTCGGACTTGCTAAGACCGTAGAAAGTGAGGGGAAGAGCGAATTAGAGTATAATTTGACCGAAACCGGTATGATTGTCGGAACAGTTTCATATATGTCTCCAGAGCAAGCGGAGGGTAAAAAACTTGACAATCGTTCGGATATCTTTTCCTTTGGTATCGTTCTTTATGAAATGTTTACAGGAAGAAGGCCGTTTGAGGGTAACTCTCATCTTTCTGTTCTTGCAAATATTCTTTCAAAGGAAGAAGCTCTTCCTTCGAGGGTTAAAAGCACTCTTCCGAGAGAGTTAGATGAAATCATAAAGAAAGCCTTGAAAAAAGATAGAGATAAAAGATATCAAGATATGTCTGAGTTAAAAGATGACCTATTAAAATTGAAAGAAATGAGCCCGGAATCTATATCACAAAAAAAAGATGTAAATAGTTTAGTTTGGGGAGCTATTTCTGCTATCTTCCTTTTTCTTATTGTCTTTTTCTTTTTAGTAAAACCAATGTTTAAAAAGCCTTTGATAATAGTTTTGAAATCCGAAACTTCAAAAGAGGTTTCGAAGCTTTTGGGTCAAGAAATAGAATTTCTTTTAGACAGATCACTCTCCCAATTTAATTCTTATGAAATTATGGGAAGCGAGGGCTATAAAGATCTTTTGAAAAAATGGAAAAATAAGAGCACTTTGATAAAAAAAGAAAGGGTTAAGTTTTTTATATTACCAACTGTAACAAAAATAGGTGAAATGATAAACATTGATACAACCTTATACTTTCCAAAGAATGTAAAGAAAGTAATTACGGTTAATGGAGAAGGGAATTCAAGCATCCTTTCTTATCAAGTGGATAAAATAACAGAGAGAATAAAAGAATATTTAAATGTAAAAAAGGAAATAAAAGCTAAAAAGATATCAGAAATGCTTACTTCTGATTGGAGTGCGTTTGTGCACTTTTTTCATGGTTATAGATCATGGAAAGAACTCTACATTTCAGATGCTGAGCAGTTTTTTAAAAAAGCCTTAAATTATGATAATAAAATGGCTCTTCCCTATTATTATCTTGCGGAAATTTCTATTTTTAATGGAGATTATAGGAGTGCGAAAAAGTTTATTGAAAAAGCTTATGAAGAAAGCGCATCATTAAGTAATTATGATCAATCAATTATTAAAGCTCTCTATTCAAAGCTTGAGCTAAAATTTAAAGATGAAAGAAAGTATTTGAAAAATATAATAAAAATGAAGCCAAGAGATAAACTTTCTTATTATAATCTTGGAGAATCGTATTTTCATAGAGGGGAGGTAAAGAAGGCTCTTTCTTATTATAAAAAAGCCCTTGATATAGATAAAGATTTTTCACTTGCATTGAACCATGCAGGATTTTGTCTTTCTTACCTTGGAGAGCATATAAAAGCTTTGGATTTTTTAGAAAGGTATAAAGAGTTAAACAAGGGAGCTAATGCTTATGATAGTTTAGGAGATGGCTTCTTTTATATGGGGGATTATCTAAATGCAAGAAACAATAAACTCACTGCAATAAATATAAATAAAAACTTGGATTGGATTTATTATTCCTTGGCATATATTTACTTTATTGACGGGGATTTAAAAAGTGCTTATAAGTACAATAAGATCTATTCAAATAGATCGAAGTCAGATGAGAATAAAGCAAGAGCATTGTTCCAACAAGCACTTTTTGATTTTTATAGTGGAAACATAAAAAAAGCGGAAGAAAAAATTAATAATGCTATAAATACATATAGTTCAGAGAGGATTTATACAATAATTCCTGAATTTTTTTATCTAAAGGGAAGAGTAGCTGTTGTTGAAAATAATTTAGGAATTGCTAAAAAAGAACTTGGAATTTTGGAAAAGGTTGTAAATAGATATAAAATAAATGAAAAAAGGTATTTCCCAGTTTTTAAATTTTATTTGAGCTTAAAAGCTTTTATTTTGAATAAAGAGGATAAGATAGAAGAGTCAAACAAAACAATGAGAAAGCTTATTAAGATGAAGGAGAAATTGGGATACTGGAGTACTTTTTTTAATTATCCTTACTTCTTGTATGATTATATTACAATATTGAAAGAGCAGAGAAAAGATTTTAAAAAGATTTTAAAAAAATTAAATGAATATAATCCCTATTTCTATCAGAAAATGGCTAAAGTGGACAAAATAAATAATTTTTGATATAAATTACTGAGAGGTGTATTATGGAAGGAAAAAGGTTTGGAACTCTTTTTTTTACTAAGAAGTTAAGAAATATTTATTTAGGTGAAGAGTTTAGACTTTTTAAGATTGATGATAATGGGAATAGGGAGTTAAAGCTTGGAATTATAATATCTGACAAACTCAAGCTTAAAAAAGATGACATTTTACCTTACTTTAAATTGTTCGAAAACTCAAAGATGAAGAATCTTGTTGTTGGAGAGGAAGTTCAGATTGTTAAAAATAGGACGGTAGTTGTTTCTCCCTACATGAAAGAATTTAGAACTCTATCTGAAATTCTTGAAGCAGCATTTAATAAAGGTAATGGAATTTCTCTTGATAATGCTGTCCATATTCTTATGTCAATTTTGGACATTGCCCTTGCTTTTAAGCAATCTTATTCTTCAAATATGAATAATCTCTATTTTTTACCCATTCCAGATGATATAGGTTTTAATAGTGATGGAGCTGTTTTTTATAGATATCCTATTTGTAATTTTCTTTTAGGTAGAAATGCTGGTATAGAGGAAGTTATCTCAGAAAATTTCCCATATCTTTTTGCTCCAGGAAAAGAGATTTCCGAGAAAGAAGAGGTTTATGCTTTTACTTCGCTTTTTTACTTTATGCTGACAGGGAAGAGAATTAATGAGATGTCAGAGGATATAGATACTGCATATATTGCTTCTTCAAAGCTATCGGTACCTTATGACCTTTACAAGACAATTCCTGAATTTGTCGTTCCTCGAATAGAAAAAGGTTTTAGTGGAGATTATATAAATCTACAGGATATGCAGAAGGATTTTGAAGAGATTATTATGGATGGGGAAATAACACCTTCCACTTTTAATTTAGCTTTTTATATAAATTCATTGTTTAGAGAAGAGAATAAAAAAGAGCTAAAGGAGATTGAGGAAGAAGAGAAGCTGGAAATTCCTCCTGATGAAATAGAATTGCAAAAAGAGAAAGAGAAAGAGATTGAAAAGGAAATATTTAGTACAATGGAGGAACTTGAGGAAAAAGGCGGAAATAAAGGTATATTTGTTGTTATTGGAATAGCTGCGGTTATTATTATAACATTAGTTATCTTTTTTATGTCTCGGGAGAAAAAAACAGTTATTGTTCAGAACCCTCAGCAGCAACAAATTAATGTTGAAGAGTTAGCAAAGAAAATAGAGGAAAAGTTATCTGCGAAGTATGAAGAAAAGATAAAAGCAATTGAAGAGCAATATAAACAGGATATAGCAAAGATAAAAGATGAGCAAAAAAGAAAGGCTCTTCTTGAAGAGAGACAGAGAAGGATTGCTGCTCTTAAACAGCAACAGCAGCAGGAAAAAAAACAAGCAGTAAAGCAGGCAATTGAAACTATTAAGAAAACCAAAACAACAACAGAAGTTAGTAGTAAGCCAGAAAGTAAAGGGAGTACGCCTAATAATCTTTCTACTCAAACGAAGCAAACCGTGTCTCCTGTTAATGACCAAGTTCCTAAGCAGACAAAAGAGATTCGAGAAAATGCACCTGCTACCAAAGAACAGCAAACAGTAGAGAAACCAAAAGTAGAGCAAAAACTTCAAGAGCCAACTTTTAAGGAAGGCGATATTGTTCCTATTTCGACTCTTGATAGCAAAATAAAGATTTTAAAGCAAGTAAGTCCTTATCTTACTTACAAAGATGTTAAGGCAGGTACTGTTGTAAGAGTAATTATGCAGGTTTTAATTAATGAAGAAGGGAAGGTGGAAAAATTTAGAATATTGAGAGTTTTCCCTGTGGTAGCAAATATGCATAGTAAGATAAAGAATGTTATATATAAATGGCGTTTTTCTAAACCTCTTAGGGAGGGGAAAAAGGTAAAGGTGTGGAAGACAATCTCACTCGCAATTAAAAAATGATTCTGAAATAAGGAGAAGTTCAATGAAGGGAGTTAAAATTGTTTCAACAGGTTCTTATTTGCCTGAAAAGGTGTTAACAAACCATGATCTTGAAAAAATGGTTGATACCTCTGATGAGTGGATTACAACAAGAACGGGTATTAAGGAAAGGCATATCGCTGCTGAAGATGAGGCCACTTCAGACCTTATTTTAAAAGCTACAAAAAAAGCTCTTGACAGGGTAAATCTTAAGCCTCAGGACATTGATGGAATAATCGTTGCTACGATTACTCCTGACAATACTTACCCTTCAACAGCATGTTGGGTTCAGAAAGGGTTGGGACTTAATGAAATCCCTGTGTTTGATATTGCTGCCGCATGTACAGGTTTTATTTATGCTGTTATTATGGCAGAATCTTTAATCAAAACCGGGATGATGAAAAGAGTTTTAGTTGCCGGAGCTGATACTCTTAGCAAATTTACTAATTGGGAAGATAGAAACACCTGTGTGCTCTTTGGTGATGGCGCTGGAGTTGCTATTTTGGAGGAAAGCAATGATGATTCTGGTATTATAAGTAGATATTGGGGGGCAAACGGTAATCTTGGAGATCTCTTAATCCAGCCTGCGGGTGGTTCAAAGATGCCTCCTACAGAAGAGACTGTTAGAAGAAAGCTTCATACTGTTCATATGGAAGGGAATAAGGTTTTTAGATGGGCTGTAAGATATATGAGTGAATCAGCCCTTAAAGTAATAGAGCTTGCAGGGATAAAAGGGGAAGATGTTGACCTCTTTATTCCTCATCAGGCAAATATTAGAATTATTGAACAAGCGAGAAAGTATGCCAATATCCCTCCTGAAAAAACATACATTGTAATTGATAAAATTGCAAATATATCTGCTGCAACAATTCCTATAGCTTTGGATATGGCTGTTGATGAAGGTAGAGTGAAAAAGGGAGATATTCTTGTTTTTGATGCTTTCGGAGGAGGTTTTACCTGGGGGGCATTGCTTTTAAAGTGGTAAATTGAAAATAACTCTTGCCAATAATTTAAATATCTTTAAAGAAAAAAAATACCTAATAGCCGGAATTTTAAATGTGACACCTGATTCTTTTTCAGATGGGGGAATGTTTCTTCAAAGAGAAAAAGCAGTTGAAAGAGCTCTTTTAATGGAGAAGAAGGGAGCTGATATTATTGATATAGGAGGAGAAAGTACAAGGCCGGGAGCAGAGCCTGTTTCTATTGAAGAAGAGCTTGAAAGGATAATACCTGTTATAAAGGAAATTAGAAGGAGGAGCAGTATTATAATTTCAGTTGATACTTACAAATCAGAAGTTGCAAGAGCAGCAATAGAAAGCGGAGCTGATATCATAAATGATATAAGTGGTGCCAGTTTTGACTCAAAGATGGTAGATGTTGTTAAGAAATACAATGTGCCAATTATTATAATGCATATTAAAGGAACTCCTAAAAACATGCAAAAAAACCCTCTTTACAATGATCTTTTAGGAGAAATTTACAAATTTTTGGAAGATAAAAAGATAAAATTGAACAGAGCTGGAGTTAAGGATGATAAAATCATCATTGATCCCGGAATTGGCTTCGGAAAAACATGGGATGATAACTTTAAGATAATTAATAATCTATCTTATTTTAGAAAAATAAATCTCCCGATATTAATAGGCGCTTCGAGAAAATCTTTTCTCTCTTTGAACGGGCAATATTCTGTAGATGAAAGGGAAGAACAAACATGTGTTGCCAATTTAATAGCTTTGCTGAAGGGTGCTTCGATTGTAAGAGTTCATAATGTGTTGAGTGCTAAAAAGATGATTGAAACTCTGTTAGCTTTTGAGAGGAACTGAGATGTTAAAGGCTTTGAATCTTAGGAAGAGTTTTTCCGGGAGAACAGTTGTAAAAGGGGTTAGTATTGGTATTAAAGAGGGAGAAATTGTTGCTCTTTTAGGCAAAAATGGCGCTGGCAAGACAACTACCTTTAAAATGATTTTAGGTGTAGTTAAACCTGAATCAGGTAAAATATTATTGGGGAATCAGGACATAACTACAACACTGCCTCATGAAAGAGCTTTAATGGGGATTACCTATTTGCCTCAGGAGCCTTCTGTTTTTAGAAAGGCTACTGTTTTGGAGAATTTTTTAATAATTTTGGATGAAAGGATTAATGACAAAGATAAAAAAGAAAAAATGGCAATTTCTTTAATGGAAGAATTTAATATATTATATTTAAAGGATTCTAAGGCATACAATCTCTCTGGAGGAGAGAGAAGAAGGGTGGAAGTGGCAAGAGCTCTTTTAATAGAGCCCAGGTTTTTACTTCTTGATGAGCCTTTCTCAGGCGTTGATCCTTTGACAATAATTGATTTACAGGAAATGCTTTTAAGATTAAAAGAGAGGGGAATTGGTATTTTAATTTCTGACCATAATGTTTATGATACTCTCGAAATCTCTGATGAAGTTTATATCATTGATTCAGGTGAAATGATTGCTGAAGGATTTCCTGAACAAGTTGTGGAAAATTTACAAGCACGAAAGAGATTTTTTGGAGAAGATTTTATTTTTGAAAATAAGAAAAATAGAGAAGTTTAGTTTTTTAAAAAATAAAATTCAGATGGAGAATGAGATGAGTGAAAAAAGATTGTATGTGGGGCAATCAATTTTAGCTTTTTTTTTAGTCTTGTTTGCTCTTGCTTCGGGGCATCTTTTTATGGTCATTATTAATCATGTTGATCAAAAAATTTCTTCTGGCTATTATTTGAATGCAGATAAAATTGAAGGAAGGTGGTATGGAGATTATTCAATTGAAGAAGAGATTAAGTTAAATTTAAAAGAAGCAAAATATAAAGGAGATATTAAAGATACAGAAGTTTATAAAGAAGCTCTTTTGAAATTGGAAAAGGGGGAAAATCTCAAATTCTATTTATTGCCATCTTCTAATTTTTTATTAATTGCTATGCTAACTCTTTTCTTAATAGGTTTTCTTGTATTAGTAATTTCAAAATATATGAAAAATGATGCCCTTCAAAGTATTGCTGGCTTAATTTCTGGGCTTTTCTTATGGACAGGGCTTGAGTTTTCTCTTTTGATTGCTGCGAGAACATTAGGGATTGCCAAAAAGTTAACAGTTTTTAATGGTAGCTTGGTAGGTGAGTATGGAGAATACATTTTGATGAAGTATTCCTGGGGTTTTTTAATGATTATAATCGCGTATATGCTATTTCTTGAATGTTCAAGATGTAATTTTTTCCTTTATTTCAGAAGGAATCTTAATTTAATGAGAGGTGCTGTGGCAACAGGTAAAATTGATAATTATGCTTCCCATACGGCTTTCATGTTTTCTGCGGTTACATGGTTTTTCTATGTTTTACTCCTTCTTGCTTATGATGAGAGGATCTTCGGAGTTTACAGTTGGTTTACTTATGGGGTATTCTTTTTATCCTTTTCATTTACAGGTTATTTGTTTTTAAAGCTTATGCAAATCAAAGGTTTTGGACCGAGGCTCAGATATGCAATTCCAACGACAATGGTATTCTGGAATGATATTGAGATTCTTGCAAAATGGCGAGTTTTTCAAGAGCCCTGGCTTATTTTTAATCCTGTAACAGCCACAATATTTTTTGGTGGACTATTTTTCGGAATATATCTGGTTGTTAAAGAGGTAAAGAAAACTTACAAATAATTAAAGCTTTAAGCAAAAAGCTGTTCCAGCCGAGCAGCTCTTCATTAAACAGAGTACTTGCAAGGGCAGTCTTTTGAACCATTAAGCTAAAAACTCAGCTTTCGCGAGAATTACAAAACATTTAAGCATTCAAGTCACTTTGGGACAAGACATTTTGTGAAAGGAGTGAAAGCTTCAAAGTTCTAAAGCTGAAAACCTGCCCATCAAAATTTATCTCTTTTCTATTATTTTTTTCCTCTCCTTCAAATATTTTTCCAGTTTTATGTAAGGGACACCTTTTTTCATCCAGTCAGGGGCCTCTTTTCCTTTTAAGAAGTGATCAAAGAATTCTTGCATCCTTATCCCGTAGTCAATTCTGTTTTCCTTTTTCCTGAGCCCGTGGTTTTCTCCTTTGTACTCTAACATAATTACAAATTTATGGAGTCTTCTGAGTGTGTTGTAATATTCTATTCCCTGATTCCAATCAACCGCTCCGTCTTTGTTGTTGTGCAAAAGGAGTAGCGGTGTTTTAACTCTCTTTACATTGTGAATAGGGGAGTTTCTTCTATAAGAGTCAAAATAATCCCAATATCCACCTTTGAATCTTCCCTGACTGCTTTCAAAAATCGGTTGATTTGCAGAACCTGTATTCCAGTATATTGAACTATACATGCTTATTAAATCGGTAAGAGGAGCCCCTGCAACAGCTGCACTGAACATGTCAGTTTGTGTTATTATAAATGCTGTTTGATATCCCCCCCAGGAGTGCCCGTGAATCCCCATCCTTTTTTCATCAACAATTCCCGTATTAATAACAGCTTTAACAGCAGCTTTTATGCAATCAACTGAAGAAAGGCCGGGATCATTGACTTTGTATATAATATCGGGCATTAGGACAGCATATCCATTACTTGTATATCTTGAAGTGCTAAAACCAAATTCCCTCGGCATCTGATAGCGGTTTAAGGATTGAGATAATTTTTCGTATATGTAAACTATTATGGGATACTTTTTGCCTTTTTCATAGTTTGCAGGCAGAAAAAGAGCTGCCTGTAAATCTTTGCCTTCGCTGTTTCTGTAATTTAGCAAAATCCTTCCGGAACTCCAGAGATAATTTTTTTGCTGAGAATTTGAATCAGTGATTTTTTTTGCTTTTTTAAAGCTTTTGTCTGTTAAATAATAATCGGGGAAATCCTTGAATGTTTCAAAAGTGTATAAAAAAACATTTGCTTTTTTTGCTTTTTTAAGATTTGAATAATTCGCATCACCCCAAAGAAGAACTTCTTTTTTACAGGATTTTTTTAGCATTACTCTTGCTATACCGTTTTTCTTTGTCTTCTCCCCATACATCTTAATGTATAAAGGTTTTTTCTCCGAAAAACCTTTAAAATTTTCTTCAAGAATAAAAGGATATTGGTATTTTATCTTTTCCTTTTTACCATTTTGGGTTATATTGACAAATTTTTTCCCGTATCTATCAACTTTCCAGATATCCCAACCATCTGTCAGAAGAAGACCTTTGTTATCTTTAAACCATCCGAAACCATACTGGTGTACAGGCGGGTTTTTAACATTATGATCATCCTCAAGGTTTACGAAAGTTGTAGGTAGTTTTGAGGTAAGATTGAAAATTTTACCATTTTCAGAGGATACTGTATAAAAATTTTTATTTTTGTAAAAGAGAAGAAATTTTCCATCGTAGGAAGGAAAGAAAGACCATCTTACTTTTTCAAGAATCATTTTCTTTTGACCTGTTTTAAGGTTTATGGAATAGATATTACTGTATCTTTTCCCCGAAAGGTTCCCTTCAAGTTCATATTTTGAATTATCATAACCTATTGCATATACATACTCCGGAGAAATTCTTATTTTTCTTAAATTATCATCCGCAAGCCTTATGAATTTTTTGGTATCAAAATGATATATACACCTGTAACTATAGTTTTTGTCTTGAGAAGCTTGAAGCCATTGCATTGATTGAAGTCTTTTATCCTTATAATGCCAGATGATGAGAGAAGGAAGCTTAAGCTCTTTTATAATTTTATCTTTCTTTTTCTCTTTATCTTTTTTTGCTTTTTCCTCTTTTTCATTTTTCTTTACTTTTTTCTCCGGTTTTTTCTTCTCCTTTTTCTCCTTTAACTCAGGTTTATATATACCAAATATAACAGCATTGTAAACCTCGGACCAGTAAGGTGTGAAATTGGGGCTTATCTCAAGCTCTTCGGGAAAGTCTTTTATCTCTTTTTTATTTACTTCATATTTTTTAGGTAACTTACTATTTTTAAAAAACTTGAATGCCAGTATTGTGTAAATTTTGTCTTTGTATTTATCAGATTTTTCCCCTTTTAAAACCGTAAAATAATCCTTTTCTTTTGACCATTTTAAAGATTGGTACTTTGCTTCAGAGGAGTCAAGATTTTTTATCTTTCCTGAATTAAGATAAATGAGTGAGACTCCATTTCCTAAACCATCTTCGGTATCAATAAGGTAAGCAAGATAAGTACCTTTTTTATTAAAAGAGTAGGATGAAACATTACCGAAATTGAGTATCTCATCTGTTTTTAAGTTAATTAAAATTAAATCTGAGCTATTTGATTTGCTTTTTTCTTTTCCTTTTTTTTCTTTTATCCTATGAATAGCTATATAGTTTGGATTTTCTCCTGAAAACTTGAAACTTTTTACCTTCTTAAATTCTCTTTTTTTGCCTGTTTTAAGATTAATAAGAAAAAGTTTTTCCCCGGAGGTTTTGTCTTTTTTGGAAGGGTAAACATAAAAAGCTGCCCATTTTGAGTCAGTACTAAATTTAACATTGTTGCCCGAATATGATTTTATCTTTCCAACTTTGTATTCATAAGTTTTTTCTGTTTTAAGATTTTTAATTATCGTTTTGCTCTCTCCAAAATTCGGAACAAGTGTATATCCAAACCATTCTCCATTATTAGAAACAACCGATGATCTTATACTCTTCCACTTTAGACTATCGTAAACTCCGATAGGTTTTTTCTTTTGGGGAGTTTTTTCTGTTTTGGCGTAAAGCAAAGGTAAAAAAATAACAATAAACATTAATAAAGTAGAAAGTCTTTTTTTGGTTTTAAACATTTCTTCTCTCCTTACAATTAATAATTAATTTATAAGTTTAGCAGGATTTTGAAAAAAAATCTTCTTTGTGAGTTAATTGAAGCTTTTTTATAATTTTCAATTATCCACTCTTTATTATCTATATTTTTAAGGATTTCTGAAAATTCACTTCCTCTTGACTTTATTATGCTTTCAATCTTTCTTAAAAAAAGCTTATCTTTGCTTGATTTTGCTAAAAAATAGCCAAAAAAATCATAAATCGGAAATTTCCTTGCTAATTTATCTGTTTTCCTTTTAATTGTATATTTTATTACTTTTTTATAATATTCTGTTGACTTGTTTTTTTTATTTAATTTTTCGTAAATCAGTGCTGTTAGAAAATTTTCAACTCTATTATCGGGATCATAGGGTTGTCCAGCTCCTAAATTTTCAGGCCATAATTTTGCCCTTTCAAGATATTCCAGAGATTTTTTATATTTCCCTTGTTTAAATAATATGATTCCATACATTATATGAGCTCTGTTGTAAAGTGTTCTTCCAAAAGTTGCTGCCTCAGAAGGTAAAATCTTAAGATTTTTCAGGATGGAGATAGATTTTTTGTATTTTCCTATATGGTAAAGAGCTTCAGCATAGTCTGCTTTGATTACAAATGAGTCTTTAAATATCTTTGCTCCTTTTTTTGAAAATAAAAGAGCTCTGTTGAAATTTTTTCTTTTTGCTAAAAATTTGAAAACCAGATGATATGTTCTCCAGAATTTTTTATTTAATTTATATGCTTTAAGATAAGCTTTTTCTGAGATATCAGGATTATCTTCTTCGAATAGTTTTGCTTTTGCAAGATAAAAGGAAGGATAATCCGGATTATTTCCGCAGGAGAGAAAAAAATCTTTTGCTTTTTTAATTCTGTACTTACTCCAGTAAAGCAAACCAAGATAATATTTTGTTTTCCAATTATTATTCTGTGATAAAGCCCATGTTAGAGGGAATAAACTCTCTTCTCTGAACGGAAAAATCAGGAAAGGAGAACTTTCTATGGCTTTTATTAAAAATCTTTTTGCATACTTTTCATTTCCTTTTAAATGATATAAATAGGATATCCAATAATTTATGAGGGCATTTTTCGGAGAAAAGCTCAGAAGGGTAAGTGCTTCATCTAATAACCCCAACCTATAATAGTATAAAGCAAGTTCAAGATATGTCTGATATGGAAACTCATTTTTAATATGTTCAGAAAGTTTTTCAAGGTAAAGCTTTTGTCCGGAAATCAGATAATGTTCAAATGTTGAAAAGTGAGAAAGCGGATAAAAAGATAAAAGTTTTTTTATTATCTCTTTGGCACTCTCTTTTAATCCTTTTTCCCTGTAAATGATTGTCAAAAGCCTGTAAGCATTTATATTAAATTTGTTCCAATTGAGGGAACGCCTTGCAAAAATTTCAGCATACTTGAAATTTCCATCTTTGAAGTATATCTCAGCTATGTTATAAAATGATGCTGACCTGTATTTAGAGTCTTTTGCGGCTATGCTAAATCCATCCTTTGCATCTGCGATATTACCAATTTTTTCATTTGAAAGAGCATAGTAAAAGTTAGCTTTCGGGTTAAATGTATTTTCCGAAAGGGTCAATTTTGAATAATAAAGAGATTTATAATACTGCATTCTTCTGTAATAAATTTCTGACAATTCTGTCAAAACAGGTGAGAAGCGCGGCTCAAGTTCGTAAGCCTTGAGAAAAAATTTTAATGCCTGATCATAATATCTCATTTTACTCTTTTCAAGCCCTTTTCGATAATAGTAAAGAAAATCTTTTTTTGAAAATGTAAACTTTGATTTTACAGGTCTCTGCAAACCATTATTTGAAGAATTGTCATAAACTTTTTTTTGACCTAAGAAAACTCTTATTTTGTCATTATTTTCTATTTTTATATCAATTTTGAAAATTTTTAAAGGTAATAAGTTTATATCTTTTTCAAAGAGTATTTGGCGCTTTTTAGAAATTACTTTTAATTTTTCACTGGTTTTTTCGAATGGAGAGATTTCAATTTTAAGAAAATTGTTTTTTTGCTTTATATTATATGCTGCTTTCTCATCAGTATTTGTGATTTCTTTCAATCCCTTTACTAAAAACCACCTTTCTTTTGAAACTTCAGTATCTTGAGGTGAAAAATAGAGATGCTTAAAGGGAGTGTTTTCTGTTTCCCCTGCTTGAATAAATAGTGCGCCCGCCTGGATTTCCGTGTACTGTTTATTTCCCAGATCTTGATCTGATAGAAGCTTCTCCCATATTGCTCCTTCCCGTGAGAGTCCCCACATCCATATTTTTTTACCGGGTTTATCCGAGTAAAAACTACAGTGTCCTGCTCCGAATTTTCTATTCTGGAAAATCACAGAAAAATAATTGGTGAAAATTCCGAAAATGTGATAGGGCTTATATTTTCCGAAATTATTGTTTTTATAGTATGAAATGTCTCTTCCCTTTTTGTCAATGGGCCATGGATAATTATTTCCATTATGATCAAGATGGTATTTCCCCGGGAAAAAGTATTTAAGATTATTTTCCGTATCAGTGGAGCCATTTAGCCAATGGTAAAATGAAGTATCAAAGTTTGTGGGATTGAACCAAAAAGTGTTAGTCTCAAAATAAGTTTTTCCGCTGCTTAATTTTATTTCAACCTGCCACTCTGTTCTTGAACTTAGGTCCATTGCACCGACAAACACACTTATACTTCCGTCTTTATTTCGAATAACGATGCTATCCACCGGATTTGCGACATTTGGAGTGTGTCCGATTGCCCCGAAATTAAATTCTATTCCACCGGATGTCCACGGTCCCCTCATTGCTATATCTCTGAATTTAATAGCTCTGTTAAAATAAATAAAAGGGATTCCGGTGGTTTTATCAATTGCTCCCCAGATTTTACCTCCTATTTCAGGAACTATCCATACTTCAATAAATTCATTGCTTAGTACAATTATATTCCATCTTTTTTGAACAGGATTATCTGAAAATCCGTCAAATCTGAAGTATGGGTAAATCCTTCCGATTTTTGCCACAGGATCAGGATCCGAGAAAGGATATGTTCTGAATTTAACAGCTCTTTTTTCTATTTTTACTTCAGAAAAGACGATATTAGTAGATAAAAGGAAAAATATCATTAAAAACAGAAAAAAGTTAGTTTTTCTCATTTGCAATCTCCTTCTTAGATTTTAAAAATATTATTTAATAGAATTTTCAATCATCTTTGCTAAATAAATTGCAAGATGGTATGCTTCAGATTTTCTGCTGAGCTGAACGAGGCATCCGGGACAATTTGTTATGACTTTCCTTCCTTCATTAACTTTTAGATTTTTTATTGATTTTTCCAGAATTTTATTTGAGACCTTTGGATAACTTATTGAAAACATACCACCAAATCCGCAACACATCTGTCTTTCCGGCTCATAAAGTTGAACTTCCTGTATATTTTCAAGACTTTTTCTTAAATATTCAGAATGTTCAAAAAAATTAATGTAGTGACAAGGAATATGAATTGATATTTTATCCTCTAATTTTTTCATCCTTTTTATTAGCTTTTTATACTTTTCTTCTCTGTTTAGAAACTCGGCAAATTCGATAATATTGTCAAATCCATAATAATCCTTTAATGTGTGATTGCCGGTAGGGCAGAGTGTTATAATAGGGAGGTTTTCATATTTTTGGATTATTTTACTATTTTCATTTCTTAAAGCTTCAAATTGCTCCATATCCCCCGCCGATAGAAATGGAAAACCACAACAATTGAAGGGAGGAGTTATAACTTCATATCCTAATAAGTTAAGAATATAAATTGCAGAATCCTTTATTTCGGTTATTAGATAATTTGCAACACAACCGGAGAAAAGGACAACCTTTTTGTCAAAATTTCTCTTTTCTATTTTAAATTTCAAACTGAATTTTGGAAGTATGGAAAAAGGAGTGTACTTAAAGAACAAAAAAAGATGTTTGTAGAGATTTAAAAAACCTTTTGTGAAAAATTTCAGAGCAATTTTTTTTATAGCGGGAGAATCATTTTTAAATTTTACTCTATTCAGGATATAAATATCTGTAATCTTTATATTAGCATTACAATTTTTTTCACAGGCTCCGCAAAGAAGACATTCCTGTAAAAATTCCTTTCTTAACAGGGGGAAATCCTCTTCATTTATCATTTCAAGAAGTGAGAGCCTTCCTCTCGGGGAATAAGTTTCCTCTTTTTCAATATTGTATACAGGGCAATAAAAAAGACAGTTACCGCATTTCAAACATTCAAAGATTAAAGTTTTGTCTAACATTTATCTGCTTTTAATAACTTTTGCAGGAGAACCCACGGCTATTGAGTATTCATCTATATCTTTATTAACAAGGGAGCCTGCTCCTATTATTGCTCCCTTTTTTATTTTCACTCCATCAAGAACAATGACGCCTGCCCCCAACCAGACATCATCCTCAATAGTAACCCCTCCTTTGGAAACAGAGGGTTGGAACATTATTGGTATATCTCTACTTTTATAAGTATGATTTCCACCGGCTATTAGGTATGAGTTTCCTGCTATAAATACATATTTTCCGAGGTTAAACTTTGTTTCGGAAATAATATAACAGTTGGCCCCGATATTTGAATGCTCATCAACAAAAATATCTCCTCCTTTACAGCTGAGCATTGTATTTCTACCAATAACAACATTATCCTTTATTTCTATTCCATTATTATTTTTACCCTTTGCATCTAAAACAACATTATCATCAAATATTACATTGTTTCCTATTGTTATTTTTTTCGGATGGCGAATTGTCATGTTTTTCCCGAAAACAATCCCTCTTCCGACCTTCTTAAAAAGTTTTCTGAAAAATATTTTTCTAAAAAAGAGCCCCAATGCTCCCGGCATATTTGAAAAAAGTAATGTGATTATTTCGTATTTAATAAAATACAAGAAGGAAACATTGCCCAGAAAAAAGTCTTTATATTTTGAGAATACTCCTTTTTTTTCATATATCAGAGTCTTTTGAACTGATTTTTCAAAACTCTCCCTGTCAAGTTCTTCTAAATTCTTAGAAGAATTCTTTTTCTGCATTTTCAATCTCCTCTATCATTAAGTCAACTAATTCTTTTAAATCATGAAATTTGATTTTTAAAGATTTTAAGGCATAATGGTCAATTCTTGTTTCGTATTCATTAACATCTAATTCAAAAATAGAAGCTGTGCTTACCAAATCAGCTATATGTAATGCGGAAGTAAGCTTTTTATATTTTGGAGATTCTGAAGGACGGTGATGATGTCTAATACTTATAATTACTTCTTCCGGAAAATCCCATTTTTTTAATAAAAGTGCACCAATTTCACTGTGGTCAATTCCAAAAAATTCTCTCTCAATTTTATGAAATTTGTAAACATTCTCTCTATCTTTTATAGCTTTTATATTCCTCTTTATAATAAAATCATTTAATACTATTTTTCCTATATCTACCAAAAGACCTGAGGTAAATGCATTTTCAGTAGGATAGATTCCTTTTAGTTGGGCTAAAAATTGAGCTCCAATAGCTGCAGAAAGAGAATGTTTCCAGATCTGCTTACCTGTTAGCCCATAACCTTTCAAATCTTTTTCCACTCTTGACTTGATTGCATAAATTAAAGTTAATTTTTTTATTTCCCGTATTCCGATAAGGGAAATTATTTGAGGGATTGATGTTATTTTTTGCTTGAATCCGAGGAAAGATGAATTTGCATACTTTAATATATTAGCTGCAAGTGAAGGATCTCTTGAGAT
Source organism: uncultured Clostridia bacterium (assembly GCA_964634755.1). Taxonomy (GTDB): domain Bacteria; phylum Acidobacteriota; class Aminicenantia; order JAMOAD01; family JAMOAD01; genus JALXDT01. The sequence goes on from CAZWJH010000034.1 coordinate 20,362, forward strand.
AAGCTCAGCTAACTTTTTTACCTCTGTATTCTCATCTTTTAAGAGTTTTAAGATTTTTGTGGGAACAGGTTTTAATGAAGGAATATTATCTATGTTTTCTAAAAAATCGTCAAACTCAATTAAAAGGTTTTCATCCATAAATTTCTAAAATTTCACTTCAGGTACTTTTTTCTCTTCCTCTGTTTCCACTTCAAAGTATTCTCTTTTGGAAAGATTCATCATTGGTGCAACTATTACCCAAGGGAAAGCTTTTATTTTATAATTGTATTTCATTACACTGTCATTATAATGCTGTCTTGCAAAAGCAATGGAATTTTCAGTGGTTCTAAGCTCTTCCATGAGTTCAAGTGCATGTCTGTCAGCTTTTAGATTGGGGTACTGCTCAAACACTGCTAAAAGCCTTCCTAATAAGCCTGAAATTTTACCCTCGGCTTTTATTCTTTCAGGTAATTCCTTCGCACTTATTGCAGCAGCTCTTGCCTGTATAACTTTCTCAAGAGTTTCTTTCTCGTGCTGCATATATCCTTTTACTGTGCTTACAAGATTCGGAATTAGGTCATGTCTTCTCTTTAATTGAACATCTATTTGTGACCATGCATTATCAACTTCCACTTTTGATCTTAGTAAAGAATTATAGAGAATAAAATAAGTAAATAATACAAAAGCGACGATAGATAGTAATATTACCAAGATTCCTATCATTTAAAATCTCCATCCCCCATGCATGGCCCCAGATCCTAAAAAGCCTAACCCAAAAATGGCTCCAAGAGTAATGCCTACAACCGCCATTACTACTATTGATACTATTATAAAGATAATTTCATAGCCAACAGATTTATCTTTAGGAACATCCATGAAAATTAAAATTGCATGATAGAGAACATATAATGAGTAAACTAAGCCAGCGAGTGCTATTAACCACCCTAAAACGGGTATAAATCTCAAGAATGAGGCTACCCATAAGGGTGTTAAACTATATGCAATTGTTTTAGCTGATTGTTCAAGATCTCCATTTCCCTCGAAGCTTTTTGAAAGAGCCTGCATTAAATACATGAGTATAATAAAATTAACCACACCAATGATTAATTGCATTATTAGAGAACGTATAGCCCAAGAAGCTGACCATCTAATCATCCCTAAAAATGATCCTAAAGCTGATATTGCAACTAAAATCAGTACATAGTTTACTAAAAGATTCATCCATGGTTCTTTTTCTTCCTTCCTTTTTGTGAAGGCATTTTTGGGCTCTACGACTATCTCCTTTACAGTATTAATCAATTTTGCAAAATCCATCTCTTCCTCCTTTATTTTTCTTGGTAAAAGAATTATAAAAGAAAAGAGATAAAAGGTCAATAACTTTTTAATTGAATATCTGTAATTAAAAAAAGAAAATTGGGATTATTATCCTCCTGAAATTACTGGTCTGATTGTTACTTCTTCATCTTTATTTATAAGATAATTATCGCTTTTGTTTTCTTTGTTAATTATAACCATAAAAGCATCTTTTGGCTTTAAATTTAAGAGAGATTTAAGCTCTTCAACTGTCATTTCTTGATCAAACTCATACTCTTTTCTGTTATATTTATCTATTACTTTCATCTTTAAGGATGGCGGAGGAGGTGGGATTCGAACCCACGGTCCCGTTACCGGGACACACGCTTTCCAAGCGTGCTCCTTAAGCCACTCGGACACCCCTCCATTTATTTTTTTTTAATTTTTTTTTATTCCTTTTTTGGCGGAGAGGGAGGGATTCGAACCCCCGTCCCGGCTCATCACCGGAAAATCGATTTCGAGTCGACCCCGTTACGACCACTTCGGTACCTCTCCTGCTGAGGAAAAAATCTTTTAATATCTTTTCACAACTTTCCTTTTCCAATTCTGCTTCAACTTCAAAGTGGTGATTAAATTTTTCAAAGTATCGGTAGTAAACATCAACTCCACCTCTTATGGGATCGTATGCTCCGAAGTAGAGCTTTTTTATCCTTGCATTTACCATTGCACCTATACACATCAGGCACGGCTCCTTGGTAACATATAATTCCACATCATTTAATCTGTAATTGCCTATTTTTTTTGCGGCTTTTTTTATTACTAAAATCTCGGCATGAGCAGAGGGATCATTTTTGCTAATAACCTGATTATGGGCTTTGGCTATAACTTTGCTATTGAGTACAGCAATTGCACCCACCGGAACTTCTCCTTTTTTCTCAGCTTTCTCTGCTTCTTTTAATGCCAATTTCATATATTTATTCATTTTTTTACCTTTTTTCACGCCCGAGAGGATTCGAACCTCCAACCTGCTGATTCGTAGTCAGACGCTCTGTCCGGTTGAGCTACGGGCGCAACAGGTGATTTTATCCTATTTCTTACTATTTTTCAATAGCTTTTTTTTCGCCCGAAATCTCGAGTAAGAGAAGGGAAAACAGTGGCAATGGAAAAGCCCCGAAGCTTCAAAGCTGAGTTTGGCATCTTTTTAAGAAAACAAAATATAATAAATAACAAATCACTAAAATTAGCCTTGAAGCTCGCAAAAGCTTAAGGGCTTTCTTGGCTATAAGCCCAAAAAGCTGCCAGATAAGCTGGAACAGCTGAGAGCTTGTATCTTAATATATTAATATTTTTATTTATAAAAATATTTATTAATCAGCGAAAAAGTGCAAAAACAAAAGAAAATGGGTAAA
>CAZWJH010000035.1:0-22754 GCA_964634755.1 uncultured Clostridia bacterium
ATTATAGGATTTTTAAGAAAGATATTTTTTACCTGCCTCATGCTGCGGGATTTGTCCACATATTTGAACTTCTTTGTCATAACTTTGTAAACAGGAGTATCTAAATCGATCCCTTTCAAAACCGCTCTTCTGAAGTCCCCATCAGTTAAAATCCCTTTCATCTTTCCTTGATAATCCACAATAATCACAACCCCCTTACCATTCAAATCCATTTTTTTTACGGCATCCCTTAAACTTGTATCTTTCAACACAACAAACTTTTTCATTTCCCTTGTCATAATAGATCCTCAAACTTTATAAGCTCACCAGATTTAATATCTCTTTTCAAAGTTCTCCCTATTATCATCTCATAAAATTCGGAGCCTATACCATCATTTAAAGGTCTTTTCATAATTATATCTTCGGGGGCTATTATCTTCCCCCTTTTGAGCTCTCTCTTGGCATAAACACCTCTTCTCGCCACTTTAACAATTTCCCTCTCTCTTTCGGGTATATCTCCCTTGAACCCATCACCCAGAGCTTTTTCAAGCTTTCTGATACCTTTTACCATTGCCTTGAAAGTCTCAGGATTTAATGACAATTTTTGATCAGGCCCCGGAAGATTATTATCAAGCGTAAAGTGCTTTTCAACAATCTCAGCTCCAAGAGAAACCGCCGCAAGTGTTATCTCAAATCCTTCCGTATGATCCGAAAAACCTATTTTGTATGGAAAAGCTGTTTTCAGGGTAGTGATAAATCTTAAATTCATCTCCTCAGGTTTTGGTGGATAAAGGGAAATACAATGAAGAATTGAAATATTTTTATTCCCTTCATCCTCTATCCATTTTACAGCTCTTGCAATCTCATCAAGAGTGGAAAACCCTGTTGAGATTATCATTGGCTTTTCTGTTTTTGCAATCATTTTAAGGAGAGAGTAATTTGTAATATCCAAAGAAGCGATTTTGTAAATTGGCAAATTTATCTTTTTTGAAAGTTCAAAGGATTTCTTATCAAAAATACTTGCAAAAAATGTTATTCCGAGCTTTTCAGAATACTCTTTGAGCTCAGTCCATTCTTCATCTTTAAATTCAAGAGATTTCATAAGCTCAAATATATTTTCTTCAGTGTGGGAAAAACCTGAGTGAGACACAGAATAAAAATCTTCTGTATGATAAATTTGAAACTTGACAGCATCTGCCCCGCTTGCCCTGGCAGCATCTATCAGTTCTTTGGCAAGGTTAATATCTCCATTGTGATTTATCCCCGCCTCTGCTATTATAAAAACCGATTTTTTTTCTTTATTTTCCCCCATCTTAAAATCTTATCACTATACCCGCTTCGGTGGAAGGACCTCCTAACTTAAGGGTAATTGTTTCTCCGGCTGAATTTTCAAAAGTATAATCTGCTTTTGCATAACCAAGCTCAAAACCAAAACTCACAGGACCCACAATCGGTATTCTTATCCCGCCTCCAAAATAATTCCCTGAAGTTGAATCTTTATAATCAGAAATGGGTGTCTTTTCTTCAAATTTCATATTCATAAAACCAAGTTTAAAGAAAAATCTGTTCCCAATTTTTATCCCATAAAATATGGGATTCATCTCAATATATGTTTCTTCCTTGAAATAGGTAGTTCTTCCGTATTGCGACTGATGGGAAAACTTAAAAAAGAAACCTATACTCTTAAATACATTAACATTAATTTCTCCACCATATCTTAAGAAATTAATCCCATAGATTTCCCTTATATTCTTATCCGCTATCCACTGATTTCCAGCAAAGAGAAAAACAGAACCTCTTTCAGCATAAACACTTTTAAACATAAATATCATAAATATAAAAAATAAAACCAACAATTTCCTCCTCATTTTACCTCCGTACTAAAAACAAGCTCTCTTAAAGAATTTACCTTATATATTGAAAAATCAAGACTTTTAATCAAACCATCTCTCAAAAGTCTGTAAACTAAAAGATCTTTTTCTTTATCCGATAATTTATTCACGTCTTCTCTAATTTGGCCTTCACTTTCTTCTCTAAATTTTTTAATTAAAGATTCTATTTTATCCTTGTTTCCTTCAAGAAATGAAGATAATTCAAAATCATTTTCTTTTAAAATATTTATAATTTTTTCAACTTTCTCTTTTCCCACAAGTGAAGATAGATACAAAAAATAAAGGCTCAAAATATTATCAGCTTCTACCTTCATCAATAAAAGCTTATGTCATTGGAGAGCCACAGGGAACATCATCAGGTAAGAATGGAATCACAGGTTTCCCATCAATATTTGCCGCAAGAAGCATTCCATTGGAAAGAAATCCTCTGAGTTTTTTAGGCTCAAGATTTTTCACCACTATTATCTTTTTGTTCAAAAGCTCCTCAGGTTTGTAATACTGTTTTATCCCCGCCAATATTTCCCTTTGCTCTTCTCCTATATCAATTTTAAGTCTGTAGAGTTTATCAGCCCCTTCTATCTCATCAACTTCTAAAATTTTCGCAACAACCATCTCAACTTTTTTAAAATCAGCAAATTTTATGTACTTTTTCTCTTCTCCTTTTTCTTCTTTTTTCTCTTCCATTTTTTTCACCTCCTTTTTTTCTTCTTTAAAAAATTCATCTTTGTCAACCCTCGGAAAGAGCTGTGGTAACTCCTCAAGAATTATATCGGAATCTATTTTGTCAAACTCAAATTTAAACTCTTTTTCCGGCTTACTACCCAACCCCATTGCATTTAAAACTTTTTCAGCAACAGAAGGTATGATCGGATACGCAAGATAAAAAACTCCTCTTATTGCCTGAACGAGAGAGAGAAGTACTTTCGAGACTTCTTCTGTTTTACCTTCTTTATTCAACTTCCACGGTTCTTTCTCAACAATAAACCTGTTTAAATCACCTATAAAAATCCACAATCTTTCGAGAGCTCTGTTTATTTGATATTTTTCAAAATGATCAATGTATTCCTTTCTCAACGCTTCGTATTCATCCACGAGATAAAGCTTTCCAGAATAAACCGGTATTTTTGAGTTAAAGTATTTTTTTGCCATGCCCCAGACTCTATTTACCAAATTTCCGAGATCATTAGCTAAATCAGAGTTAACTCGGTGGATAAAACCTTCGTGGGAAAAGTTTCCGTCTATTCCGATTGGAATTTCTCTTAAAACAAAATACCTCAGAGAATCTGCTCCAAAATTGTTAATCACAAGATAGGGGTCAAGGACATTTCCAATTGATTTGGACATCTTTTTCTTATCTCTTAACCACCAACCATGGGCAATTATCTTCTTAGGAAGTTCAAACCCTGCAGCCATTAAAAAAGCCGGCCAGAAAATAGCATGAAATCTTAAAATATCTTTCCCTATAAGGTGAACATCAGCAGGCCACCACTTTTTGAATTTCGCCTCATCCGTTCCGTACCCCACACCTGTTACATAATTGTGAAGAGCATCAAACCACACATAAATTGTTTGAGAATCATCGTAAGGAACTTTTATACCCCACTTAACAGTTGACCTCGTAATGCTTAAATCCTTAAGCCCGCCTTTAACAAATGAAACCACTTCATTCATCCTTCCTTCGGGAATAACAAAACCAGGGTTTTCCTCATAGAATTTTAGCAATTTATCCTGATATTTACTCAATTTGAAAAAGTAAACATCTTCGGAAACCCTTTCCGTAGGCCTTCCGCAATCTGGACAGATTTTCCTTCCCTGCTCATCTTCAGGTTCATCATCCGAAATATAATTTTCACAGCTCACGCAATACCATCCTGTATATGTCCCTTTGTAAATATCTCCCTGCTTTAAGAGTTTTTCAAATATTTTCTGAACACCCTTTTCGTGAAAATCCATTGTGGTTCTTATAAAAAAATCATAATCAATATTTAACTCTTTCCACAATGTTTTAAATCTATCAACAACCTTATCAGCAAGCTCTATCGGTGTTATACTTCTTTCTTTTGCAGATTTCTCTATCTTCTGTCCGTGCTCATCAGTACCAGTAAGATAAAAGACCTCCTCGCCCATAGCCTTTTTAAATCTACTTATCGCATCACCTATTATTGTTGTGTAGGAATGTCCTATATGAGGTACATCATTAACATAGTAAATAGGTGTAGTTATATAAAAATTACTCATCTATCCTCTCCTCAAAGTACTCTTTATCAAAGAGAGAGCTTCTTCTCTCGCCTTTATATCTGATCTGAAAATCCCCCTGACAGCCGATGTAACAGTAAGAGATTTTGGTTTTTTTATTCCCCTCATTGTCATACACATATGCTCTGCCTCTATAACAACCATTACTCCGTAAGGCTTAAGGTGTTCATATAGAGTATCAGCTATCTGAGTTGTTAACCTTTCCTGAAGTTGAAGTCTTTTTGAATAAGCATCTACAACCCTCGCGATTTTGCTTAAGCCAACAATTCTTCCTTTTTTGGGAATATAAGCAACATGGGCAAATCCGGCAAAAGGAAGCATGTGATGTTCACACATTGAGTAAAGCGGGATGTCTTTGACCATTACCATTTCCTCATGACCCGGTTCAGTAAAAACCTTTAGATACCTGACAGGGTCCTCGTGCATACCTGCAAAAATCTCTTTAAACATTTCAGAAACTCTGTAAGGAGTATCTACAACTCCTTCCCTTTCAGGATCCTCTCCAAGCCCTTCTAAAATTAACCTTACACCTTTTTTAATTAATTCTTCATTAAACTTTTTTTTCGCTGTCAACTTTTACTCCTTATATTTGTCTATTTATTTTAGCTTATTTATATTCTTTATGCAATTGAAATTCCACCCTTCTAAATAATAAGAAAAAGTTACTTAAAAAGCAAAAGAATAATTAGTCTATCTTCTTTTTTAAACCAAGTATTTCCATACGATACCTTAAAGTGGATTCCGAAATACCGAGAGATTTTGCCGCCCTGGTCTGTACATTACCATTTTCCTCAAGAGCTGAAAGGATTATCTCCTTTTCTATTTCTTTCAATCTTTCCGGCAAAGGCAAAGAGTTCAAATCACTAATTCTTCTAACCCTGCTCTTATTTAAGTAAACAGGAAGATCCTCAGGTTGTATAACTCTTTCTCTTGTAAGCACCACAGCTCTTTCAATTATATTCTCAAGCTCTCTTATATTTCCGGGATAATCATACTTTAATAAAATATCCAGAGCCTTTTTGGAGATTCCCTTTACCTCTTTATTTTCTCTTTTCGCAATTTTACGAATAAAAATATCTATTAAAAAAGGGATATCCTCCTTTCTTTCCCTTAAAGGAGGAATTTCTATATTAATAACATTGAGTCTATATAAAAGGTCCTCTCTGAAAGTTCCTTTCTCAACCTCTTCTTCAAGACTCTTATTTGTAGCACTTATTATTCTTATGTCAACAGGGATAGGTGTGTTTGAGCCCAATCGTGTAATAACTTTTTCCTGAATTACCCTTAGCAGTTTAACCTGAATTTCCATGGGAAGTTCTCCGATTTCATCAAGGAAAATAGTTCCTCCGTTTGCCTCTTCAAATCTTCCCTTCCTCATTTTATTAGCTCCGGTGTAAGCTCCCTTTTCAGCTCCGAAAAGCTCGGATTCAACCAAAGTTGAGGGGAGTGATGCTATGTTAACTTTAACAAATGGCTTATTTTTTCTCTTTGAATAAGAGTGAATAATATCAGCCAAGACCTCTTTACCTGTCCCGCTCTCACCGGTAATTAAAACACTTGTCTCAGAATCTGCCACTCTAAGAGCTATGTTTAATATCCCTTGCATCTTTTTTGAATTGAAAACATAATTTTCAACTTTAAATCTTTCCTCTATTTGCTCCTTTAAGATTCTGTTCTCTTCTTCAATTTTATACTTTTCAATAGCCTGTGAAACGAGATGGGAGAGCTGATCTATCTCAATAGGTTTTGGTACATAATAAAAAGCTCCCTTTTTAAGTAATCTCACGGCTTTGTCTATATCTCCGTAAGCTGTCATAAATATAACCGGAACAAAAGGATTAATTTTTAAAATTTCATCAAAAACTTCCTCTCCGTTCATTCCCGGGAGTTTGTAGTCAAGTAAAATCAAATCAAAGGGCTCTCTTATAAAAAGTTTTAAAGCCTCCTCCCCACTTGAAGCTATTTTTATATTATATCCTTTCTTTGAGAATACTGTCTTAATTGCTTTTGCAGCAAGAGTTTCATCTTCGACTATTAATATATTATAATTTCCCAATTTTCCCCTCTCTTATGTATATTGTAAACTTTGTTCCTTCCCCTAACTCAGACTCAACCTCTATTTCTCCATCAAGGGCTTTTACTATACGCTTTAACATTACAAGACCCAAGCCGGAATTTCTCCCTTTGGTTGAATAAAAGGGAATAAAAATTTTTTCAGGATCCTCAATTCCCTCTCCATCATCTTTGAAAACAATCTTTAAATAGCCCTTTTCCCTTGATATACTCACCTCTATTTTTTCTGCCTTTGCCTCAAAACTATTTTTATAAAGATTTATAAATATTTGTTTCAAAAGATTCGGATCAGAGATAATGTTTTTCACCGAAAAATTCCTCTTTAATTTAATATCAGAAGAAATCCCATTCAATATTATTCCAAGCTCATTAAAAAAATCCCCCAATTTTATCATCTCCTGATTTATAGTAATTCTTTTATTTAGACTGCCATATTTATCAAGGATTTCGGAAATTCTTTTTATTTCCTTTTTTAAAGAGTTTGAATAAAACAGAGCTTCCTCATTACTCTTATCTATAAAATTGTCCAACACTTGAAAACTCAGATACAAGGAGTTTAAAGGATTTTTTATTTCATGATTTATGCCGGACATTACAATTAAAAGCTCCTGAAATCTTTCCTTTTCATCTTTCGCCTTCTGAACTTCAATCTCCTTTTCTCTTAAAATACTGTTAAATCTGAAAATCAGATAAAAAATTACAAAACTTATCAAAACCTGAACAAGAGTCATTGTAATAATGTTTTTATTCCTTGTTTTTCTAATAAGAGAAAGGGAGTCAAATAGATAGCCAATCTTTACTTGAAAATCCTTGTTTTTAAAATGAATGTCTGTATTAACTTCCATTATCTTTCCCGAAGGGGAATCAATCACTCTTAATGTTCCTTTACTCGTTATATCAATTGGAAGATAACCCTCAAATTTACTATCAGCATAAAAAAGTTCTCCATTTTTTAAAAGAGCAAGATATACAACTTTTTTATTAGAAAATTCCTTGGATAAAAATTTAATAAACCTATCCTCTCCTTGCTCCAAAAGATGATACCCTGCTGTTCTCATTACCTCACTGATTGTCTGCCCCTCTGAAAAAGCAAGCTCCTTCATACTTTCCTCAATCATAAGACTACTTTTTCTATTAAACAAAAAAAGAACAATTATCATAAGGAGGAAAAATACAAAAAGACCTATAACATACTTTTTACTCTTTTCCACCTCTTCCTCTTCGCTTTCTATTACCGAAGCCTATTTTGTGAGGATTTTTTCCTCTCCAAAGAGGAAATCCAAATTTGTCTCTAAGAATAAGCTTATCTCCTCTCACCTCTATTTCCTTTGCTATCAAGTATCTATACTTTTCTTCTTCCCCAATATCAGAGCCTTTAACTCTAATTTTCATTCCTTTTGCAATATCCTGAGAAAAATACCATTGAGGGCAAACCTCTATTTTAATTTTTTCACCATCTTTAGAATCAATGTAAATAAAGAAAAAAGAACTCCTTCTTTTGTAAACCTTTTCAATTCTAAAATCGGTTATCTTTCCTTCTACTGTTCTTACTTTTTTTATATCATAAAAGTGAAATTTGTTGACCTCGGCAAAAAGCGTAAGATTAAAAAATATCAGAATAATAATCAAAAATCTGCGCATCATCTTCTTCTTTTCCTAAAAATTATAATCTATCCCTCCCATTATTGTAAATAGATTATAATCAAAGAAATCATCATTGGAGCTATTGTCTCTATATATTCCTTTAAGATAAACATTCAATCTTCCAAAACTTTTCATTATACTAAAAGTTCCCTGATACATTGTGTCTTTTCTGTATTCGCCGGGTTGGATAATTTCTCCCACCAAATCTCTTATAAAAATTCCTTCATATAATTTTGAAAAATAAGAAAACTCAACGGCAGTAGTTAATCCGAAAAATTTAGTGCTTTTTAAAGCAATGGAATACCTTGAGCCATCCCAGAAAAAATCATCATTCATCTTTGTCAAGATCCACTCATCCTCTGACATGTCGGGTATAACTTTATCTTCAACCAACTTTTTCCTGTAACTATATTCAAGAACCAGTCCTGTCAATGTCCCTACGCTTTGAGCCAATCTTAATGTGGAATAAAAGATTGGCAAAGAAAGTGTATAACTGCTCTCCTCTGTAATCATCTCTGTTCCGTTTCTTCCTCTCCTTCCTATAGGAAACACCTGAATATACTGTTGCGTTTCAATAATGTGTGGAAAATAAAGATAATTAAAACCAACTGTACCTCTTAAAGTGATTTGTGTTTTAAAAAATTTGTTAAGTTGAAGGAAGGAAGAAAACTTAAAATGGTCATAAGAATCATAAGAAAAGTAATCTTTATTTATACCTTTAATACCTGTTTTGATCAGGAAGCTTTTTGTTAAATATTTCTTTAAACCTATGGTAAGTCCCTCCTCCATATTATCAAGATAGGATAGCTCACTGTTAAATGTATTTATTGAAATATTCGGAGTAATGTAAAGGAGGTCCCTTCCGCCCAAAGCCTTGTAAAACTCAAATCCGGAAGATAAAAAGTATGAGTTCAGAAAATTATTCTCTGTGTAAAATCTGCCAGTGGCATCAAAGTAAAAATTTAAATTTGACGAAGAATAATCCACTTCCACACCAGGAGAAATTATCCTATCCGAGACTTGAGTTGAATCCCAATAAACATTATTAGTATAAATCGTATCAACATAAGGAAAAAGCTGTAATTTAAATCCATCCCCTGCAAAAGTCACAACAGATAATATAAAAAAGAAGAAGAGGAGAAAAGCTCCTCCTCTCCCTTTCTTTATAGTGTCCATCTTCACCATTTAATTAATGTTTTCCTGAGCCTCTGTTTTTTCCAGTATTACCGTGGGGGCCTTTACCATCACAAACCCCGGTACCATTGTTTCCACCCCAATTGTGATTAAACTCATTGCAGTCAGTACGAAGCCCGCTTCTTGCTCCTCTGTGACCTCTTTCTCCATTTTTACCGTAAGCTAATTTTCTGCCCGTGCCATCCATAGGCTTTACATAATCAGGATCAAGCCCATTTGGGATTCCATCACCATCGTCATCTCTTGCATAATCATTAATCCCATCTCCATCTTCATCAATAAACCCAAAAGTATTGGATATTCTATTCTGGGCTAAAACTCTTGTCTGCTGCTGAGTAGCAATCTTTACAGTATTTTTGGTTCCAGCGTAAACAAAATAAGAAATTAACACCAAGGCAAATCCAAACAACAAAAGCTTAGTTAATTTCTTCATTTTTCCACCTCCTAAAATCAGATAAAAACATAGCGAAAAAATTGTGCCAGCTTTCTGAAACTTTTATTAGTATAGACAAATTAAGGAGAAACGGCAAATTCAGTTTTTTCGAAAAGTGTTAACAATCGCAAATACTTGCGAAGTAAAATAGTTTTTTGCGACATATTAAAGTACAACACCATAAAGAAGCTTGAAAATAAAAACCACCTACAATTTGGCACAGTTTTTGGTTAGAAAATCATACTAAAAAATTTTGGAGGTAAAAATGAAAAAACTCACAACAGTTTTTATTGTGTTACTTTTTGTAGCAACATTTGCTTTAACTCAAAATTATTACAGAAGAAATGCCAATTATCCAAGATACTTCAATCCGGAAACCATAACCACTGTAGAAGGTAAAATCATCGGTATTGATTCTGTTAAGATGAGAGTTTACGCCACCACAAGGTTAAATGTCCAAACTAAGAACGGGCCTATTTATATCCATGTGGCCCCATACTGGTTTCTTGAAAATAATAAGATTTTATTTAAAATTGGGGAACCAATAAAGGTTACAGGCTCAAAGGTAATTTACAATAATAAACCTGTCATAATAGCATCTCAATTGAAATACAATGGAAAAGAACTTAAGCTAAGAGATGCCAATGGTTTTCCTGTTTGGGCAGGCCGGAGAGGCAATAATAAAGGCAAAGGAATGGGCAGAGGTCAGGGAAGAAGAAGATTTTAAAGGTCATATACACTTCCTTATAAAGTTTAGGGAGAGGGAGTTAGGAGCTATCCCTCTCCTTATAATAAAGAGAGAAGCATAAGAAATGATAGTGCGGATTGAAATTCTGAAAGCTCCCTCAAAATATACAAAAACTCATATGAAAAAAGTCCCTGAGATTAACAAGGAGGACTGTTTTCCTGTCTTGAATGCGAAAGAAGATGTCCTATGCACTGTCTTGATTGTGAAAAAGCTTTTTAAATGTTAAAATTACAAAAAACAAGGAGGTTTAAATGAAAAAGAAAGGAAGCTTTAATTGGAGATCATTTACAAGCTTTATGATGTTTATGAGCTTTACAATAGAAGTATTTACAGGAATAATTCTCTACATAGTTCCACCCGGAAGAGTAGCCCACTGGACAAACTGGAGACTTTTATGGCTTGAAAAATCCCAGTGGGAAGCATGGCATACAGTTTTCGGATATGTGTTTTTGTTTTTTGGGATTCTTCACCTTATATACAATTGGAAACCTTTAATGCACTACTTAAAATCAAAAGTAGCAGGAACAGTAAAAAACAAAAAAGAGATAGCTTTTACCATCATCGTTGTGCTAATTTTTACCATAGGCTCAATTTTTGAAATACCTCCCGTATCCTATGTTTATGAGCTAAGTGAATACATAAGTGAATCATGGGAGAATAAAGAGAGCAGTCCTCCGGTTCCCCACGCAGAAAGATTAACAGTTGAAGAGCTTTCAAAATACATTGAAATGAAACCCTCTGAAATATATGAAACATTAAAAAAAGCAGAAGTAAAGGTAAGCAACCAAAATAAAACAATAGAAGAAATCGCGCAGGAAAATAATATGACTCCGAGTGAACTTTTTAAAAAAATCAAAGAAAAAACAGGAAAAAGCATAGAGTTAAAACAGAATTCTGAAAATAACACTCCCCGAAGGGGCTACGGAAGAATGACATTAAAAACAGTAAGCATTGACCTGAAAATACCTGTTGAGAAAATAATCAAAACATTAAAAGAAAATGGAATAGAGGCAAAAGAAAACGAAACTCTAAAAGAGATAGCAGATAGATATGACAAAACACCTTATGAATTATTTGAAATTATAAAAAATAGAATCTAACAACAAAAAGTCTAATATCTTTTGAGAAAGTTTATTTGACACAAAAACTTTTTTTTGGTATTTTAAATGTGCTGTGGTATTAATTAATTATTCTAACAAAGAGCTGAGTATAAAGATTGTCTATTATGGCGCAGGTTTAAGCGGGAAAACTACAAATTTATATTATATTTACAAGAAAACACAAAAGGGTTTTCGTGGAGAATTGGTTAGTCTTGACACAGACACAGAAAGGACACTTTTCTTTGACTTGCTTCCAATGGAAGTTGGAAAGATAATGGATTTAACAACTAAGATCCAATTATATACTGTTCCTGGTCAAGTCCATTATGATAGTACTCGAAAACTTGTTTTAAAGGGAGTTGATGGTATAGTTTTTGTAGTTGACTCTCAAGCACCACTTCTTGAAGCAAATATTGAAAGCTTTAAGAATATGGAAGAAAACTTGGCTATTTACGGAAGAACAATTAAGGATATTCCCATTGTCTTTCAATACAATAAAAGGGATTTAAAGAATGTGTTGCCCCTTGAGACACTAAATAAAAAACTAAATCCATACGGATTTAAATACTTTGAATCAATTGCTGTAGAGGGAAAAGGAGTCTTTGAAACATTAAGGGAAATTACAAAGCTAACCCTTGACTCAGTAAAGAATATAATTGTGGAAAGAGGGAAAAAGAGCATAATAGGAGAGGAAGTGGAAGAACTTAAAAAGAAAGGCAAAAAAGAGATAAAAGAGGAAAAGAAAAAGGAAGAAGATAATATAGAAGAAGAAAAAATAGAAAAACTTGAAGAAGAGTTACAGGAAAACGAGACAATGGAAGTAATTAAGAATGTAAAAGAAGGAAGAGAAGAAGATAAAGGACAAGAGATAGAAAAAAACGAGACAATCGAAGAAATAGAGGAGATTGAGGATATTGAGATTGAAGAGATTTCTGACAATGAAGCTGAAATTGAAGATAAAAAGAAGAGCAAAGGAAATAAAAAAGAAGGCAAGGAGGAAGTAAAAACAGAGAAAAAAGAAGAAGATATAAACAAAGAAAAGAAAAAAGGTTTTGAAAAAGAAATTATCAAACATGAAGAAATAAAAACTACTTTTAAAAACATAATTGAGAAAAACTTAAAATTTTCAATAAATAAAAAACTTCTAGAAGAATCATCATACCTCTGGTTGCAATTTAGCACGCCGGAGGGAGTTGTGGTAAAAAAATGGAAAATATCAAAAGAAAAAATAAAAGATGGAGCAATTCTTAATCTAAACATCGAATTAAATATAAAATGAAGAATTTTAAAGCTCTTTTTGTACTCCTTTTTCTTTTTTTGAGTAGCTGCAATTATTTAAAAGAAGTCAAATTAGAACCGGAAAAAGTAGAAAAAAGTGAAATAGAAGTTTTGCTTTCAGATGCAAAGGAAATATTAGGTAAAGCTCAGAGACAGTTCGCAGAAGGCAAAATAGAAGAAGGAAGAGCATTGTTAGATGATGCTGTAAATGTATTTATAGACGCTCCGGAAGAAATAAAACTAAACAAAAAATACAGAGAATATTTCAATCTAATTGTTACCAAAGCGGCTGATATAGAGGATTCAATAGAAGAGCCTGATAATGCTGACCTGTTGATGAACAATAACTCTCTTCCCTCCATAACAAAAACAGAAGCTCAGAAAATTGAAAAAGAGGTAGAAGAAGAGGTAAAAAAGATTAAATATGGCATTCCTGTTGTAATGAATAGCTATGTTGCAAAATTCATAAAGGTGTATAGTGAAAAAAGAAAAGCATCTCTTGAAACGGGAATAAAAAGATCAGGTAAATATCTTCCTATGATTTTAAGAATTTTAAAAAAGTATGATATCCCGGAAGAACTTGCAGTTTTACCTCTTCTCGAAAGCAATTTTAAAATAAAGGCTGTTTCAAGAGCAAGAGCAAAAGGGCTCTGGCAATTTATGAGAGGTACCGCTCTACTTTTCGGTTTAAAGGTAAATTGGTGGATAGACGAAAGATACAACCCTGAAAAAGCAACCGAAGCCGCAGCAAAATTATTGAAACATCTCTATACAAAATACAATGATTGGTATCTTGCCCTTGCAGCTTACGATGCAGGAGAGGGAAAGGTTGATAGAGCATTGAGAAGGGTAAGAGGAAATAGCTTCTGGGATCTTCAAAGAACAAGATATTTGAAGAGAGAAACCAAAAACTATATTCCAGCATTTATTGCTCTTGTTATAATTACAAAGGACCCTCAAAGATTTAATATAAAGGTAGAAAGAGATGAGCCTTTATCTTATAAAAAGATATTGGTACCTTCTCCCATTGATCTCAGGATTGCCGCAAAAAGGCTTGGAATTGATTATTACACATTAAAAAAATACAATCCTGAGTTATTAAGACCAATAACTCCTTATTTCTTAAAACATTATGAATTAAAAGTCCCGGCAGAAATACCCGATGAAAAAGTTTTCACCTTAAAATCTTTACCAGTCAAAAAAAGGATAAGATGGATAGAGCATAGAATAAGAAAGGGAGAAAGTCTTTACTCAATAGCCAGAAAATATAGTGTTTCCGTAAAATCAATTAAAACTTACAATAATCTGAGGTCAAACCTTATTAGACCCGGTAGAATTTTACTTATACCTTCGCCAGGAACTTATTCTTATAAAAGGGTAAGTTCATATAGAAAAAATAGAATTGTTTATAAAAAACTCAATAAAAAATCATTTTATTATAAAGTTAAAAAGGGTGATACACTTTATAAAATTTCAAGGGAATACAATATCCCTGTTAAAAAAATTAAGCAGTGGAATCATTTAAGAGGGAATCGAATATTCCCGGGAGATAAATTAATAATTTACAGGGGGTAATATGCCTTCATCCGTTTTAAGCTGCTATTTTGTAGGCATTGAAGCCGAAGAAGTTATAATTGAAGCAGATGTCTCAAAAGGAGTTCCTCAATTTAATATCGTTGGACTTCCCGAGACAATGGTAAAAGAGAGTAGAGATAGAGTCAACTCTGTACTAAAAAACAATGGGTGGTCACCCCGGCTAAAAAAAATAGTAATAAATCTTGCACCCGCAGGTGTAAAAAAGAGCGGGGCACATTTTGATCTCCCGATTGCAATATCTCTTTTATTAGAGCAGGGACTAATAAAAAGAGAAAATATTAATAACTATTTTTTTATGGGAGAATTATCTCTCGAAGGGAAATTAAGAGGCGTTGCCGGAATCCTTTCTGCAGCAATTTTTGCTAAAGATAAAGGAAAAATTTTGATAATACCAAAAGAGAATTTAAAAGAAGCTCTCTTAATAGAAAATTTAAAAATATTGGCATTTAATAATATTAAAGAAGTTGTTAGCTTTTTAAATGGAGAATTTTATCCTAAAAACACTCCAGAAGAAAGAATAGACCTCTTTCCGAATTATGATGTTGATTTCTCAGAGGTTGCGGGACAGTATCATGTAAAAAGAGCACTTGAAATTTCGGCTGCGGGAGGCCATAATGTTTTAATGGTGGGACCTCCGGGTTCAGGGAAATCAATGCTTGCAAAAAGAATTCCAACTATCCTACCAAAAATGACAACCGAAGAAATTATTGAAACAACAAGAATTTACAGTATCGCAAAAAAATTGGATAAAAATATGCCTGTAATTAAAAGAAGACCATTCAGGGCACCACATCATACAATCTCCGATGTCGGCCTTATCGGCGGAGGACAGCCTCCTTCCCCTGGGGAAGTAAGTCTTGCTCACAATGGGGTTCTGTTCCTTGATGAATTCCCTGAATTCAAAAGGAGTGCTCTTGAGGTTTTAAGACAGCCATTGGAAGACAAAAAGGTGCAAATTGTAAGAGCATCATCAAGTGTTGTATTTCCCGCAAATTTTATCTTAATAGGTGCAATGAACCCCTGTACTGATACTGTTTCAGGAGAGGAATGCCCCCATTACATAAGAAAAAGATATTACACAAGACTTTCAAAACCACTTTTGGATAGAATGGATATAATAGTGGAAGTCCCTCGTGTGCCAATTAATGAAATACGCTCAGAGAAAAAAAGAGAGAGTTCTTCTGAAATAAGAAAAAGAGTGGAATCCGCAAGAGAAACCCAAAGAGAAAGATTTGGGACATCCCTTAAAACAAATTCTGATATGAACAAAAAAGAGATAAAGGAATATATTGATTTAAACACTTCATCACAAAAACTTCTTGATTTTTCCGTAGAAAAATTCAAACTTTCCGCAAGATCTTATGATAAAATATTAAAACTTTCAAGAACAATCGCTGATCTTGAAGGTATGGATAAAATTGAAGAGTCTCACATTGCAGAGGCTATTCAATACAGAATTTACGAAGATTCTTTATTATTCTGAAGAAGGAGTAAGAAATGGAAAGAGAAATAATAAAAGACTTTTATTACGGAGGAGATAGCTCCTTTTCCTTTTATCTTTTAAAAGGTAAAAAAAATATTTTAGTTGATAGTGCCACTTTGAATAGAACTGAAAAATTAAAAGATTTTTTAGAGAAAAATCTCAAAGAGGGAGAAAATTTGGATTATGTTTTATTAACCCATTCCCATTATGACCACTGTGGGGGAATACCAATGTTAAAAGTGTTGTTCCCTAAAATCGAGGTTTGGGCATCAGAGAGAGCCGCTTCCATCTTTTCAAAGAAAAAGGCAAGAGCTTTTATAAAGGAGATGAACAGAGCTGAGGCAGGAAAAGAGTTTAAACATGATAATTACGAAACATTGAAAGTTGATAAAATTTTAAAGGAAGGAGATTCAATTTCAAATGGAAATTTTGAATTTACTATCCTTGAAACTCCCGGACATACAAAGTGCTCAATTTCATTTCATGATAAAGAAAAAAAAATACTCTTTCCCGGGGATGCTGTTGGGATTTTCGAAAAAAATGGCAAAATAAAACCGCTTTTTTTCTCAAGCTACTCAACCTACATAAAATCACTTAAAAGATTAAGTGAACTCGAAGTTAATATTTTAGCATTACCCCATAACAAAGCGGTTGAAGGTAAAAAGGCAAAAAAATTTCTAAAAAAATCATATGAAAAAACAGTGGAAACCGGAGAAAAAATAAAAGAACTCCTATTAGAGGGAGATAATGAAGATTCAATAGTAAAAAATTTTCTTCTTAAAATCTTCAAAAAAGAGGATGCAATAGATCAACCCATGGAAACATTTATGCTAAATTTATATTCTCTTGTAAGGGCTGTAGCAAAAGAAAGTTAGCTTATCTCCAACTCCTTTAACTTTGCCTTTGTAGGTATGCTTGTTTTGGGATCCCAGCCTCTTTCTATGTAATAATTGTGTAAAAGCTTTCCGTAAAATCCTTCTTTTGTAAGAACTTTTCCTTTTCCTGCACCATAGGAAAGTGGCTCTTTGAAAAATCTTTCTGGTAAAACATCATCTCTTATATCAAACCCTTCCCTTACATTAAACATCTTTTCAGTATTGAATATTCTTTCACCTACCTTGAGAAAATCCGCTTCAGTATAACCTATGCCGGTTATTGCATTTATAAAGTTTCTCATACCATCATTTTTATATCCGAAAAATGCGAATCTGCAGATACCTAAAGAATCAAGAAGTGCTCCTCTGTCCTGGCTTCTCTTGTTTCCTCCATTAAGATGACAAGCTCCTCTGTTGGAAGTGGCATAACTTATACCTGTTCTTGGGCTTACATGAACATTCCAGGCAGCAAGCTCATGTCCTTTTACATGAATTGCAAATTCAGAAGAGCCTTTTCCGATTTTTTCCGACAAGAATTTAACTCCCCTTGAAACATAAACACCCACACCATCCTTATAAACAATCTTTTTCATCATTTTCAAAATAGCATCAACATTTCCCCATTTAAGATCAATTCCATCAAGAAATTTTATGTCAATTAACCCTTTTTCATAAGCCTCCATTAAAAACCCTATTGTGTTTCCTATTGAAATCGCATCTACTCCATAATCGTCAGCATCAAAGATCTCCTTTAAAAGTCCAGCAAGATCAGACACCAACAGATTTGCTCCTAACATTGTCCCTGTTTCATATTCAGGCCCATCGTGGGAAATTCCTGCATAAGGTCCGTCGGTAATAACCCCGCTCTTTTTACAGGCAAGCATGCAGGTGTAGCAGGCATAATTTTTGACCCAGTACTTTTTTCGAGCGGCTTCAGCACCTATTTTATCTATCTCCTTAAATGTCCCCTCCCTGTAGTTTTTTACTGCCTGAGAACCTCTTCTACTTGATGAAACCAAAGCTCCTGCTGTCCCATTGAGCCTCCAATTAAGTGTCTGTCCTGAGTTTCTGAAAATCTTTCTGTGCTTTTCAAGTAATTCCACAAAATCTTTATGATTGCTGACCGGAGGTATTTTTGTTCCTCTTACTGCAATTGCTTTAAGCTTTTTGGAACCCATAACAGCACCAACACCTCCTCTCCCCGCAGCTCTTGAAGCTGTGTGTAAAACGCTTGAGTATTCAACCAAATTTTCACCCGAAGGTCCTATGTAAATCACCTGAAATTTTTTATCATCAAGCTCTTCTTTTATTCTTTTATCAAACTCATTTGTTCCCATTCCCCAGAACTTTCTTGCATCCTTTATTTCGATTTTATCATTCTTTATGTAAATATAAACAGGATATGGAGATTTTCCCCTTATAATAATTCCATCATAACCGGCAAATTTTATTTCAGGAGCAAAAAAACCTCCCACACTGGAATAACTCAGAGTGGATGAATGGGTATATTTTTTCTTTACCGGAGATGTATGAGGGGATTTTGTAATAACCGTTAATCTTGAAGCGGAAGGAACAGGAAAACCAGAAAGAGGACCTGCCATAAACATAAGAAGATTATCCTCTCCGTATGGATCTGTACCGGGTTTAAGATTATCATATAGAATTTTTGCGCCGAATCCTCTGCCTCCCAAATAGTTCACTATTAAATTTTCACTCACAGGCATTTTCTCAATTTTACCTGTGGTAAGATTTATATCAAGAAAAATACTGTGATATCCTTTTATTTTCATTGCACCTTACCTCCTTTGCCTTTGTACCATTCTTTAGCCAAAATTTCAGCAATTTTATCAGGTTTCATCTTATAAAACCTCCTCTTATCAATCTTCCCCTTTACAAAATGCAAAGCTCCGTAAGGGCAATATTTTACACACTGTGGATCTCCTCCGCACAAATTACACATACCGGTAGGTCTTCTGTTTACTTCATCAAAAATGATAACTCCTGCGCTCTTCTCTTTACATGCCCTCGCACAATTTCCACAATGCATACATACGGTAGGGTCATAAACAATATTACCCAATACAGCATCTCTCGAAAGCGCTTTTTTACCTGTTCTCTTATTAATAGGAGAAGGGCATGTATTAACACATGGAGAATCTGTACAGAATTGACAAACATTTGGTACAAAAGTATCAGGATTATAAGAATAAACCTTTATATTTGCAAGGGAGGGGTCACCAAGACCTGGATACTCTTTACCTGCAATCCTAATCGGATGATTTGAAGCAGAGCATACGGTCTCACAGGTTCTACATCCAGCACATTTTTCATATTCAACTATTATCATAGAATAAGAGCCATCTTCTCCAAAGGACAGGGAAACCATACCAACTCCTTTAAAAAGAAAAAGAGCTCCTCCGATTGCCACATTCTCAATAAATTTTCTTCTTGAAATTGTTTTTCTCTTTTCTTGCTTAATCTCCTCCATTAAAGCCTCCTTATTGTTTTCTATGCAAAAAACAGATTATCCAATAACAAGAAAAAATTTTCCTCTATTAAAAATTTTCAAAAAGATATTTTTCATAATTATCAACTTTATACTTTTTTCCCTTTTTAATAATTTTGAACCCTTCTCTTTCAAGGAGCTTTTTTTGATTCTCAACTCCTCCCGGAAATTTTTCATTTAGAACACCACCTTCTTTTAGTGTCCTCCAATAAGGAATTATGTTTTTTTCACCTTTTTCTCTCTTTTCCTCAGCAGCAAAGGCAGAAATTTTTGCAAAAATTCCGGTAGTTATCGGACATCCAATTGTAGCTCCATGTTTTTCTGCTACTATCTTTCTAATTATGTTTATCGTAATAAGTTTTCCATACGGAACTTTTCTCATGATAGAATCAACTTCAAGTGGAGAAGGAATGACAAGAGTATCTCCTGTTTTTGTACCCCATTTACCAATCATTTTACCGCTTATTGGAACTACTTTAGGAAGATCTTTACTATCATTAAGCTTTTCAACCCAGCTTTTTTTCTTTACCATCTTAAAATCTCCTTCTTATATTTAACTATAAGAATTTTAACTTTGTTTGTCAAACGATTGGGGTAATATGTTATAATTTTTTAAATGAAAACAACTATCGTTTCAGTAATTATCCCTGTATTTGAAAGATATGAGAGGTTTATTGAAGCGGTTGAGTCTGTTTTAAGACAAACATTTAAAGATTTTGAATTAATAGTCATAGATGATGGTTCTAAAGATCAAAGAATAGAATGGTTTTCTCTATCAAGTGGAGCAAAATATATAAGGATAGAGCATAGTGGGAAACCGGGATTTGTAAGAAACAGAGGAGTTGAAATAGCAAGAGGAGAGTACATAGCTTTTCTTGACTCGGATGATATGTGGAATCTTAAAAAGCTTGAAATACAGCTCTCCTTTATGAAAAAAAACTCTTTTAGAATCTCACACACAAAGGAATTATGGGTAAAAAACGGGAAATTAATAAGCCAAAAAAAGCAAAAGCATAAAAGAGAAGGGGATATTTTCAAAGATGCTTTAAAAAAATGCATTGTAGGACCTTCAACCGTAATGATGGAAAGAAGCCTTTTTGAAGAATTCGGGGGATTCAGAGAAGATCTTGAAATAGCAGAAGATTATGAGCTATGGCTTAGAATTTTGTCAAAGTATGAGATAGGATATATAAACACTCTTTTAACCATAAAAAGGGCAGGAAATTGGCCACAACTTTCGGAAAAATACGGACAAATAGAAATATTCAGAATAGAAGGGTTAAAAAAACTTATCGAAGAAAAGTTCTTTCAAGGAGGAAAAATGGAACTGGCAAAAAAAGAACTGTTAAGGAAAATAAATATTTACATGAGAGGATTAATTAAAAGAAATAAACAGGAAGAATACAAAAAATGGGAGCAATACTTAAACAAGCTCTCATTAGAGCATCCTTGATATAAAAGGTTATTTATGTTATAAATCAAAGTTATGAAAAGCAAAATTTTAAAAAATTTTCTTAAATTTTCCCTATGGACATCACTCTATATTTTTATCTTTCTATTTTCAGCTTTTATAACAATGTTTATGCTTATAAAGGGAGAAACTTATAGAGTACCTGATCTAAGAGGGAAAACAGAAGAGGAAGCAATTAAAATTCTCACTAAGAAAGAACTTTATTTGAAAAAAAGAAGAGAAGTTTTTAGTATAGACTATCCGGAAGGAACAATAGTAAATCAATATCCTGCGCCAGGAGAAAAAATAAAAAAAAGACACTTTATAATTGTTGATATAAGCAGTGGAGGAGAGAGAGTTAAGGTTCCGGATCTTATTCAAAAAAATCTAAGAGCTGCTCAAATGGAACTGGAACAGTATACACTTAAAATCAAAAGGATTTCATCCATTCATTATAAATTCCAATCTCAGGACATAATAGCGCAAAATCCTCCTCCCGGAACAGAAACATTCAAAAAAAGCGGGATTGATGTACTTGTCTCAAGTGGACCTCGTACTCTTGCTTACATAATGCCTGATCTCATAGGAAAAAATATTGCAGATGTCTTAACAATTTTTGATAAATACGGATTAAAAATAGAAGGTATAAGAGAGGTCCAGTATGAAGGAATTCCGCGAGGCACAATAGTCAGACAAACGCCTCTTTCAGGATATAAAATAAAAAGAGGAAATATTATAATTCTGGATGTGGTAAAATGATAGCACCTTCAATTTTATCAGCTGATTTCTCCAGACTCGGAGAAGAAATTAAAAAAGTTGAAGAGGGTGGAGCGGATATACTTCACCTTGACATAATGGATGGACACTTTGTCCCTCAGATTACAATAGGACCTTCTGTTGTTAAATCAATAAGAAAAATCACTGAACTAACTCTTGATGTTCATTTAATGGTAACAAACCCTGATGAAAATATAGATTCATTTGTTAAAGCCGGAGCAGATATGATTTCATTTCACTTTGAAACAGCCCATACCCCTTTTAGGACGATCTCCAAAATTAAAGAAAGTGGGTTAAAGGCAGGAATAGCATTAAATCCATTAACACCGATTTCTTCAGTATTGGATGCTTTACCATATATAGATTTTGTTCTTCTTATGAGTGTTTCTCCGGGTTACGGAGGACAGAGTTTTATTCCCTCTGTTTTGGATAAGATAAAAAAGATGAGAACTATAATAGATAGAAATGGATACAATACGCTTATTGAAGTGGATGGCGGAGTAAAGGGAGATAATCTTGAAAGCTTAAAAGAAGCTGGGGTTGATATTTTTGTTGCGGGAAGTTATGTTTTTAAAAGCAAAAATCCCACGGAAACAGTAAAAAAAATGAAGGAGATTTTAGGATGAAAAGAAAAGTAATTATTTTAGTTTTATCGATATCTTTGTTTTCACTATTTTTTACAGGGTGCGGAAGTAAAAAGGATGAAATTGTCATAAACAAAGAAGCAACACCAAAAACACTTTTTGAAAAAGCTTTTAAAATTAGTAAAAAACATCCAGAGAAAGCAAGAAAGTATTTCAGAGAAATAGTCCAACTTTTCCCAAACTCAAGTTATACTCCTGAAGCAAAATACCAAATTGGTTACACTTATTACAGGCAAAAAGGATTTGATAATTATCTTCTCGCCATTCAGGAATTCAGAGATTTTGTAGCGACTTATCCTTCCCACCCGCTTGCACCACAGGCACAGTTTTTAATTGCTTTTTGCTACTACAAAATGATGAGAAAACCGGGAAGGGACCAGGATAATACTTATTCTGCTATAAAGGAATTTAAAAGATTGATTTCCACCTACCCGCTTACACCTCAAGCAAAGGATGGAAAAAAGTATTTGAAAAAGTGTGAAGATAATGCTGCAGAAAGTATTTTTCTTATTGCTCACTTTTACTACAGGACAAAAGCATATGTTGCATCAGAAAGAAGATTTAAACAACTAATGACAAAATATCCCAATTATTCATACATGGATAAAGTTTACTGGTATCTTGCAAAACTTTATCAAAAAACAAAAAGATATGAACTTGCCCTCGAATATTTTAAAAAAGCTGCCACAGAGTTTCCACATTCAAAATATGGATTTAAGAGTGGTCGATACTTGAAAAGACATGAAAAAGAACTTAAGAGCAAAATTAAAAAGGAGGAAAAATGATTACTAAGGAAAAAGTAATAGAAAGACTTAAGGAAATCCTT
>CAZWJH010000036.1:0-21998 GCA_964634755.1 uncultured Clostridia bacterium
AAATACTTGATTTTATTACCCTTTTCAAGCACAAAATTTTTCGGGACAGTAATGAGTTTACGTGTAGAATATTTGACATGTAGCTTTGATTCTTGTATATTTAGGATATAAAGAGAGATATAATATTAATCATTATGATAGAGAGAAATTTAAGAGAAATATTAAAGAAATAAAAATTAAATAAAGTAAGGAGAGGTAAGAAGAAATGTTATCAAGTAATCCAAGTATAATGAGTTTTGTAATTGAAATGGATAAGGGAAACATCCTTTTGCCAATGGTACAAAGACCATTTGTTTGGTTAAAAGATGAAGAAAAAATAACTAAGTTATTTGATTCAGTCATTAGAAGATTCCCTATAGGGATATTCTTGCTTTATGAAAAACCAAATAATAGTAATACTAAAATTTTTGGAAGAAAATTTTTTGAGAATATAAATAAAAATACTAATTTTGAGGACTATGATGTAGAAATTCAGGAAAAACAAATTTTAGTTCTTGATGGACACCAGAGATTACAATCACTATATTTAGGAGTAAAAGATGGTTCTCTTTATGGAAAACATTTATACCATGATGTTCGGTTTTTTTTTAAAAGTAAGGAAATGTCTGAAATTAGTTTTAGATTATTTAAAAGTGATGAAAAAGTAGTCTATGTGAAAAATGATGATGCATTATATATTCGTTTTAGTAAAATTATAGATATTGCGGAAAAAATTGCAAATATCTCCCCACAAAAAAAGATTCAGCAGCGAAAAGTAGTGCTTTCTGAATTAGAAGAATTAATAAAACCAGTGAGAAAATTATCTTCGCAAGAATATAATGATATTTACAATTATATTTCTGAAACTATTTCTACTTCCTTGTTTTTTCGCCACGATTCACGTATTTTTAAGTACGAGCTAATAGAGAATAAGGATTTTGATGAAGAGGTTTTAGAAATTTTTGTCAGATTTAATCAAGGAGGGCTTCCTTTGACTAAATCTGATTTAATTTTTTCTACATTGAAATTAGAATGGAAAGATGGTGGAAAAAATTTTGAGAAATTGTCAGAAGAAACTTCAATAAACAAAGATTTATTACTTAAAACACTAATAATAGTTTCAGATCTTCCAGCAAATACAAAAATTTGTAAGATTAAAGAAAATATTGAGAAATTAAAAAATAATTATGAACAGTTTGAATCAATTGTAAAGCAATTTCATGATAAAATTATTAAGCTTACTGCTCGGTATGATAGAATTTATAGAAAATATAATTTTATTATACCCGTAATATATTATTTTTTTAAAAATAAAAATAAATTGAAAAAAATTGAGGATTTATCAATACAACCCAATATATTAGAATATATCCTTATTATAGTGTATAATAGTAACTTACGGTCCGACAGTCATCTTAATAAAATTGTAGAGATAATTTCCCAAGAAGAATCAAAAGGTAAATTCCCATTAGAAAAAATAAAAGAACATTTAGAAAAGAAGGGAGTTAAAATTACTATTGATGATATTTCTCTTAATTCTGACCCTATATTAACTTTCAGTTTGTTACAAAGAAATAACTGGAACCCATTATACGAAAAAAATAGACTTCATGTAGATCATATTTTCCCTATTAGTAAAAAAGAAGAATTACCTGAGGAATTAAGACCTTTAGTAGATACTATATTTAATAAATATGTGGTATTTGCTACTGATAATATTAGAAAAAGTGCAACTTATCCTGAAAATTATTTTACTGGTGATAAAGAAAAGCTTATTGAAACATATATTTTACCAAAAGAATATATAAAAAAAGAACATTTTGAGAAGATGATTAAATGGAGAAGAGAAAAAATAAAGAAACTTTTTAAGATGAATTTAAATTTAGAAATTTCTCTTTGAATTATTTTGTAATAAATATTAATTATGAACTCTTTTTAGTTTTTTAAAATTATTATTTTAACTTCTTGGTAAGAATTTTTATTTTATTAATTTATTGTAAAAAATCTTTTTAAAACAAATAAAATAAAAGAAAAAGGATGAACAAATATTAGATTTAATATTTTTGAGTAAGTATTTATTATACTATGAAGGAATGTTTTTTATGTTATAATTATAAAATGGTAAAAAAGATAGTAGGGAGCATTTTTTTCTTTATTTTGACCTTTTGGAGCTTTGGTCAAAACTATTCCTTTCTTGAAATAAATCCCACTCAAAAGATTTATGAATTAAGATCCCCTCACTTTGAAATCCTATTTCCCAAAGGGAAGGAAAAGGAAGCTTCAAAGGTTAAAATTATAGCTGAAAAAAAATACAGAGAGCTTTCATCTTTTTTTAAATGGAAACCAAAAGATAAAATAATTATTTCTATTTATGATAATTATGATTTTCCTAATGGCTTTGCTACTGTATCTCCCTATAATTGGATTGGTATTATCCTTTTTCTCCCTTTTTCAAACTCTACAATATCCAATTATGATGATTGGCTTAACCTTGTGTTAACACACGAATTAGCGCATATATTTCATCTTGATCAAGGAAGAAAATTAACAAAGATATTGAGAAAAATTTTCGGAAGAGCACCTTTTACCATAACTTTCCCTGAACTTTCAACTCCTCTGTTTTTGATGGAGGGGATAGCGGTTTATACTGAAAGTTTGAAAAGTGGAAGAGGAAGATTAAATTCATCAGATTATCTTTCTTATATAAAAAACAATGCAGTTTTTAATAATTTCCCGACTTTTGATAGAATTTGTGGAGTTACATCACTTTTTCCGGGTCCCGAGATTATTTATATCTATGGCTCATATTTGACTGATTATATAAGCAACAAATATGGCTGGAATAAAATTGTACAATCAATAGAAAAATCTTCAAAGGAGCCCATAATTTACAGCCCATCTTTCTCTATAAAAAAGATAACAGGAAAATTTCCTAAATCTCATTATTCGGATATGAAGAGGTATTATAAAGCTCTTTTTAAAGATAAAAAAATATCCTCAGAAAGGATTACTGAAAGCGGTTTTTGGAAATATTTTTTAAATTTTGATGGAGAGGAAAATTTTTATTATTACAGAATTACTCCTTTTGAAATGCCTTATATTGCGAAATATTCTATTAAGAAAAAAGAAGAGGAAAAACTTTTTAGTATTTACGCTCTAAACAGTTTAGCCCTTTCAGAAGATAAAAATATCCTTTATTTTTCAGCTGTTAATAAGTACAAAAATTATTATTTTGTTAGTGATTTGTACTCTTATGATATTGAAAAGAAAAAAGTTAGGAGATTATCCAAGGGAAAATCTCTCTTTTTCCCGACACCTTTCATAGATAATTATCTTCTTGCTGTTAAAAAAGCTGATAGTAAATCATCTTTGATTGTTTATGATTATGAAAAGAAAGAGGAAAAAAATAAGCTCTTTGAATTTACTCAAATTTCATTTCCTGTTTTTGATAAAAATAATAATAGAATATATTTTGCTGGTCACAATGGGGGTGAATGGGATGTTTATTGTTATAATGTTAATGATAAATTACTGAAAAGGCTCACCTTTGACAAAAATATTGAAAGGTATTTGAAAATTTATAATGATAAACTTTTTTTTGTATCCGTAGGAATAAAGGATAAAGCTCTTTATTATTTTGATCTAAAGGAAGAAAAAGTAAAAGAGATTATAAAACCATTTATAGATCTGAGAAGCTTTTCTATTACGGAAAATTCTATTTACTATTTATCTTTATATAAAAATGGTATTGAAATTTTAAAAGATAAAATAAACGAGGGTAAAGAGGTTGATTTTAATTCAGTTGAGAAAATTTTTTCAAAGCAGGAGCACAAATTGGAAGATAAATTTGAAAAAAATAATTATAAAACTGCAAATCTTTTAAAATTCTTAAAACCAACCTTTTGGCTACCATACTATATGAAAACTGACGGAAGGTACCTTTTGGGAGGAATGACACTTAGCATGGATCCTTACCAGAGGAATTCATTTTACGGAGCTTTGTACTATAATTATAAAGCTTCAAAGTATCCTTCAAGTGAATTTTCTCTATCTCACTATTTTTGGTACTTGCCTTTACATATATATGTAAAAAATATATTTTCAAACAATTCCTATTATGGTAATTATACGGATAGAGAAATAAAGATAGGTACATATTTTTCTTACGGAGATTATTACAATAATCTGTTTACTTCTCTTTATTATTCACTAAATTCTATTACTGGAACTCCCCGTGGATACCGTTTGGCAGGGATAGAGTTTAATATTAATTTTGATTCTTCCAATGAATATCCTCTTTCAATAAGCAGAGAGGATGGATTCCTGCTTTCGGGCGGTTTTAGAAAAAATATTAGAGCCATCGGAAGTGAGTATAATGTTTCCGAATTATTTTTTGATTTAAGAGCGTATTTAAGAGGACTGTATAAAAGTCAAATAATTGCTTTTAAAACAGGGTTTTATTATTCATTCGGGGATATCAAACTTGTCCATTTTGTAGGAGGAGAAGATAGCTATTATGATTATCCTTCAATATCATCCCCCTCTGTTTCCCTTCAAAGGGCATATTCTTCAACATCTTTTATAGGGGACAGAATCTTTACTTTAAACTTTGAAGTTAGAAATCCAATTGCTGTGGTTGAAAGAGGGTTGGGCTTTTACTCAATTTTTCTTTCTCAAATTTATAGTTCAATGTTTGTTGATTTTTCAAGACTTGAGCTTACGGGAGAGAGTGTGGAATATCCTTTGAGTGTGGGAGTAGAACTTTCCTTTGATATGATTTTATGGTCATCTTTTAAGTTTACTTTAACTGGAGGAGTGGCTATATCCAACAATAATGTTCAAAAACTAAAACCAAGGTATTATTTTAGAATAGGAAAGTCTTTTTGATGGTTTCAATTATAATTGTCACTTTTTATGGAGAGAAGTTTATTGAAAAACTTCTTGATTCGATTGACAAACAAACTTATCAGGATTTTGAAGTGATTATTATAGATAATAATTCAAAAGACAAAACTCTTGAAATTATTAAAGATAAAACAAAAGAGCTCTCTTTTTCATTAAAGCTTTTAGTATTAAATAAAAATTATGGCTACACTGTTGCTGTTAACAAGGGAATAAGGGAAGCCTCAGGAGAGTTTATTCTTGTTTTAAATCAGGATGTTTATTTGTCAGATAATTTTCTTGAAAATGCACTTAAAGGTTTTTTTAATAAGAAAATAGGTTTTGTTTCCGGAAAAATATTAAGATTTGATGGTAAGACTATTGATTCAACAGGACAGTTTCTTTCACTTTCTCTTTATCCTGTTGAAAGGGATTACAATAAGATGGATTCGGAATATATTAAAAGAGAGAAAAGAATATTCTCAGTTTGCGGAGCTGTCGCTTTTTACAAAAAAGAGATGCTTGAGAAAATTAAAATAGATGATGAGTATTTTGATGAGGACTTTTTTATGTTTTTTGATGATATTGATCTTGGTTGGAGAGCCAATATTTTAGGATGGAAGGGAGTCTATGTTGATAATGCTGTTGCATATCATTATAGATCAGGATCCCTTGCTCAAAAAGGTAAAATTTTTCTTACATTTAAGAGATCTTCCTTTATTCAATATCACATAATAAAAAATCGCTATCTTACCTTAATAAAAAATGCAAGAATATCACAAGTTATTCTTCATCTTCCTTTCATTATCACAAGAGATATAGTATATTTATTTATTATTATGATTAAACCTTCTATTTTTAAGCAGATTATAAAATCTTATCCAATCTTTAAAAAAGCTCTTTTGAAGAGGAGAAAGATATGGACAAAGGTATCCTGATTAATATTTTATTATCTTCTCTTCTTGCTTTTTTCCTTGCTTCTTATCTAATCCCTCTTATGAAAAAAGCCGCATTAGAGCTTAATATTTTGGATATTCCGGATAATAAATTAAAAAAGCATGAGAAACCCACACCATATATGGGAGGAATGGCTGTTTATATGGCCATTCTATTCTCAGTCAGTATTCTCATTCCTTTTAATAAATTTGTGGCAGCTTTCTTTTTAGGTGCTACTATGATAGTAATGATTGGCTTTGTTGATGATTTAAAAGCAATGAGTCCCGGATTAAAATTTCTTCTCCAAAGCCTTGCAGTGTTAATTGTTATAAGAGGAGGAATTTATATAAAAATAGTTTTATTTCCTGATTATGTAAATTACATTTTAACATTTTTTTGGCTCCTTACAATTATCAATGCATTTAATTTTTTGGATGTTATGAATGGGCTTGCAACAATGGTTGCAATCGTGACTATGATTTTTTTTATCTTTTACTCCTCTCTTGAAAACAGTTTTTCTTTAATGTTAATTTCAACTGCAACCTTAGGAGCACTTTTATCTTTTCTCTATCATAATTTTCCCAAAGCCGAGATTTTTTTAGGGGACTCCGGAAGTATGCTATTGGGTTATATTATTGCTGTTTTATCATTTGCCATTGATTATTCTTATTTAAACAAAATTTCCGTAATAAACCCTTTGATTATTTTATTTATCCCTCTTGCAGAATTAGTTTTTACAATTTTAAGAAGGGTATACTTTGGAATTCCTCCTTGGAAAGGTTCTCCGCATCACCTTTCCTTTTATATAAGAAAGAGGTTCGGAGTTGTTAATACAACTTATTTTTTTGGTTTTCTTGTTCTTATTTCTGGTATCTCAACAATCTTTCTTTCTTTAGGAAAGATATTTATTTTTAAAATTTTTGTAATTTTGCTTTTTTTAATCACATTTATAGTACCACTTTTTTTAAGGAAAAGAGATGGAGATTATTAAAGGGATAAATCCTGTTTATGAATTTATAAAAAAGAGTCCTCAAAAAATTCACAAAATTATTATCAAAAATGATAAAAAACTAAATTCAAAAGTTTTTGAGATAATCAAAGAAGCAAAAAAGTTTAATATTCACATTCAAAGGGTAAGGCAGAGTTTTTTTTCAAAGTATAAAAACTCTCAAGGAATTATTGCAGAGGTAAATTTGGTTTCTTTGAAAAGTGAAAAAGAATTATTAAAAAAATTGGAAGACACACACTTAATAATTACATTTGATGGTATTCAGGATCCTCGAAACCTGGGAGCAGTTATAAGAAGTGCCTGGTTTTTTGGTATTGATACTATAGTTCTTCCTTCTAAAAGAGTAACAGCCATTGGAGATGCTGTCTCCAAAAGTTCAGCCGGGGCTATTACATATGTTCAGCCTTATAGGGTAAAGAGCATACCTTCTTTTTTAAGGCTTGCTAAAGATAAAGGATTTAAAATAGTTTGTGCTGAAAGTAATGGAAGCGAAAGTATAAAGAATTTTAAAAAAGCAGGAAAGTTTGTCCTACTTTTCGGAAGTGAAGATAAAGGTATCTCTTCTGAACCTAAAAAATACTGTGATTTTTCAGTTAAAATTGAATCTCCAACAAATTTTGAATCTTTAAACTTATCTGTTTCGGTTTCTATCTTTTTATATGAATTTACAAATGAAAGTAATATATAAAATAGAAAAGATATTTTTAATAATAAATTCTACTATTATTTTATTTTCAACGATTGTTTTCTT
This sequence comes from uncultured Clostridia bacterium, assembly GCA_964634755.1. GTDB lineage: Bacteria > Acidobacteriota > Aminicenantia > JAMOAD01 > JAMOAD01 > JALXDT01. The sequence continues at coordinate 7,557 of CAZWJH010000036.1, forward strand.
TTTTATTTTTGAAAATCATTTAATTTTACTTTTAGGTTTTTTTGTCGAATTTTTTTATCTCATTATTGTCTTAAAAGATAAATTTAAGAGAATAAAGGCAATTAAAATGGATTTCCCTGACAAATGGAGAAAAATTTTAAATGAAAACTTGAGCTTTTACAGAGCAATTAAGGGGGAAAGAAAGGAAAGATTTGAAAATGATGTAAAAATTTTCTTCTCATCTTATAGAATTGAAGGGACCGAGGGAAAAGAGATAGATGAAAGTATGAAACTTATAATAGCAGGGGCTGTAGCTTCAATGTTAAACGGGCATCCGGAATGGGAACCCCCATTCAGAGATAGCATAGTTATTTATCCGAGTAATACGATAGATAATGAATTTAATATGAATAAGGGGAACATAACAGGAATGGCTCCCAAAACAGGACCTATGATTATTACGGAAGGTGGTCTTAAGCAGAGCTTTTTTAATAAAAAAGATGGTTATAATGTTATTTATCATGAGATAGCACATTTTTTTGATTGGGAAGATGGAGAAGCCGGTGGAATACCAATGACGAGAATATTGCCTTCAAAAATTGAAAGATGGAGAAAGATAATTCATAAGGAATGGTCAAAAGTGAGAAAAAAACCTTATTTAAGAAGCTATGCGGGTACGAATGAAGCTGAATTTTTTGCTGTGGCAACAGAATATTTCTTTGAAAATCCCTCGCTTTTAAAGAGAGATAGTCCTGAAGTTTATGAATTGTTAAAGGATTTTTATAATCTTGATACTGTAAATATCCTGAACTCAAAAAGATAGTAAAATTTGCTTAATTCTTAAATGAAATTTTAACATATTCATTGTTCGAAGATTTTATCTCAACAAGGGGAATTTCATTACTTTCAAAATAATTTACATATTTGTAGGGGGAAAAAATATAATCTAAAAGTACCTTTGATTCTCCCACCTCATTTTCAATACTGTTTTTTATAATTGAAGAGAAAATTTTTACCAAAAAAATAGGGACGCTTACATCTAAACTGTCTTCATTATCTTTTATTTTTATAATCAATTTCTTTATCTTGTGCCTTTTAGATATTTTTATATTCTTCATAGCCCTTATTTTCAAGAAAACTATTTCTCCACTTTTTTCGCTCTTGATTTCTGTTTCAAATGATTCTCCACTTTTTAAAATGTCCAAAGCTTTTATTAAAGATTCCTTGTCAATTATTTTTCTATTAATTCTGAAAGAATCTTCTGATTTAATTATCTTTTGTAATACTGATAAGGGAATCATCATATTGATTTTAACTTCTTCATTCTTATCTTTTGAAACAATGTCAAATTTCAAAAGAGTTTCTCCGTAAGATAAAGTTGAAAGCGTCAAAAATATCAGCGCTAGAATTATAATTATCAGTTTTTTGTTCATTTTATCCTCCTTGGGTTTAATTAATATAATTATAACGGCTTCAATATTTGAAAAGTTCCCTGTCAAAAAAAATTCTCTTGACAATAATAAAAAAAGTCGTATAATTATATATAGTAATTTAATAAGATTTTTGTAAAAGGGGTTGTGAAGATGGAAAAAAGAAGGGAAAATAGGATTAAAAAGAGAGTAATGGTAAAATTCGGAGAAAATAATTATGAAAGGTTAGGTTTCACATCAAACATATCATCGGGGGGGCTTCATATTGCCTCCACTCAAATTCTTCCTTCAGGAAGAGAGATTACAATACTTTTAGAAGATAATGACAGAGTTTACAGCTTGAAAGGTGAGGTAAGGTGGAGTATAAAGTATCCTTCTCATTTTTATTCCTATATGTTGAGTGGAATGGGAGTTAAATTAAAAGATATACCTCTCGAGTTTAAAGAGTATTTAAGAAGAAGTATTATGTAATATAAGGGTAAGTTATAAGAGAAAGAAAAAGGGAAAAGGTAAGGAGAAGAAAATTTGTTGTAGCTTTTGTGAGAGGAGAAGAGTAAAGTATTTTATAAAAAAGTGGTTCTGTGAGATTTGCAATAATTGTTAACAACAAACCAGCAAATATCAGATTTTTTTGCAAAGAAAGAAGAAAAACAGCAGAATAAAATATTATTAAGGAAGCTATGATTCCAGCTAAAGTTCCAGCAAAAGATATTGCTCCTGCTTCTCCACTTTTTACTTTTTTAAATTTAAATAATGAAAATGAATTTTTAGAAAGAGCTTTACCTATTTCAGAACTTACTGTGTCAAAAGTAGATGTTGCAATTATTACTACAAATGAAAAGATAAAATACTCTGAATTTCCTGAAAGAAAAATTAAGAAAGAAACAAAAACAGGCAAAATCCCTTTGGGTATTACACTGTACAAACCTCGTATTCCAGATTTAGATTCAGCAATATTTTTTTCCAATTTATAGGAGAATTTGAATTTTGTGGCTAATATGGAGAGAATAAAAAATATAATTAATAATATTATTGAACTGGTTCCAGAAAAGATAATTATAAGGATGCCAAAAAAAATGCCAGTTAAAGCCCCTTTAAAATTTAACCATTTCAGAAAAAACGCTTCTACTCCGAGAACAAAAACAAAGAAAATTGTTATTTTATCAATATATTGAAAATGAAGATTCAAATTGTATGTTCCTGTGTTTAATAAAATTTTAAAAGGATAGAGAAAAATAAAACCTAAAATAGGTATAAAAATATTATCTGTAAAATTGAAAGGAAAAACTTCCACTAATGAAAGAAAAAGAGAAAACACAATTAGTATCACTATGTAAATTTTAAAAGGAAAATTAGTGGGAAATCTTGGCATTAAAAGAAAGAATATTAAAATTCCAGAGATTGTTGTTGACAGAAAAAAAGCGAGCATTCCCTCAATACTTTTATCTTTATTTGCTATTACTTTATGTTTGCCGAAAATTGATCCTACCAAAGCAGCAAAGCCATCTCCAAATGATAAAGAGGCCCATAAAAGAGAAGCAAATATAGGCTCATCTTTAAAAACCAAAAGAGAAAAAAGAACCCCGAGAGGATAGCTAATTATTCCGATATCACGCTTTCTATTTTCTCTGAAGAGTTCTTTCATATACAATGGTGCTATAAAGATATTATGAAATAAAGCAATTAATGCTATTAAAACAAGATATTTAAAGTCAAAGTAAAGATATAAGACAATAGGTAATCCAAAAAATATGTGAATTATCTTTCTTTTTAACTCTTTTTTATCCTTCACTTACTTTTTTTCGCCAATAATCAAGAGTATCTTTTAATGTTTTTTCTAATGAAAAATTAGGGTTCCATCCTGTTGCTTTTTTTAATTTTAAATTCTCTCCTTCCAATTTTCTTATGTCATTTTTTCTAAACTCTTGGCTATTTTCCACTATCTTTACATTAAAGTTTATCAAAGACAAAAGCTTTGTAAGAATTTTTTTTATACTGTGTGATTTACCACTTGCAATGTTATAGGGAGTTCCAGGTTTACCTTTGTGGGTAATTAAGAATATTGCTTCAACTGTATCTCTAACATCTAAAAAATCCCTTATTGCAGAAAGGTTTCCGACTTTTATAATTTTTTCTCTTTTACCGATCTCCATCTCTGCAAGCTGTTTTGAAAAAGCTGGTATTACAAATACTTCTCTCTGTCCGGGTCCCGTAAAATTAAAAGCTCTTGAAAGATAAATCTTTGTATTAAAATTCTTAGAAAAAAAAATTGCTGTTTTTTCTATCATGTACTTTGATAATGAATAAGGGGTTAGAGGATTAACAGAAGAAGTTTCTTTTATTGGAAATTTTTTCTTATTTCCATAAATTTCTCCGCTCCCCATGATAAAAAGTTTTCTATTATTCTCTCTTGTCCATTCTATTAAAGTAAGAGATGCCATGTAATTGTTTTTTATTGTTTCTAAAGGTATTTCCCATGACCTTCTTACCGATGTTGTGGCAGCCAGGTGATAAATTATATCTGGTTTTACCCTGTTTAAAGTTTTAATTGTAAGTTCTTTATTATTCAAATCACCTACTATAATTTTATTCTCATTTTTTTTACTTTTTATGTCTATACCCCATACTTCATAACCCTTTCTTTTGAGAAGATTCTTTAAATGATACCCAGCAAAACCATTTATACCTGTTATTAGTACTTTCATTGAATTTCACTTTTATAATACTTTTTATAAAAATTTGAAAATTCTCCTCTTTTTACCTTTTCCCACCATTCACGATGATTTTTATACCATTCGACAGTCTCTTCAAGCCCTTCATCAAAGGATTTTTTAGGTCCCCAACCTAACTTTTTTATCTTAGTCCAATCTATTGAGTATCTAAGATCATGTCCCTTCCTATCCTCAACGAATCTTATCAGGGATTCATCTTTTCCTAATATATTAAGAATTTTTTTTGCAATCTCAATATTTTTAACCTCGTTTTTTGCCCCTATGTTATATGCTTCTCCTATTTTCCCCCTTTCAAGGAGTAAAAAGAGGGCTTCGCAGTTATCAATGACATAGAGCCAATCTCTTACATTTTCTCCCTTCCCGTAAAGCGGAAGTTCCTTGTTGTCAAGTGCATTCGTAATGAATAAAGGGATAAATTTTTCAACATGCTGGTATGGACCATAATTATTTGAAGGTCTGGCAATAATAACAGGTACTCCGAATGTTTTAAAGTACGAATAAGCGAGTCTATCAGCTCCCGTTTTACTTGCAGAGTAGGGTGAAGAGGGATTTAACGGAGAGTTTTCTTTAAAACTTCCTCTCTCAATACTACCATAAATTTCATCGGTTGAAATGTGTAAAAAGAGCTTTATATTATTAAAATTTTTCATAGTTTCAAGAAGGTTAAATGTTCCGTAAACTTCTGTCATTATAAATTCTCCGGGAGCTATGATTGATCTGTCAACATGAGTTTCAGCAGCAAAATGAACGATAGCATCAACTTTCGGATAAAGAATTTCAAGAATTGACTTGTCTTTAATATCTCCTCTTACGAAAATATAATTTTTATCTTCTTCAAAATCCTTTAAGTTTTCAATATTTGCAGCATAGGTAAGTTTGTCCAAATTGTAAATTTTTACATTTGGTAGTTTTTTTCTCAAAAATCTTATAAAATTTGAGCCTATAAATCCATAACCACCAGTGATTAATATAGAACTTATATTCATCGTATATAATAATAATAAAAAGTTTTATAGTCAATAATGATTTTTACTTTTGTTCTGATTTAATTTTTGGTAATAGCTGACTTAAATAGCTAAAATTTCTTTTGTTTGTTGTTATGGGAGTAAATACAATACCTTTAAATCTTGAAGGTATTAGTTTGACTATTTTTAAGAGTTCTTTTTGGGGGATAGAGTTCAAGGATTTAAAATCCTTTATTTGCAATTTAATAAATGTTCTATCCGAATACGGCATTAAGTTTTTAACAATTTTTTTTATATAAGAAAAAAGTTTTTTATTTTTAAATTTTAATTCTTTCTTTATTTGTCTATGATATAACATTATTGCCACATAATCAGCCCCTGAATTTAACAACCCTTCAATACTTTGCCCGTACCAACTTATACCAATTTTTTTGTTTATGGGAACTTCATAGTAAACATTGATAATTAGACTTTTATCTCCCATCTTCTTTTTTACCTCGGAAATATATTTTTCGACAATTAATTCTTTGTTTTTTAGTCCGAATGCTTTCTCTTCCGCCTTTTTTATAACTAAATCATCCTGAATTAAAATTCCATTTGAACTTATCTTTGAAAGCTCAGAAAAGGTGTTTATTATTGTTTTCTTATTATCTTCATTTTGCAATATTAAATATTTTCCGTATTTAGGGCCTTTTATCCAGTCCATCCACCTTGAACTCATCCAGAAAAAAAGTTTAAAAGGAGAGTTTAAATTGTTTGCAATAGGGTTTACTACGGGAATATTACTTTCATTGTTAAAGTAAACACCAACTTTCTTTTTTATTGGCAATATATTGTGAAATCTATCATTTTTATTTTGAAACACTTTTATAAAAGCCCCGTTTATTCCAATTTTTTTTAAATTTCTTAAGTAAGCTTCAAAAGAATCTATCTCTCTTTGAGATATCTTATGAACTTGGACATAATATTCAACCGAGTAGAGCTTAAAGCTCAAAATTCCAAGTATCAGTAAAATACTTGTTTTTAACCAATTTTTCAATTTCAATTTTTTCATTTTTACTAAAATCATACTTTTCAAAATTTATACTAAACTCCTCTTGAAAACCTTTTATAAAAGCTTTTGATATTTTATTCCAATTTGTTTCTCCTGTTTCAAGTTCAATTGTAGTCATTGAATTAAAAAGTATCTCCTTATCCACGAAAGTTAACTCCGCATAGAGTTCCCTATAATCTTTTATTGGGATGGAACCATGCTGAAGAATTGCATTTTTTGATCTTTTTTGGGCACTACCTATTATTTTTTTCCCTTTTACCTCAATTTCATCTCTGGTAGGGTAGGAAAAGCAGGGAAGATTAGTTCTGACCAGGCCTTTCGGATCTTTACTAACTATTTCTGCTTCAATCCCTAAATTTAGTAATCCTTTCAAAAGGGCTTTTGCAAGCTGATTGTAAACAGTTCTTACCGAAGGAGAATTAATAAATAATTCATCAGAAGATGCTATTGAATATGTTAGTTCTTCATAGTGTAAAACGGCTTTCCCTCCGGTTGGTCTCCTGACAAATCCAATCCCTTTTTCTTTAAGAAGTTCATGGTTAACAACTCTTTTAGCTTTTTGCGATCTTCCTATTGAAATCGATGGTGGATTCCAACTGTAAAACCTTAGGAAAGTTTTATTCTTCTCTTTTTCACAATTTTTCATCAAATATTCATCTATTGCCATATTTTTATAGGGAGAAAGAGGCTCCTTATGAAGGATTAAAATCCAATTTTTAGATGATTCCATTATTTGGTAGCTTTTTCTTCTTTTCCTTTTTCTAAGGATGGAGTAGTAATTTCAGTGGGAGTAATTACTTGTTCGTTGATTTTCATATCAACGTTTCCTTTGAATATAGCTCCCTCTGCAATTACAATTTTAGGAGCTTTTATATTTCCTGTTAAATGCCCATTGGGTACAATTTCTACTTTGTATCCTGCTTCAACATTTCCTTCAACTTTACCTACAATTCTTACGATTCTTGCTTTAATTTCAGCATTTACATGCCCATGTTTTCCAATAGTTAAAGTTTTGCCAACTTCAACTTTTCCATTTACTTTTCCCTCTATGATTACATCTTCATCTGATTTGACTTCTCCATCAATGATAAGTGTTTTCCCGATTATGGTTTTTTCTGACGAAAGATTTGAAGGATTGTAAAAGCTTTCAATTGAGTTTTCGTTTAAACTACCTTTCTTTCCTGACTTTGAAATTAATCCCATTTTATTACCTCTATAAATGAATTTAGCGGGCAACGGGACTTGAACCCGCGACCCTCAGCTTGGGAAGCTGATGCTCTACCACTGAGCTATGCCCGCAAGCCTAAATTATCCTTTAAAAAATAATTTTTGTCAATAGTGAATTGACTTTTAGAATTGATATTAAGACTTATAATCTTATTGGACTTGTTCGCCTATTCTTTGAAAATATATTTATTTGTGAGATAATTTTTTATGGCAAAAGTCTCAATAGTTATTTTAAGCTATAATAGAAAAGAGGAGTTAAAAGATAGCCTTGAAAAGATTTTATCTTATGGTTTAAGTAACCTGGAAATAATAGTTGTTGATAATGCTTCAACAGATGGTACACAGGAAATGATAAAAAATGATTTCTCTTTAATAAAATTAATAAGAATTGATAAAAACATTGGAGTTGCTGCTTACAACATAGGTTTAGAAAAAGCTACAGGAGATTACCTTCTTATACTTGATGATGATTCATATCCTGAGAAAGGAACAATTGAAAAGATGATAAAAGCTTTTGAAGGTGATAATAAAATCGGAATTGTTGCTCTTGATGTAAGAAGTGAAGATTATTCTGGTAATGAAGAAAAGTTTTCAGAAGTGAAAACTAATAAAATCTCCTATATGATGGGGTTCAATGGAGCTGGAGCCGGTTTAAGAAAAAGTGTTTTTGAGGAGGTGGGAGGTTACCCTGATGAATTTTTTCTTTATTGGAATGAAACCGATCTTTCCATAAGAGTGCTCAATGCAGGATACAAAATAGTGTGGTTACCGGGTGCTGTTGTATATCATAAATTTTCCCCGAAAAATAGGGAATCAGAAAGAGGCCCTTTTTTTTACACAAGAAACCTTTTCTGGATAATTTTTAAGTTCTTTCCTGCGGAGAAATTTTTCTTTTCTGTAGTTAAAATGATTTATCTGTGCATTTACTTTTCTTTGGAGCAGAAGACTTTAATATATGTTAAAGCTATGGCAGATTCAATTAAAAATTCAAAAAAAGCTTTTAGAAAAAGGATGAAGGTAAAAAGGGAAATAATTGACAAGTTGAAAATTACATATAAATTAGCATTTATAATATTCAGATGAAAGAGGGAAAAGTTTTAATAGTAAGAAGTGTTAGTATTCAGCTTCTGGATAAACTCTTACCCATTATAACTAAAAAATTCGGAAATTCTGTTGATTATTTTTTATTAACCCACAGCCATTCTGTAAAAAGAGTTGAAAAATACAAGAATATTGATAAGATCATGGAATATAAGAAGAAAGGTGATTTCAGTATCTTTTCAATTCCTAAAGAGATGAAAAAAGTATTCTTTGATTACATCATTATTCCTGTTTCTAATTTCTCGGGTGCAGGGTTCCTTAATGTTCTTATAATGACACTATTATTAAGAACGAAAAATATTTATGTTATTAATTCAAAAGGAGAAATAAAAAAAATAAGTAAGGGGGAAATCTTAATAAAAAGCTTTTTCTTTTTTGTTTACTCTATAATTGCAATATTTTTAACTATTTTGACTTCACCATTTATTTTTATGATTTTGTTTGTAAACTTGATTTTTAACGAAAAATAACGAATCTCGAAAGATTTACAAAATTCTTAAACATAAAGACAGTAGTCAATGTATTTAATTGCATTTATACTAATCTTTATACCAAGCCTTCTTTTTGGAATAGCAGGAATTGGCCTGTCACAGTTGTTATTCCTTCTTTTTTATTAATAGGGGATTAATAGAAAAGGTAAAAAATTGGAAACTCTTTAGGTCTAAACTTAATAATTATTTCAGAATAATTATTTTACTTTTTGGAAGTATTACTGGAAGAATTATTTGCAATATTTTAAGAGTTAAAGTAGATAGAAGAAAATCAATATTTTTTTCTTCTTTTAGATAATTTGATAGTTTATGAGCTTTTAAAGGGATAATGGAAGGGATTATATGTGTATTTAAATTTTGAATTCTCTTATCAACTTGTAATAAAAATATATTTTTTTACATTTTAGATGTTAAATTCCGCTGTTCTAAGAATGTTACCTTTGAAAGATTTCAAAAAAGGGAGGTGTAAGAAGTATGAAAAAATATATAAAGATAATGTAAACATAAATGTTAATAAAATTTAAATTTATTTTTTCGATGGACAGTTTGAGCGATTTATATTATTATATGCTGTTCTATTTTATATTTAGGAGGAATTATATGTATAAGATTATTGAGAAGAATACCATTGCAAAAAATGAGTATTCTATGAAAGTTGTTGCTCCGCGTATAGCTAAAAAGAGAAAGGCAGGACAGTTCATTATTCTTATCCCTTCTCAGGGCGATGAAAGAATTCCTTTAACAATTGTAGATTCTTCTCCTGAGGAGGGCTGGATTGAAATTATTTTTCAAGTTATTGGTGCTACTACTTTTAAGCTATCACTTAAGAATGTGGGAGATGAGATTTATTCATTGGTAGGACCTCTGGGAAGACCTACACATATTGAGAAATGGGGAACAGTGGTAAGTGTAGGAGGAGGTGTTGGAATTGCTCCTCTTCTTCCAATTACTGCTGCAATGAAAGAAGCAGGAAACAGAATAATAACTATTTTAGGAGCAAGAACAAAGGAGCTTTTAATACTTGAAGACAGGATGTCAAAGTATTCTGACAGAGTAATGATTATGACTGATGACGGAAGCTATGGAGAGAAAGGGCTTGTAACCGATGCAATTAAAAAGCTCATAGATGAGGGTGAAAAATTGGATATGGTTTTGGCAGTGGGACCTGCAATAATGATGAAGTTTGTCTCACTTTTAACAAAGGAGTACAATATCCCCACATTGGTAAGTTTGAATACTATAATGGTTGATGGTACCGGTATGTGTGGGAGTTGCAGGGTAACTGTTGGTAATGAAACAAAGTTTGTCTGTGTTGATGGGCCGGAATTTGATGGCCATCTTGTTGATTGGGATAATATGTTAAAGAGAGCAACGGTTTACAAAGAGCAGGAAAAGATTGCTTATGAAAAAGTTTTAACCCAACATGGGAAATCAAATTAATTCTTTGAGGAGGTAAAGAGATGTCAAAGGAAAATATTCAAAAAATAATTGATGAAATAAATATTGAAAGAAAAGAGGAATGGAGAGCTGAGCTAAGGAGAAGCATAAAAGCAAAAGAGAGAGGAAATATTGATAGAGTTCATATGATTGAGAGAGAGCCGGAAGTAAGAAATAAGATATTTGAAGAAGTTAATCTTGGCTATACGGAAGAAATGGCAATTCTTGAAGCTAAAAGATGTCTTGATTGTCCTTCCCCCACATGTGTTATGGGATGTCCTGTTGCTGTTAAAATTCCGAGTTTTATTAAATTGGTGGAGCAGGGTAAATTTTTGGAAGCCGCAAAAAAGATAAAGGAAACAAACTCACTTCCTGCGGTTTGCGGAAGAGTATGCCCTCAGGAGGAGCAGTGTGAAGGCAATTGTATTTACATAAAGATGGGTAAACCTCCTATTGCTATTGGACACTTGGAAAGATTTGTGGCTGATTATGAAAGAAAGATGGAAGCTGCGGAAATTCCTGAGATCAAGGAAAAGAAAGGTAAAAAGGTAGCTATTATAGGGTCTGGGCCTTCTGGTCTTGCTGCAGCTGGTGATCTTGCAAAAATGGGTTATGATGTGACAATATTTGAAGCTCTTCATGAACCCGGCGGGGTTTTGATTTATGGTATTCCTGAATTCAGACTTCCAAAGGAAATCGTAAGACATGAGATTGATAATTTGAGAAAAATGGGAGTTGAGATAATAACTGATTTTGTTGTCGGGAGAACCGCTACTATAGATGAACTCAGAAAAGAAGGCTATGAGGCATTTTTCATTGGTGCTGGGGCTGGATTACCTTGGATGCTCAATATCCCGGGAGAAAATCTTAATGGAGTTTACTCTGCAAATGAGTATTTAACAAGGGTTAATTTAATGAAAGCATACAAATTCCCCGAATACGAAACACCGATTGCAAAGGGCAAAAGAGTTGCCGTAATAGGTGCAGGTAATACTGCAATGGATGCTGTCAGAACTTCAAAAAGATTGGGAGCAGAGCATTCTATGATAATTTACAGAAGAACAAGAAAAGAGATGCCTGCAAGAATAGAAGAAATAAAACACGCAGAAGAAGAGGGTATTGAGTTTATCTACTTAACACAACCAATAGAATTTATCGGTGATGAAAATGGATGGTTAAAAGGAATTAAGTGCATAAAAATGGAACTTGGGGAGCCCGATGATTCCGGAAGAAGAAGACCTATTCCCATTGAAGGAACCGAACATATTATAGAAGCTGATGTTGCAATAGTTGCACTCGGAACAAAACCAAATCCTTTGATTCCTGATACTACCGAAGGCTTAAAGATAAAAAGAAGAGGAGAAATAGAGGTAGATAATAATCTTCAAACATCTATTCCCGGTGTTTTTGCCGGTGGTGATGTTATGAGAGGAGGAGCGACAGTTATTCTTGCAATGGGAGATGGAAGGGATGCAGCAATAGCCATAGATAAGTATCTTTCGGAAAAAAAGTAATTGCCGGAGGGTAATATTGCACAAAAAAATAATGTAGAGGAAATTCTCTTAAGGATAGAGGAAGAAGTTAAAGGTATGCTTCCTTTCGGAGAAAAGGTAAGGGAGGAGACAAAGGCCCCCTTTTTAGTCCTCCTTTCTGTTATATTAAGTGCAAGAACAAAGGATGAAACAACCGAGGTTGTTTGTAAGAAATTGTTTAAAAAGGTTAAGACTCCTAAAGATCTTTTGAAAATTCCAAAATCAAAGCTTGAAACAATCCTTAAACCAATAGGTTTTTATAGACAGAAAGCGAGGTATTTAAGAGAAACAGCTAAAAAGATAATAAGAGAATATGATTGTGATGTTCCTGATAGTTTTAAAGAGCTTATAAAACTTCCGGGTGTAGGAAGAAAAACCGCAAATCTTGTACTTAGTTTGAGTTTTGGTAAAAATACAATTTGTGTAGACACACATGTGCATAGAATATCAAACAGATTAGGCTTTGTTAAAACAAAAACACCTTTTGAAACAGAAATGGAATTGAAAAGAGTTTTACCTGAAAAGTGGTGGAGCAAAATTAACACATTATTTGTTCTTTATGGAAAAAGCATTTGTACTCCTTTAAGACCAAAGTGTGAGGAATGCTCTGTAAAAGAATTTTGTAAATTTTTCAGAGAAAAAAATAGGAGATAAAAAATGAGTAAAAGAGCAATATTTTCCAAAAATGCTCCTGAGGCTATAGGGCCGTATTCTCAGGCAGTTGTTTTTGGTGATTTTGTTTTTGTCTCCGGTCAGATTCCTTTGAGAAAAGACGGGACTCTTGTTTCGGGAGATTTTGAAAAGGAAGTAAAACAAGTTTTTAATAATATCAGTGAGATTTTGAAAGAGGAAAATCTTAATTTTAGCAATATTTTAATGGTGAATGTTTATCTTAAGGATATTGGACTTTTCTCAAAGCTCAATGAAATTTATAAAGAATATTTTTCCCCGCCGTTTCCCTCAAGAGCTGTTGTAGAAGTTTCAAAACTTCCGAAAGATGTGAGAGTTGAGACAAGTGTTATAGCTGGTAAATAAGCAATCTTTCTTTTAAAGCGTGTGGGATGTAATTTTGTAAACTTTTAAGGACGGGACAACTTTCGGGGCTATAAAGCAAATAAAGCCCAAAACCTTTGTTGTTTGTATATCGGATTTTTTACGAAATTAAAATATCAAATAATCAGTAGCAAACCATCTGTAGAGCCGTAGCCCGCCAAGGCAGATTTCTTCACCACGGCGGATTTTTGCTTTGCTTCGAGGCTACCGCTACGACAGCACCATCTCTTTTTTATTAAGTTTCACTAAATAGCTTTTCTGATTTAAAAACGTAAAGAACGAGAAAGTTTTTAAATATTTTGTGGGTATTTTATTAAAAATTTCGGCTGTTCCAATGGAAAATTTTGGATTATTGTTTTTCAAGGTGTGAAAAATTCGGAATGTGGTTTTATTAATCTAAATATTATCTTAAATTTTGCTCCAAGGTTTGGGAACAAATAGTTTTTCATAAAGATTTATTGCAAATCTGTCTGTCATTCCTGCTATAAAGTCTATCACTCTCACTTTAACAGGATCTTCTTCCGGAAATTTTTCTATGCATTTTTCAGGATCTTCCATAATATAATAGTATAAGTCTTTTAATACTTTCATAATCTTGGCTTTTTCAGCTTCGTGCTCCTCTTTTTTATAAACTTTTTTTATCAGGAAATTTCTGAGCTCCATTGTTGCCGAATAGATTGTATCACTCATTCTTATGTAATCATAATCATACTTTTTTGTCGTGAAAATTATATCCCTTACCATTGTATTTATTCTCTCTCTTCTTGTTCTTCCTAATGTTTTATTTAAACTCCCAGGTATTTCATCTTCTTTTATAAGTCCAGCCCTTAGAGCATCATCAATATCATGGTTAACATAGGCAACTATATCAGAATATCTTATTATTTGTCCCTCGAGGGTAAATGGCATTTTTTCTGGGACAAAAACGTCTCCAAATCCTTTTGAATGTTTTAAGATTCCATCTCTCACTTCATGAGTAAGATTAAGACCTTTTCCCTCATTTTCAAGCTTATCCACAACTCTTAAACTGTGCTCATAGTGTCTGAAACCGGTATCCGAAAGCTCGTTAAGAGCCTGCTCCCCAAAATGCCCGAAAGGAGTGTGACCAAGATCATGTCCCAATGCTATGGCTTCGGTGAGACTTTCATTAAGATGCAGAGCCATTGCAATTGTTCTTCCGATTTGTGAAACTTCAAGCGTATGGGTAAGCCTTGTTCTGTAATGATCTCCTGTTGGAGATATAAATACCTGTGTTTTGTGTTTTAATCTTCTGAAAGATTTTGAATGTATAATCCTATCTCTGTCCCTCTGAAAGGGAGGCCTTATGTCATCCTTTTCTTCCGGATGAGGCCTCCCTTTGCTTTGAGAGTTCTTTGTTGCTTTCGAGTGAAGATATTTTTCCTCTATCTCTTCTATCTCTTCTCTTATGTTCATTCTTCTT
>CAZWJH010000037.1:0-21801 GCA_964634755.1 uncultured Clostridia bacterium
TGAGTCAATTTTGTTGGCTCTTTTTATCCCTTTCTTTTTCCATCTTGTGTATTCTTATATACACATGTTTATATTGTTTCCTAAGCATGTGAAAGTATTGGAGAATATTGTAACTCAGGATATAAATTTCAGAACTGTTTTGTGGAATCAGATTAAGTATCAAAGATTAAAATCATTATTTTCTCTTCCGACAGAATTTTCATTTTTCATACTTTCAATTTTTCCATTATTTTTGTATTTTCTCTACAAAAAAAAGGTTAACAAATTTATATCCGCTTTTTTGATTATATTTGTTTTAATAACACTTGTGTTAAGCAAATCTTTTGGGACTATTTTCGGATTCGGAGCCATTATTGTAACAATTTTTGTATTTTTTCCTTTAGAGAAAAAAATAAAAGAAATAATTAGTGTTTCTCTGTTTTTTATTATCTTGTCAATTGGTACTCTTATCTCTTTTTTCCGTGGACAGGATTTACTTAATCTTACACCTTTAAAACTAAGAACTTATCATTGGATAGTAGCTATAAAAGAGTTTTTGAGCTCACCTTTTTATGGAGTGGGGCTTGGTAATTTTGGACCCTTTTCAAGTTTTTATTCTCTTTCTACAGATCCACACTCGAAGTTTTCTCATAATTTTGTTTTGCAAATAATGGCTGAATTAGGGGTAATAGGAATTATTATTTTAATTATATTAACATTATCTTTTATTGGAATTGTAAAAAAAACTAAGGAAGATTATTTAAACATTGCTTTAATTGCCTCTATCTTGGTTATTATTTTCTACAATTTGATTGATATTGGTATCTATTTTCAGTCAATTGGAATACTTTTTGCCTTTTTAATAGGATTTTTGCTTAAAAATTCGAATTTGAGCAAGAGAAGAATTCGTAAAGGAGAGCGAGTAGCAATAGTCGTTTCACTTTTGCTAATACTTCCTATATTTTATTCGGATTTTTATTCTCAGAATGCAAAACTTCTATGGAAGTTTGATAAAGAAAAAAGCTTTTTTATGGCAAAAAAATCAGTTAAAATTTTCCCTTCAAATCCTGTAGCAAAATCAGTTATCGTTTCTTACTATATAGCTAACAATAGGATTATGAAAGCTGAGAAAGAGTTAATAAATTTAGAAAAAATAGACCCTGTTTCTCTTGTGACATATAAATTGAAAGTTGCATTGGATTTAAAAAGAAAAGATTATTATGATTTACTTTCACTTCTCGAGTTTGTAGAGCGAAAATACAGGGATAATAATTATTTTACAGATTTAAAAGAAAAGATTTTGAGAAATGAGTAGAGAAGGATTTTTAAAATTAGAGAATTTTTTAAAGTACTTTTTTTGGTTTTCAGTAATTTTTCTCTATTTCTTGCCTGTTCATTATTATATCTTCCTTTTGGATTTGATAATTTTGGTTATACTGGGATTAAAGTTTTTAAATAAAAATAAATTTCTAATAAATAAAAAATTTGGGGAAGCTTTTTTGTTTTTAGTAATATTTATAAGTTTGCTCTTACCTTTTTATGACCCCATTTATCCTCCTTTTGTCTTTATTTCTCTTTTATTCTTTATTTTTTTATTAGTTTTGACGGAGATTAGATTTGAACAGCTTAAATCTGTTATTTTAATATTACCCTTTGTCGCTATTCCATATTCTCTCATAAAAAAACAAACTGAGTTTTCTTTTATTTATAAAAATAATTCAATTTTAGGTTTTTTACTAATTTTAGGGTTTGTGTTTTTTAGAAAAAATAAAGTTCTTGCTACCATTTTTTTGTTTTCAGTATTTCTAACATTTTCAAAAACTTCCTATCTTGCTCTGTTTTTAATACTGATCTATTTTCTGCTTAAAATTTCCGGAAAAAGAAAGAAGGTTATAGCTCTTGTTTTTATACCTATTTTAATAATACTAATTTTTTTATTTTACAGAGCAGCTTTAAACGAACCCTTTTTTGGTAGCAGAATTAAAATATGGAAGACCGCAATTAAAACAGGACTTTATAATTTACCAACAGGTGTCGGAGGATTTAATTTTAACTTTTATTCTGATGAGTTTAAAGAAGTTAAAAAAACAAATATTGATGAGAATTTTGACTTTTATAAAAAATACCTTAAAGATCGGGTGAATTTAAAGGTGTACAATTTTAAGAGAGTGAGGTTTGAGCACAATTTGTATTTAAAGCTTTTTACGGAATACGGATTTTTGGGACTTTTATTATCAATATTTCTTTTGTATCTTCTATTTATTATATTCAAGAAAGGCTCTGATGAAGAAAGATATTTGACAATTGTATTTTTTATTTTTTCTTCATTGCAAAATTTCAGCTTAAATTATATCTTTTTATTCCCTTTTATAGTGTTTATTGTAAACTCTTTCAAATATAAGTTTTTTGAGGTAAAAAGGGAAGCAGTGGTTTTATCAATGATATTTTATTTCTTTCTTTTTTCTCTTCCACTATTTTTGAATGAATATTCAATTTCTAATGGCAAGTATTCTTTTTCCAAAAGAGTGATACCTTTTGATTATAGAGCCGATTGTATTAATTTCAATAGAGGGTTCGAAGAATTAAAGAATAACTCTACAATAAAAAATCTCTATTCTCTTAAAAGGTATGGAGAACTCTGTATTTCAAAAAATAGTCGCCTTAAAGAGGTTTATTCAATGCTCTCCTTTTCCTTTTATTCATTTATAAATAATAGAAATGAAAATAAGTTTATTAAAAAAGAAGCTTTTGCTTATACAAATAGATGGATTTTATTGGATCCAAACAACCCAATAGCTTTAACTCATCTTGCCAAATTGTATTATAAGGTAGGAAAAATAAACAAAGCAAAAGAAGAGCTCTTTGAGGCTTTAAGAGTGGAACCATTTTATCTTGAGGCATTGAAAACACTTAAATCGGTTTATAAAAATTCAAGTGAATATGAGAATCAGCTATTAATTAGCGAAGTTATAAAAAAGATTGTAAAAGATAGAGAGAAATACAATTTTAGAGGAAGCTCTCTTTATGAAAAAATTATAATAGGTAAGTTTAGATGAAAAGAGAAATTTTAAGAAGGGAAAATAGCCTTTTTTTACTTGTTCTCCTTTTAATAATCTTTTTTTTATATTTTAGAAGTTTTAACTTTGATTATATTTGGGATTCTAAAATTCAAGTTGAAAATAATAAACTTATTAGAGATAGTAAAAACCCGTTTCAGGCTTTTAAATATGGATACTGGCAGGCTGCAGGCTTCAATAAGGGCCCCAATGATTACTACAGACCTCTGACCATAGCTTCTCTGATACTGAATAGAATAATTTTGGGAAATAAACCTTTTTCTTACAGATTGGTGAATCTGATAATTTTCTATCTCTCTCTGATAGTATTATTTTTTTATTTAAAAAGAGTTGATAGTGAAAAATATTTTGCAGAGGTGATGATATTACTCTTTGCTGTTTTTCCTCTTCATATTGATAATATAGTCTGGGTTGTCGGGAGATGTGATCTTTTGATGCTACTTTTTGGATTTATTTCTATTTTGTTTTTTGAAATATATATACAGGAAGGCAAGAAATATGCTTTTGTTTTGTCTGTATTTTCTTTTTTACTGGGAATTTTTTCCAAGGAAGCTTCTCTCTTTGTTTTTCCTTTTTTGATTTTGTATGAAGTAATCAGAAGAAGAAAAATTACTGTGTTCTATCATTTTTCAAATTTGGTAATGGTTATTTTGTTTTTTTATGTAAAATTTTCTGTGAATGGTGTTGGTGGTATAAAATTCTCTCTTTTTTCTCCTTTTTATAAGAATTTTTTAATTCTACTTGGTTCCATTGGTTATTATTTTAAATCAATGATTTTGCCATTTGATTTTGTTATGTTCGTTTCGGCAACCAGTATTCTGAGAATTAATTATTATATTTGGGGCTTTTTATTTATAACTTTTTATCTTTTTTTGCTGTATCTATTTTTAAGGAAAAATAAAGATTTTGGAGTCCCTCTTCTTTTTATTACCGTGTTTTTCCCGGCTTATCTTGTATTTGTCTTTTCCAATTTATTTCCATATTCACTATCTACAAGATACATAATTCTCCCTTTTTTAGGCTTTTTGTGGATTATTGTTAAGAGTATTTTAAAGTTGGAGAATAGGTTAAAAGAAATATTTATTGTTTTTCTGATTATTGTATACGGTTTTTCTATCCTGATAAATTCAAGTTTCTACAAAAACGAAGAGCTTTTCTGGAGTAAACTCGTAAAAAAACAACCGGAGGTTGCATTTATTAATGCTGAATATGCACGTTCATTAATTTTAAAGGGAGAATATATAAAAGCTGAAAAATATCTTGAAAAAGTTTTAAAATTGCGGATGAAGGAATATACTGCAGTTTTAACCGGTGTTCTTTTTGCTAATTTATACATAAAAAAAGCAGAATATAGTAAAGCATTAAAATGGCTGAAAACTATTGAAAAATTACACCTTGACCGTCATAGTGAAAGGGATTTACTTTTTCTTAAAGTAAAGATAGCAAAATATACTGGCGATTTTAAAAAAGCTGAGGAAATTTTAAAAAATGCTATTAGCAGGTTTGAAGATAATAAAATATTTAAAGAAGAACTTTATAAACTTTACCTTTGTTTTGATAAAGATGAGAAAGTTAAAGAAATATCTAAATTCGATAAGAGTAATTTGTCATTGGGATTTATAATGAAAAAAAACAGTTTAAAAAATATTGAAATGATAAAATTTTATGTAAAATGTGGAAATTTTAAAAAGGCTATTTTTCTTATGGAAAAAGATTCTTCAAAAAAAAAGAGTATAAAAGAGCTATTTTCTTTAGCTGAATTTTATTACAGGTTGGGACAGGAAAAAAAGGGAGATGAGTTTATAAAAAGGATTTACAAGAGAGGAAAAAACAATTATATAATTTTAAATGCTATTGGATATTTTTATGTGAAAAGGGTTTTAAGAGAGAGAAAGGCTGTTGAGTTTTTTATACTTTCTTTAATAATAAAAAGAGATCAACAGGATATTTTGAATTTTATAAAGAGAATAGAAGATTAATTTATTCTGTTTAATGCCTTTCTTCTGTTTGAAGCTGAGCCATTAAAAAGGAAAATTTTATTGATTTATGATATAAATATATTTATGGACAAGAGAAAAAGAATTTTTTTTATAATTTTCGTGGCTTTTGTTGTTTTTGTTGTTTATTTTAAATCCATAATTAGTGCAGATTTTGTCTCAGATGACAAAGCTTGCATAAGAGATGCTCCTGTTTTTAATTCAAAAATTTCTGTGTTTAATGTTTTAACTGCGGGTTTTGATGGAGGGTTCTTTAATCGTAAAAATAGTTTATATTACCGCCCTTTTGTAACTCTCTCTTTTTATATTGAAAAAAAACTAATAGGTTTTAATTCAAAAAGCTTACATTTTACAAATCTTTTTATTTATATACTTGGCATTATAATTTTGTATATGTTTTTGTTAAAACAGAATTTGAAAAAATATTCTGCCGAACTCATTATTTTACTATTTGCCCTTTCTCCGATAAATGTTGATAATATTATGTGGATTGTTTCAAGGTATGATTTGTTTTTATTGTTATTTGGCTTTTTAGCTTTGTATTTACTTGATCTTGGGATTGCAAGAAATAAAAAGATTTACTATTACCTGTCTTTTGGATTTTTTGTTTTGGGAGTATTTTCAAAGGAGACATTTTTAATTTGGCTTTTGTTTTTCCCTGTCTATGAATATATTAAAAGAAGAAAAATCACTGTATGGTATCACCTTTTAAATCTTTTAACTATGATCGGATTTTTCTTTATTAAGTATTTTATTCTAAAATTCGGTAGCTTACATTTAATTACGGGAAAGAGTTTATTTGAGTATTTTAAAATAGGGATATTTACTGTTGGGACATATTTTAAGCTGTTATTTTTCCCTGTGTTAGTACCTAAATTTTACTTTACGGAAGGTATTAGTCTCGAACATTATATTTTCACACTACTTTTTATTGCTTTTATTATTCTTATATTAATTATGATATTTAAGAAAAAAAAAGAGATACTTTTACCCTTAAGCCTTTTTTTAATTTCATTGGGACCTTATTTTCTTCTTGTTTTTACTAATTTGCAACCTTTTAATATATATACACGCTATATGATAATACCTTATTTTGCATTTTTATGGATTGTGGTTTTAATAGGTGAGAATATTCGTAATAAGGTGAAGATCAGTATTGTGATTATCTTAATTATCTTGTTTGTATATTCTGATTTAGAAAGCTCGTCAGTATATAGAAGTAATGTTGATTATTGGACTGATGCCTACTTATTTTATCCGGAGAACAGCAATATCCTTATCTCCTTGGCAGATAGTTATTATGAGAAAGGCAATCTTATAATAGCTGAGCATTATCTTTATAAAGCTTTGAAATATGCACAGAAGGAAGATATTATTACAAAATCAAATATTTATAAGGAATTGGCTTTTATAGAGCTTGCAAAAGCTTATTACCAAAAGGCTCTTATGTGGTTTAAAAAGACAAGGAAGTTAGAGAGTCTGTTTTCTTATATCCCTGAAAATATAAGAATGGAAAATAAATTATTTATGGAAGAGTACTATCGTTATAGAGGAAAATATAAAAAATCAGAAAGCATTTTATTAAATTTAAAAAGGCAGGCTCCATTTAATTTAAATTTATTGAAACTTTTATATGATTTATATTGTGGTTATGAACAGTGGGATAAAGCTTTAGAAGTTAAAAAGGAGATAAGAGAAAAATTCCCTTCTTATTTAAAGGTAAGTACATTGAAGATAAGAGAAGGATTAAGAGAAATGTCAGAAAGGGAGAAGGCCTTATTTTATATGAAGAATAAAAATTATGGCTTTGCGGTAAGACTTCTTGAGAGGTTGAAAGAGAAAAGTGATAAGGATTACTTTTATATGATAGAGTCATATTTTAGGATTGATGAGGGTGAGAAGGCTAACAGAACAATTAAGGAATTTTTGACCAAGAGTAATACATATTTGTCTTACAAAAAGTTAGGTTTCTTTTTTCTAAAGAGGATGTACAGAGTTAAAGAAGCTCTTTTTTATTTTGAAAAATCGCTTGAATTGAATAAAAATCAAGAGGAACTTGTTAGTTTGATTAATAAGCTTAAAAAATTTAATATAAAATAATATTTTTTTTAAATCTTTAAAAATAAGAAAGAATCAACCGAAAGTTTTGTCCCTAATAAATAGCTTAAATTAATTCTGTCTTTATTTTATCTTGCACTGAATTATCTTTTTTATTAAAATAATAAATAATGAAAGAGGAGGTTCGTATATGATAGCTGTTTTCGTAGGATATCTTCTTTTTACAATAGGACTTGGTTTATGGCAGGCTCAGAAGACCAAAACACAATCGGACTTTGTTTTAGGTGGTTCAAAGCTTCCGGGATGGATGCTCGCTCTTTCAGAAAGGGCAACCGGAGAATCCGCTTGGCTTTTGTTGGGGTTAACTGGTTTTATTTATGCGAATGGATTTTCAGGTTTGTGGATAGCTGTTGGCTGTCTTTTGGGTATAAGCACAGCATGGATTGTTTTGGCTAAAAAGTTCAGGGCAGAAGCAGAAAAGTACAATGCTCTTACTATGCCTGAGTACTTTTCTGCGAAATTTCCTAAGGATGCAAATATTATAAGAATTCTCTCTACTTTAATAATTGTTTTCTTCTTTGTTTTTTATGTGGGAGCTCAGTTTGCAGGAGCTGGAAAAACCATATTTCAAACTTTTGGATTAAATGCGCAGACAGGGCAGATTATTGCAGCTGTTGTTATCTTGATTTATGCCACTGTTGGAGGATTTGTAAGTGTGGTAGCAGTTGATACCTTTCAGTCAATTTTAATGATAATGACTCTTGTCGTTACACCAATTATTATTTTAATAAAGATATTTACAACTCATATTAGTATATCTCAAGCTTTTGCAGCAGCACCTGCCGGTTATACTTCATTAACCGGTACAGCAACTGGGTTTGCTGCCGGAATATTGATATTTAACAATATTGCATGGTTTTTTGGGTATTTGGGAGGGCAGCCTCAACTTAATGCAAGATTTATGGGGATGAAAGATGATAAAAATGTTAGAATGGGAAGAAATATAGCTGTTATGTGGACTTTTCTTGCATATATGGGAGCTTTTATCATTGGAGTTGGTGCACTTGTTCTTTTCGGACCAAATGCAGTTAAGGATAGTGAAATGATACTTCCCCATGTTTTAACTCAACTATTTCCTGGATGGCTTGCTGCTATTTTATTGGCAGGAGCTGTTGCAGCAATGATTTCAACAGCAGAAAGCATGCTTTTAGTGGCTGCCTCTTCTGTTAGTCAGGATGTTTACAGTGGAATAATAAAGAAAGGAGATGTTAGTGATAGGAAACTTTTAATGATTTCAAGAATAGCAACTTTAAGTATTGGGATTTTTGCATTAATTTTATCATTAACAACTTCTAAGCTTATTTACACAATAGTCAGCTATGCTTGGGCAGGAATAGGATGTTCCTTTGCACCTGCAATTCTACTTTCTTTTTATTGGGATAAGTTTAATTCCAAAGGGGTAATAACAGCTCTTATTTCTGGTCTTTTAACAACTGTGGTATGGATTTTAACAGGTCTTGAAAAGACAATCACCGCGAGAGCTGTGACATTCTTTGTTGCAATAACGCTTGCAGTAATAGTATCTCTTTTAACCAATAAAGGTGAAAAAACAAAAGTAGCATGAAAAAGGAGAGCTTATGAAAAGAATTTTATTTTTTATTTTATTTTCAGGTATTTTGATTACAAGTATTTTTGCAGGAGATATAGGGTTATATGTTTCTATTTTCGGTGGCGCTAACATTCCTTTAAAGACAGAGATAAACGATGAATGGAGTGAAACTTACCTGAAAATGCCTTATTATAATACAATTGAAAATAATTACAAAGATAGTATAACTAACTATTATGGTGTAGAAGTAAGTTATTATTTTCTGAAAAGTTCAGCAATTTACATGTCTTACAATACATTAAAAAAGTCATTTAAATCTGAATATAAAGGGAAATACCCCAATCCTGTTTCTCCTTTTAATTATAGAAGTTTAATTGTTGAAGATGATGTCCGGTTTAATGTTTATCAAACTTCTCTGGGTTTTAAACATAAGTTTGTTGGTAGTGAAGATTTTTTTGGTGAAACATCTATCGGAGTTTCTGTGTTTCACGGAGCTCCAACTTTTATGAAAGATATGAATGTGGAGGAGAATAACAATCATAAAGAGGTTATTTTAAAGGATATAGAATTTTATGATACGCATTACAGGAGTATAGGAGTTGAGATAGGAGCAAATTTATATAAAAAGGTATATCAGAAATTAATGTTTGGATTGGAATTAAAGTATAATTATGGCTCATTTAAGATAGAAAAAATAGAGAGAGATGATCTTATTATCCCGCTTCAGTCAATTATTTTCATGGTAGGATTAAAATACGGCTTTTAGAAAATGGGTGTAAGAGAGTACAATTTATATAGCTGGAATGTGAATGGTTTGAGAGCAGCCATAAGAAATGGTTTTATTGATTTTGTAAAAAATTTCAAACCTGATATTCTTGGAATACAGGAGATAAAACTTCAAGAAAACCAGATACCAAAAGAATTAATTTTATTGGAGAAAGATTATTCTTATTATTGGAGTTTTGCCCAAAAAAAGGGATACAGTGGAACCGCTGTTTTTGTAAGAAATGGATATGAGCCTTTAAGTGTAAAAACAGTTTTTCCTTCAGAGCTTTTTTCAAAAGAGGGTAGGGTAATAGAGCTTGAATACGAGAAGTTCACTTTTTTTAATATCTATTTCCCAAATGGACAAATGAGTGAAGAAAGGCTAGATTATAAACTTAAATTTTACGATGAAGCACTTGAGTATTTTGATAAACTTAGAGGTAAAGGGAGAAAACTTATTATAACCGGTGATTACAATACAGCTCATAAGGAAATGGATCTTGCGAACCCAAAAGCAAATGAGAATCGTTCGGGATTTTTGCCAGTTGAAAGAGAGTGGATTGATAAATTTATAAGCCATGGGTATATTGACACTTTTAGGTATTTTCACAAAGAACCACATCAGTATACTTGGTGGACTTATAGGTTTAAAGCAAGAGAAAAGAATATCGGATGGAGAATAGATTATTTTTTTGTGTCTAAAGATTTGATTGATAATGTAAAGGATTCATACATCCTTTCTGATGTTTATGGTTCGGATCACTGTCCTATTGTTTTAAAAATAGAGATTTAATTAAAAAAACCTGAATGTCAACCCCACTCTGTATTCTTTCATCCTATAGCGAGGTGATTCTTGCCTTATGTATGCCCCATGAAGAACCAGAATAGGGAGGATTTTAACATCAATTTCGGCTCTTAATCCCCAAACAAACTTCCATTCAGTATCCCTTTCTCTTGCGTAGCCTGCCTGTCCTGTTATACTGTAATGGAATAAACTAAAATCGCCTCGTGATGTTCCGTAAATTTGATGTTGTTGAAGTCTTTGAGGAGCATAGTATTGAGGTGGATCAAAATCAGAGTCTCCAAACCTGAAGAGGTACCCGATTCCAAGAAATGGCCACTCTTTGAATCTTCTGTAAAACCTTCCATATATTAGAATTATGTCGTTGGTATCAGTGTTGTGTCTGTATATTATATTGGCAAAAAGATCCCACATATCCTGAATTCTTGAGTAGGTAAAAAGTGAAAATCTATTTGACATAATATCCTGTCTTATTGTTTCTACTGTTTCAATTTCTTCGTGAGCCGCTTCTAAATCTATGTGTCCTCCCCATTTGGCGTTTGGTATATGAATATTAAAAAGCCCTCCGACATGGTCTTTTATATTGTCCATATCAAGATACCATAACTTAAAATTTAACCATCTTTCTTCTGAAAAATGAAGTTTGATGTTTCCTCCGTATCTTGTACCTTCTTCAAACCCATAGCCATTTCTTTCCCAATGATTCCTGTTTGCAAAAGCTGTAATTTGTAAAAAATCACTTAGGTAAATTCTACCTTCTCCACCGTATCCCCAAAAGCTTCTTCCATCGCTATCTTTCCAGGTATCATAATATCCATCTAGGAAAAGATGTTTTCTATTAAGAGCACGTTTTAAAGCTTTTTCAATTCTTGTATAACCTGGAGATTTTTTATAATCCTTTGTTTTAGGATAAAGTTTTAAAGCTAATTTTAATTTATCAAGGCCATTTGGAAGATCTCCTTCCATATCATAATTGGAACCCCAATTAAAATTGAGTTCAATTGGATTCGCTTCGGCTTTTTTGGCTTCTTTAAACCTTATATTCGCTCTTTCATGTTGGCTTTGCCAGTAAAGAATTTTTGCAAGCTCAAGTTTTACTCTTACTAAAGGGTTTTCTTCTCGGAGGTATTTAATTAAATCTTTGGCTGTCCAGTTAATTGGGACAACCTTCCCCGGCAGTCTCAAATTATCAATTTCATTTTTTACAGAACAAACAAAACCTGAAGAATCATAGGCTATTGCAAAATCAAAATTTTCTTTAACTGCTTGATGAAGAGTTTCAATTGCTTCATTATCTGTGTCAAGGGAAATTTGCCCGTAATCTCCCCAAGGATAGACTAATATATGTTTATAAGTATCTCCCAGAGCCTTTGATGCTCTCTTAAGCTTTGAATTTATCCTAAGGTACATTGAAACTTTATCTTCTTTTTTACCATGGATGTATAGTTTATGGGTAAAAGGATTTCCCAGCGTCCCTTTATCATCGATTACTTCTTTACTGAAATTGATTGGTCCGCTTGATGCGAGCATCCATCTTCCACTTTTTAAAATTTCTGAATTATTAATTAAGGGAGAGTTTGTATTCAAAGCTAATACTACTCTACCGTCAATTTCTTTTAGTGTTATGTTGACTCTGTTAATGATTTTGCCTGACGGATTAACGATTACAACAATCACTCTTTTTTCTTTTGATGTTGTTGTAAGTTCAGCTGGTGTGATAAAATGATAACCATTGCTTTTAAGTGCTTTAAAGTGAGCAATTACAGTATCAATGTTTATCTTACCGAAATATTTGCAAAGGGAAATATCTTTGTAAATTAAAATGGGAACAGCTTCATTTACATTTCTTTTTGCATTTTCTCTTAAAAATTTGTAGGCTTTCCTATATTTATCCGCTTCTGCATTTGCAACTGAAAGTTTAACCTTTGCCATAAAATCCCATGGTCTTTGTTTTACAATTTTTTCAGCATATTTTAAAGCTTCAAAGGCTCTATTTCGTATAGAGTAAATGTCTTTTAAGGAAGATAATGCTATTAAAAATTGAGGGTTCCTTTTTAAAAGTTTTTTGTAGAATTTTTCAGCCTTTTTTAATTTCTTTTTGTATATAAGAGCTTCTCCAATTATTCTTAGCATAGACACATTTGAAGAATCGAGTTTTAAATACTCTTTTGCAGCTTTTTCAGCTAAATCAAAGTCTTTTAGAATTTCTGAAACTTCAGCCTGAATTCTATAAACACCGGCTTTAACATCTTTTTTTATTGCTTCTTCAGAAAGTTTAAGAGCCTCATCAAACTTTTTTTGAGAAATATAAATATCTCCCAAAAGTTCATAAGCATCGGCATCACTTTTGCTTGATAATAATTGTTTTAGAATATCAATCGCATCTTCCGGTTGGCATTCCTCGTACATGGAATTTGCAGCACCTATTGCATAAACCGGGGTGTCAGGGTAGGAAAGATATAGTTCCTGCCATAAAGTAAAAGCCTTTTCCTTTTCTCCAATCATATAATACATATCTGCTAACATGCTTTTTGATGTTATATCTTCATCGGTAACTATTTTTTCAAACCATTCTATTTGTTTTCTTGCTTCCTCATATTTATCAAGTTTTAAAAGGGTATTAAAAAGGTCAATCCTTAAATCAGGCTGAGTAGGCTGAGCTTTTAAACTTTTGTAAAAATGATTTATTGCAAGCTGAAGTTTTCCCTTCTCCAGAGCTAATTTAGCTAAAATTCCCTCTTTTATAGATTCTTTCGTGGTTCTATTTAAAACATTCTTCATTATATTCAGTGCTTCCTGCTTATTTTTTAACTCTTCTGCAATATTGACAGCAATTGCCCAGATATCCGGTTTATCTGGATCCCGTTCAATTGCTTTTTTAAATAAATAAAGTGAAAATTTTAAATTATCTCTGTTCTTCATTTCTACTGCTATTGCAATAAGAATATCCGTCAGTTTTTTGTCTAGTTCAGGGTGATTTTTGAGGATTTTCTGGATTTTTTTATTTAGGATTATGTTTGAAAGCTCTTTATTGTAGGGGCAGAGATCAAGAGATGTTATAAAGATTTTTAATTTATCCTCCTCTGTTTTATCATTTAATTTATTAATAAATGGTTTCAGGTGTGTTGGTAATGGTTCACACACATCAGAGTTGGCTTCTGCATAGGATAAATAAAGCCCTGTTAAAGAAAGGTTTTCTCCATTATTCCATGCGACTCTTAAGATTTCTTTTGCTCCTCTGTATCTTGTATTATTTATAAGTTTAAGTCCTAATGGTAGAAATTCACTCTTACCTGTCCATTTTTTGTATAATTCTACAGCCTGATTTAATCTCCCATCTTCGGCAAGCTGAGCAATGACTAAAAAAATGAGTTTGTCTTTATCAGATAACTCTCCGGAAATAGCCTTATCCCATGCTTTGATAGCCTCATCCTTTTTCCCATTCATCCAGAGACTCCACCCAAGATCTCTCCATGCGGATGATTTATCCGGAGAAATTTTTATCAATTTTTCGAGAGGGGTAATAGCATCTTTGCTTGATACATTTGAGCTCCAATCAAGATAAGCATTTTCTAGCATCCTTTTAATTTTTTTATCATAAGGATACATTTTGTAAAGTTTTTCCAGGTATTCTGATGCTTTCATAAAGTTCTTTTTTGAATTTTCAACAAGAGCATTGGAAAGGAGTGTTATTCTTTTCCCATTTTTTAATGTTTTGATTTTGTTTTCTAATTTATTTGCTTCTTTTGTATCCCCTTTTAATTTTAGAACCATGAGCTTTAATGATAGGGCTTTTCTATAATTTGGATTTTCTTTTAGCAATTTATCAGCATAAAAAAGAGCTTCCTCATAGTTTTTCCCTTCGATTAAAGCATTAATTATCCATTCTATAACACCTTTATTCTTAGGGTTTTTTTCTAATATTACTTTCCACTCTTCTGCTGCTTTAAGAGGTTTGCCTTCTCTGAAATATGTCCAGCCCAATTCTCTTAAAAGAGGTGTCCAGTCACTTCTGAACTTTTTACCATTGATAAAGCATTCAATGGCTTTTTGATTGTTTCTATTTTTAAGATGGTGGATACCGAGCTGTGTCCATGCAAGAGCGAATAATGAATTTACATTATCGGATATCTCCTGAGAGTTTATTTCAACTTCAGAAAGAATAGTTTCAGCCTCAGAGAGTTTTCCATAGATTATTTTTTTCATAGCAGAAATAGCAGCTATTGCTTCTTTTTTTTCTACATTGTTTTCCCATTTTTCTAAAATTTTATCTGCTTCCGAATAACTCTCATTCATTATTAATTGTTCTATTGAGGTCAGTATCCATCCTTGAACCTGGGTATCATTCTTTTCTATTGAAAGAACCGTTTGAAAACAGTTAAGTGCTTCTGAATATTTACCTTCTATCATTAAAATTCTTCCGAGTTGTTTCCAGGCTGGAGCATAGGCAGGATCAGCTTTTACGGCTAATTGTGCATATTTAAGCCCTTTTTTTAAATCGCCATTCATCACATTTAATTTTGATTCATGAATAAGCCTTAAAGTAGAGGAACGGATTTTATTAATATCTTTTTGAGAAGAAGAAAATAAAATTGTAAAGGATAAACATATTATTAGAAATAGTAAATATTTTCTATTATAAATCATTCTTTTGTTCCTTTTATCGCAATTTTTAACCCTTTAATCCCATCTATTTTTCCAACTGTTAAAATAAGTATTCTATCTTCTGGAATATTTGCTACAATTGAATTGTATGCTCTTTTAACATCTAATGTTTTTCCGTAAATAAGAATAATGTCATCTCCCAATGTCCATCTCTTTCTTGCCAGTTCCATGGCTTCTTGAGGAGTGACAATCCTTAATATATTAAAGCCATATTTGTGAAAGGCTTTGTGAAGTTCGCTCTCTTTTCCGTAAAGAGCAAAATATTTTAATAAAAGTCTGATAGCAGGATATTTTAATTCGGAAATTAATGCTCTTACAAAATTTTCAGCACTTTTTTTATTCATGTTTGTGTTTAATTGAAGTAAGGGGATAGTTGAAATTCCGACAGAAGCTGCTTTAAGGATTTCGATTTCTCTTTCTTCCTTGATAAAAATAGGATTTATAGTACTATTAATCCCCATCTTTGAAAGTTCCTTTTTTGCTTTTAATAAATTATCGATATTTGAGAAAGGTCCAACGAAGACACCGTGAACTATTTCT
Source organism: uncultured Clostridia bacterium (assembly GCA_964634755.1). GTDB lineage: Bacteria > Acidobacteriota > Aminicenantia > JAMOAD01 > JAMOAD01 > JALXDT01. The sequence continues at coordinate 15,493 of CAZWJH010000037.1, forward strand.
GAATTTTCAGAGTACTGAATTTCCTTTTCAAAGCAGACAAAACCCTTATTTTTAAGAAATTCATAGAGCGCCTCAGCTTCAGCTGGTTCACTGTATTCTCCAATTTTTAAAACAAAAGAGCCTGATGGAAGGAATATTTTTTTATTATTTTTCCTTTTTGCACACTTTTTGTCAATGAAAATATTGTTCTTTTTAATGTATTGAAGGTTTTCTAATATTCTTAGATATCTTTCAGTCAGATTTCTATCTTTTAAATTTTCAGAGTAAATCATGTATGCTTTATTCTTTTGCTTCTTTATTTTTACATTTAACCCCTCTTTTTTCAGTTCTTTGAGAAGAGAGTTTGCTCTTTTTTCACTTTTAAATCCTTTTATTTTAACAATGTAGGAGCAATCCAATCCAATTAAGTCATCTTCATTTATGTTTGAAGAAAGTGAATTGTTATTTTCTCTGATAAAACTTTTAATGAAAGCATTAAAGCCCTTTTTCTTTATTATCTCGAGTTCTTTTTTTGCTTTTGTAAAAGAAGAGTAGGGACCCACAGAAACTTCAAAATAGGGAGAGTCTTTTTTATCTGATAATTTTCTTTCAATAGTATTAAAAAATAATTTGTTTAGGTACTTCTTTAATGCTTCCGCCTCAACTTTTTTAGTATAAGTTCCAATGTAGATTTCATATATTTGTTCCCCTTTGTTGGTCCCGAGATTTCCTAAAAAATCATTTCCGATTTTCCCATTGTACCATGTGGGAATTATACCTGTGACTATTTTTTGAGCTTCAGGGGTTAATTCTTTGTAGCTATTAACAAAAGCAAAGACTTTTGGTATCTGTGATGCCTTGAAATCCAGGAATTTAACATCGGATTTTTGAGCCAAAAAACCTATTCTTCCTTTTACTGTATTTGATGATACCGGCAGAGCATCACTAATCAACTTACCATTGTGCCAAACCCAAGCTCTTTTGCCTTTTAAAATGAATTTTATATTATGAAAGGTTTCTTTTTCTTCTTTAAGTGGGTATCTGAAGAGTGTTTGATACGAGTTTTCTATCTTTTCTCTTACATAAATTCCTACTTTATCTATACTGATACTGAAAAATGATTTATTTGAAGTGTATCTGAGAAATATAACAAAAGATGCATCGTCCATTAAAATAAATTTTACATCTCCTTTCATATCTGCCCAATTGTCACTTCCCCTGAGCCAAATATTTGCGTTAGGTGTTAATAAAAACCCTGTTGTTTTTATCTTTCCTTTCTTTATCCAATCCTTTTTATCAGAAACTATTTGATAAAATTGTGATCTTGGAGAAAACTTATCAAGTTCCTTTATTAATCTTTCAGCATCCCAATTTGATGGTATCCTTAATCTTGTAAGGGCATAAAGATTACTCCCCGTCACATTTAAAGGATTGTTTGCTGAAATAAAGGCGATTTTGTAGAACTTTTTTAAAGCTTCTTTGTTGATGTCTTCAGCTTTGGGGTAAGCTCCAAATCCTGTTCCGGGATCAGAATATGGATACAAATAGGCTACAACTTTTCTTCCTACAGGCTTGTAAATTCTATTAAGTATTTCAGCTGATTTCTTGTAATCCTCAAAAATTCTGTACTTAAAGGAGAATTCATCTTCTAGTTTTCCATCTTTCCACATTAAGTGACTAAGAAAATGATCTATTGTACCCTTTGAATCAATGGAGATTCCTTTTATTGCTGAATCCCCCATGCTACATAAGCTCCAGCGCGGGTCTTTAACAAGTTTTGTCAATTCTTTCTCTTTTAAAAACACTCCACCCCTTCTTCTCATCAGACTTGTTGGAACACACATTGACGCTAACATACCAAGATTCTTTAACATTGACCTTGCATATAGATAACTTTCTTTTCTGTTCTCTTCAAACATTATAAAGATGGCTTTTTGGGGAAGAGGTGACTTCTTTTCATAAAAATTGACTATATCTTCTGGGGTTATAGTCTTGTACCCTGATCTTTGTAAAATTGTCAGATGACTATAGAGTTGCTTTCTTGAAATATGATTTTTGCCTTTATTGGAAATATCTGAATAGGATATTGCTAAAAATCCTCTTCGTGATCTCCATGTTTTTGGATGGTAATCAAGAGGTGCTGCTGGTCTGTATTCTCTATAAAGAATTAATGCAAAAACACCTAAAAGAAAGATAATTTGTGCTAAAACGAAAATTTTTTTCTTCATTTCTTTTTCTTTTTCCTTGTTCCCCATCCACTTGTCCAGAATGTTAAAGCTGCCCACGGTAATTGCCAGATAAGAACAAACATGTAAAAGAAATTAAATGGAATAGAGTAAACCCACATTTTTGATCTTTTTAAAAAAAGATAGGCCCCGGACATTAAAGTGCTCATTAACAAAATTCCAAACAAGTAGGTAAAGGGAGTTCCATGTTCAAAAATAGGGACGTAAAGCATAGCTCTTAATACTACTAAAGGACCAAGTAAGGGTAATATAAAGCCTAAATAAAATGATAAAGCCATTAAAGGTTGCTTTTTCCACATAAACAGTGAAGCCCTTAAACTTTCTCTAAACCAGGATCTTTTCCATCTTGCCTGCTGTTTAAAAAACTCTTTATATTTTTCAGGAACAATCGTTGTGGTTATTGCTCTTGAATCATAAATTACTTTATGTCTTTTCAAAAGAAAAGTTGTTAAACTTCTGTCATCTCCAAAGGTTGCCTGGTTTCCAAAAGCTGTTTGATGTTCCCATGCGTCAAGGACTTCCATTAAGTGCTCTCTCCTGTAAGCTGCAAGAGGCCCTGAAAGACAGGTAACAGAATCAAAAACACTTTCAGCAGCTTTCATAATGATGAAACTTATATAGTACCTGACCGCTTGCATTTTTGTTAGCATGTTTGTCCATACATTTTCAACATCGCAATGGCCGCATATACCCGCAACATCCGTATCTGTAAAACCATCAACTATATTTCTCAATGCATTTGGTCTTATAAAGCTATCCGAATCAACAAATATGATAATTTCACTATCTGACATTCTAACTCCTGTTGCCATTGCTTCTCTCTTTCCTCTATTCTCACCAAAATCAACAACAACAAGCTCAGGATACTCCTTTTGAGTTTCTTTCAAAACATCAAGGGTCCCATCTGAACTTCCATCATTAATCACTATAACTTTCATTTTATCACGCGGATATTCAGCTTCCATAATTTGAACGATTGTTCTTCTTATATGCTCTTCTTCATTGTAAGCTGGAATAATAACTGTTATGTCTGGAAGATCATCATCTGGCCTCTTTTTTGGTGGTTTATAGAATGAAGCAAATATATATCTACTTATCAAATAAGTTCCCACAGCTAAACTGTAAACAAAGATTGGTACATTAAACCAGAACCAATAGATATTTTGTGATTTAACGAGTAAAAATAAAACAACTGTGATAAACAAAGTAAGAACAGCGATTATCTGAAGATATTTCCATGCAGATCTTTTTAATTTTTTACTAATTGTATCATCAAATGCTAATCCTATTAGTTTTTTATCTTCATCAACAAACTTAATTTCTCCTTCAAAGTTGTAGATACCGGCGGAATACTCTTCAGGCATAGTCCCGTCAGGAATTCTAAATTTTATCTTTACTTTTTTTTCATCAGGAGGGATGTCAATTCCTCCGATTAATAGTCCTCCTTCTGAAATATCGTATGCTATGGCTTTGTAAACTTTTGTTCCTTTACCGTTTCCTATATATATTTTGACAGGAAAATTTGATTTATATCTAATGTGTTCTCTTCTGTCACTATAATCAGGTCTGGATCTTGCCCTTTTCCTTCTATCTTGTTTTACAGTGGGATATAATGGTTTTTTTTCTTCTTTTTTTTTGTTCATTTTCCTCTATTTAGCACTGTAAATTTAAGTCCAGCTAAAAATTGCAGATACTTAACTTTATCCTCTGTTAAGTTTAGAATAGATATTTTACCAGTGAGACATAGTCCTCCGGAAAGATTGAGATCTATTCCCATGTTGGCAATCAATAACCATTGGGAATAAGGTTCTGATTTGTTTAAGAGAACGGTGTACCCTTTTTCTGTCCTAATATTTTCCTCTTTAGCTCCATTTGTGTAATTTTTCCCTGCTCCAATTGAGAAGTAGGTTTTTAACCCAAAAAGCTTTATTCTGTATCTAAAGTTTAAATAATAGTTATAAAAAGATAGAGTTTCAAAAACAAAACTATCTCCATCCGACGGGTCTGTTACCCTTAATTTTGTATTCATTGAATAATCAAGGGTAAAGGCTATGTGAAAATTTTTGTAAATCCTTAAACTTACTTCACTGCTTACGGTTTTAACTGTGTGAGAAGGGATAACGGGAAAAGAGTTTATTCCTTGCAAATATTCAGTTTCATCTCCTACTTGCGGGATAGCGGTGATTCCCATTTGATAGGAAAGAAGGAGCACAGGTTTAAATTCCGAAGTTTCTATATTATTTTCCTGGGAGAAAAGATTTAGATTGAATGAAGACAGAGTAAAAATGCAAATAAATATAATGATTAAAAGTTTAAAGTTTGTTTTCATTATCTTCCTCTGTTAAATTTCCCTTTGCCTATTTCAAACTCTGGGAAGGTGTAGTAATAGTGATTATCATAGAATTTTCTTATGAATCCTGTTGTCCCTTTTATTTCACCAACAATTGCTACCTTTACAGTATGTTTTCCGGCTTTTAAAAAAGAGGTATTTAATGAAATTTCTCTCTTTCCGTCACTTCCTTCTATCGGTTTATCATCAAGTAACCAAACTATATTGGGGGTATCAAACATTGACAAAATAACTTCATCGATACTAATAGAAAACTTCAAAAAAGGAGTATCTTCCGGTTGAATAACCTCTTCACCAGTTGTTACATTGGAAGTTGCTGAGGTGTATGGAGTTAACCAATTATCAAGCAAAGTTATTGTAAAGTATTCCCTACATACCTTACAAAAATCCCATAAATCACCGTGTAATACACACTTTTCTTGAGGTCTGTAATAATGGCATTTGTAATCATAAGCACCTTCAAAAGCTCCCACTACATTTTTATAGAAAAGATTATTTGGAGTTGGTAAGGGAGTGGAATCATAAATCCAGTGTTTCCACGGGATTAAATCTTTGTCTATGAAAACTGTTACATTTTTTGCTGATATTATCTCTTTTGGCTCTTTATCTTTACAGTTATCAGTCGTATCAAATTCATTATAGAGCCCTCCTCCGATACTTGATCTTGAAAAAGCCCTCAAAAGAACATTTCCACAGGAGTCTTTTCTTATTATAATAGACCAGTAGGAAGACATGCTGCTCCACGGATAATCTTTTACTACAAAAACATAAATGTCTGGTGCTATCGGTATGAATTTTTTAACAAAATTGTCAAGCCATTCCTTACATGCATCTCCCATACAGGCTGTTTCCTGTTGCCAGTCCATTGGGAAATTTGCGATGTCGAGATAATGAAAATTAAACATTCTTTTGAATTCCTTTATTGGCGAAGCATCAAAAAATGTTCTTCTATCTGTCCACCCCCCCCAGCATACATTGTAGAGCATAAAATTGATTGATTTGTGAAAGGATTCAAATTCCTCCTTACTGTACTGAACAGGTATAAAAACCACATCAACTCTTCTTATTTCATTACCATTATCAATGAATTTTTTATGAGAAATGATTTTGGCACTATTTATATTTTTTAATTTTAATGAAACCTTTTTCCTCTTTACATTTCTTAAAGTAAAAATTATTTTTTTTATTTCAAAGGTATTTTTACTCTCATTCATCTTTCTCTCCAAAGGAATAAAAGGCAATGTTTTTACATTATTTAAGTCATAAAAAGATACTTTTTCAAACTTTATACTGGAAGGTATATTAACAGAAAATAGGCTTTCTTTTAAAAACTCTTCTTTTGCTTTAAAAGGCGTATAAGGGGTATCGAGATCATAAGATTTTCTCAAAGGATTAAATACTCTGGTCTTAAAAACAATATTTTGTCGGTGATTATAAAATACTATTTCCCAATCCCCCACTTTTGGGAATTTATAAAATTTTTGATTTATACATTTTTCCCCCATATATTTAATTTCACCCTTACTATATTTAAAAAAAAGCTTTTTTAGTGTAAAGGAATTCATAGTAAATGTAAAACTAATAGTCAATAGCAAAAAAAGCAATAATTTTTTAATAATACACTTCTCCCCTTTTACCAATAGAAAAAAATTCTTCTTCATTTTATAACCTTTTATTAGTCCATTTACAATATAGCACTTTTAAACGGTAGTGTCAATAATTAATAAAATAGTT
>CAZWJH010000038.1:0-21785 GCA_964634755.1 uncultured Clostridia bacterium
CTTTGAGGCTCTTTTTAAATGCTTTAATAGTATTCTCTATAAGTGTTAGAACCGTAATCGGTCCTATCCCTTTTGGTACAGGTGTAAGGTAGGAGGCTTTGTTGACAACTTCAGGATGAACATCTCCAACGAGAACATATCCTCTTTTTTCAAATGATTTTATTTTTTCAGGTAAAGACGAAAGCTCTTTGCGAACTATTTTCTCATCATCAAGTGCATTTACTCCCACATCAATAACAATTGCACCTTCTTTTACATAATCCTTTGTAATCATAAGTGGCCTTCCGGCGGCTGCAAAAAGGAAATCAGCCTGAGATGTAATACCCGGAAGATTTTTTGTTTTTGAATGAGTTATGGTTATGGTCATATTTTCTTTTAAAAGAAGTATGGATAGGGGTTTACCTACTATATTAGATCTTCCAACAATAACAGCATTTTTCCCCATAAGTTCAAATTTGTAAAATTTAAGAAAATTTACTATACCAAAGGGCGTGCAGGGGAAAAGTGTGTCCTCACCTCTGAATAATTTTCCTAAATTATAGGGGTGAAAGCCATCAACATCCTTTTCCGGTGATATTGCTTCAATTATTTTATTAATATTTATCTCTTTCGGGAGAGGAAGCTGGATGATAAATCCGTCAACATCATCTCTCTTGTTTAATTTATCTATAAGCTTCAGGAGATTTTTTTCACTTATTGACTCAAATTTTAAAGTTTCTGCATTCATCCCAATCTCTTTTGCAAACTTTTCCTTTCTCTTTACATAGGATTGAGATGCTTTGTTATTACCTATGAGAACCACAGAAAGAGAAGGAGCTCTACCATACTTTTCTTTCAGCTCTTTTACTTCTTTTTTCAGCTCCTCTTTTTTGTTATTTATATATTCTGTTGAAGGAATCCATTTACCCATTCTTATCTCTTTAATGCTGTAAGAGTAAAAACTTTGGCATCTATTATTGCATTCTCTATTAGACAGTTTTCATTCGGTTTGTGTCCTGTATGCTCTACCTTTCTCCAAACACCAACTTTAAAGCCTCTCTCTCTTAAAAAGGAGGCCAATGTGGCATATCCAATACCAGTTAGAATTGAATCTTCACCCAAAACCTCTTTGATGGAAGATTTAAGATTTTTTATTATTTGAGATGAAGCATCAGTTTTTTTCGCTGATCGTATTTCAAGTGTTTTTGATACAAAAATTTTCACATCTTCTTCTTTTGCAACTTCCGCTGCAATCCTTTTTACCTCTTTTTCAATGTCAGGGATTGAGTACTCTGGAAGAATTCTACAATCCATGTAAAAAATATCATTTCCGGGAATCATATTAACATTTGGAACATTCTTTTCCTTTAATGTTGGTTCAAATGTAGAGTGAGGTGGTTCAAAAATCTTATCTTCGAAAGAGAATATTTTGTGAAGCTCTTCGTATCTTTGGATAAGTTTTGCGGTGATTTTTAATGTATTTTTCCCCAGGTGAGGCGTTGACGCATGAGTTGCTTTCCCTTTTATGTGAAATTTAAACCAGAGAACACCTTTTTCGGCAATTTCAAGCTTTAATCCCGATGAGCTTCCTCCGTCTGCAACTATGTAGTAATCATCTGTTCTGAAAATTTCAGGGTTCGTGTTTAAAATATATCTTATCCCCTTTTTTGAGCCTGATTCTTCATCTGACAAAAACAGAAGATTTATATCATAGAGAGGAGTTAATTTTAATTCTTTTATTGCTTTTATCATATATATGGTAGCAATAATATCCTGATTATTATCCTCTGCTCCCCTTCCATATATCCTTCCCTCTTCTATATATGGGTCAAAGGGATCTCCCTCCCAAAGAGAGAGATCCCCTACTGGTTCCACATCTAAGTGAGTTAAAATCCATAAACTTTTTTTTGAGGATTTCCCCTTAACTCTTCCAATAAAATTGGGTCTGTATCCTTTGCTTACATCAAGATCAGGTGCATCATAGTGCAAAATTTCATCTATTCCTGCTTCCTTTAGTTTTTCTTTTACGAATTCCGCTTTTTCCCACTCTCCGTCTCCTCCGACAAGTGGAGAAAGAGCTGGAATTGCTGTTATATTTAATAAGTCATCAATAAAATCCTCAGCAAAATCCTCCTCTATCTTCTTATTAATTTGGGATTTTAACTCATTGTCTTTCATATTATCCGAAAAATTCACTTAGAATCTTGACCACTTCAAGTCCTGCTCTTTCCTGTCCCTCTTTTGCTGATGCTCCCAGGTGAGGCATAGGAATCAATCTCGGATGATCAATAAGCTCATAATTTGTCGGGGGCTCTGTTTCGTAAACATCCAAAATAGCAGCTTTGAGCTTTCCTTCGTTAAGTACTTTCAAAAGATCCGATTCATTTATAATTCCGCCTCTTCCGACATTTATAATAACAGCATTTTCCTTCATTCTTTTTAATTCATTGTAGGAAATCATATTTTTTGTTTTTTCAGTGAGAGGGAGATGAATTGAGATGTAGTCAGATTTTTCCAAAAGCTCTTCAAGAGTTACCTGTCTTGCTGAAATATCTGACTTTATGTCAAAAATGTCGTAAAAGATAACTTCCATACCAAGTGCTATTTCCCTTCTTGCAACCTCTCTACCGATTCTGCCAAAGCCTATGATTCCGGCTGTTTTCCCATAAAGCTCAGTACCGGTAAAAAGTTTTTTCTCCCACTTATGGGCTTTCATGGAAGAGTATGCTTGAGGAATATTTCTTGCAACTGCGAACATTAATCCTATTGTGTATTCAGCAACTGTTATGGATGTTGCTGAAGGAGTGTTAAAAACTTTGATGCCTAACTCTTCAGCTCTTTTAAGATCAATATTATCAAGTCCTATTCCTGCTCTTACAACCACTTTTAAATTCTTTGCCTTCTCAAGAATATTAGCTCTCAGTTTTGTAGCGCTTCTTATCACTATTGCGTCATATTCCTCTATCTCTTTTTCTAATTCTTCTGGACTCATACCTGTTTTAATTGTAACTTCAAATTCCTCTATCTTTTTAAGTTCCTCAACAGCTCTTTCAGAAAGTTTATCGGATATCAGAATTTTCTTCATTTCCATTCCCTCCTTAAAACTTCTTCTGCAGCTGCAACGCCCTTTCCAGGCTCAACTTTATATCCCATATCCACAAGAACCATTTCAAGAGCGGAGATTGCAATAATCACATCAAATCCTCCCATGTATCCAAGATGAGCTATTCTGAAGAATTTTCCTTTCATCGGATCCTGTGCACCTGAAATATATGCGCTGTACTTTTTTTGCATTAAGTTTACTAACTCCTTCCCATCAAGTCCTTCGGGTGTTTTGACCGCTGTTAGAATGTTTCCGGGAGCTTTTGAGAAGAGTTCAAGGTTTAAAGCTTTTACCGCAGCTCTTGTTGCATCTCCCAGAATTCTGTGATGCTCAATAATTCCGTCTATTGTCTGCTCTTTTATCAATTTCAGTGCTTCAAGCTGCTGATAAACAAGAGAAACACCAGGAGTGTAAGGAGTAGTTCTCTTTGCGAGGCTCTTTCTTGCCTTTTTCATATCAAAATAGTATTTCGGAAGATCTGATTTTTCAACAAGTTTCCACGCCTTTTCATCAAAGGAGATAAATGCAAGTCCCGGAGGAATCATAAGAGATTTTTGGGAACCTGTTAAAAGTACATTCACTCCCCATTCATCCATAGGACAGGGGGTTGCTCCGAGACCTGAGATTCCATCAACTACTAAAATCGCATCTGTTTTTGAAACAACCTCTGCAAAACCTTTTACATCATAAACTGTTCCTGTTGATGTTTCTGAAAGCTGAGAAAAGACAGCTTTTGCATCGGGATTTTCTTTTAAAACCTCTTCCAATTTGGAAGGAGAAAGTGCATCTCCCCACTCAATTTTAATTTCAACAACATCAACTCCGTAAACTTTACATATCTGCGCCCACCTTTCTCCGAACTTTCCCCCATTGATAACAATGGCTTTGTCACCTTTGGAAAGAAGGCTCGTAACAGCAGCTTCCATTGCTCCTGTTCCGGAAGAAGTCAGTGTGTAAACATCATTCTTTGTTTGAAAAACATACTGCATTCCCTCTGTCATTTCCATGAAAAGATTGGAAAATTCCTTTGTCCTGTGATGGATAATTGGTAATGCAGCTTTTGCAAGAACATTCTCCGGAACCGGTGTTGGTCCGGGTGATAAAAGATAATACTTTTTAATCATATAAAACCTCCCACATAATAAATTATAAATTAAGTATTTATTAAAAAATAATAAAATATTCCATTTTAATTATAATTCAAAAAAGGCTTTTTGTAAAACAGAAGTATTATAATATAAAAAAATAAGAAAGTTTTCAAATTATTTAACTTTTCCAAAAACCTGGATCCCACAAACATAATATCTATTTTTGTTTAATTTTAAGATATTGTTTATGAAATCATCATAATAGGCACCTAAAAAAACTGTTCCTAAAGAGAATTCTTTTGAAAGTAGATACATATTTTGAACAATTGTTCCCAATTCTGTAAAAACATACCTTAAGCTTCTATTCATATATTTTTTTCTGATATTTTTAAAATCAGCCACATAAACAAAGAAAAAAGAACTTTTTTTAAGAATTCTTTTTCTTGGGTATAAATTATTGAAGAAAGAACCAAAAGCTTTTTGGTTGCATTCTAATCTAATGATGGAGTTTATTTTTTCTTGATACAAATAAACACCTCTTTGAATTGAATTTACCTTATTAACCACGATGTATATTTTAAATGGATAAAAAGCTCCTGCTGAAGGATGAAATCTTTTTCCATCCTTTCTAACCCCATTGGCATAATAAAGGAGAGAAGATAGGGCAAAAAAAGAGGTCTTTTCGCCTGTATAGACTCTTTGGGATTTTCTTTTTTGTAAAAGTTCTTCTATTTTTGTTTTTGGGGAAATAGATTTTAATTTTATAGGTGTCCCGGTGTAAGACATTTCGCATTTCCAAAACTTAACTCCGTTTTTTATTGTTGTTGCTTTGAAGAATAAATTAACAAAATCCTTCTCCTGAGCTTTTAAGTATTGTGGGAGAATTAATATAATCACTAAAGCATATAAAAAATTTTTTTTAAGAAAATTTTGTTTTCTTCTCTTTTCTTTCATTTTCCTCCTCCGAATAATAAAATAGGTAAAAATTGTAAAAAAGTCAAAAATTATTAAATCTTTATTTGACATCGATTAAATATTTTTTTAAGATTAATATTAATTTAATTCAGAGAAAAGGTATGGCAAAAAAAGATGAATTTTCAAGAATAGGGTTCATAATGGCTGCCCTTGGAATGGCCATAGGAACCGGGAATATCTGGAGATTTCCACGAGTGGTCACTCAAAATGGGGGAGGCTCTTTTATAATAGCCTGGCTTGTTTTTCTCTTTATGTGGTCTATGCCTCTTTTAATAATTGAGTTTACTATAGGGCATCATTTTCAGAAAGGTGTTTTGGGCTCTTTTAAAAAAGGAATGGGAGAAAAATTTACCTGGATGGGGGCTTTTGTTGCAACTGTTTCAACTGCTATCCTTTTTTACTACTCTGTAGTTACCGGGTGGTGTATCAAATATCTTTATGCTTCTGCTTTTAGGTTTAAAGAGCTTTCTTCTCCCGAAAAATACTGGACAGGTTTTATCTCATCCGGACATGCTGTTTTTTATGAGGCCCTTGCGCTTTTGATAGGTGGGATGATAATAGCTTATGGTATTACTGCCGGAATAGAAAGGGTAAACAAATTTATAATACCTATTCTTTTTGTGGTTTTGGTTATAGGGGTTGTAAGAGCTATTACTTTACCCGGAGGGCTCAGGGGACTTAACTATCTTTTTTCTCCATCTCTCAAAAAATTAGGAGATTATAATTTATGGCTTCAAGCTCTTACCCAATCCACATGGTCAACCGGTGCGGGGTGGGGCTTAATTTTAACTTATGCCATTTACACGAGCAAAAAGGATGATCCTGTTTATACAACTGCTACGATTGGTTTTGGGAATAATTCGGCTTCCTTGTTAGCTGCTATGCTTGTTGTGCCCACCCTCTTTTATGCTCTTGGGGGGAATGAAAAAAAGCTCTTTGAAGTTTTGGGAAGCGGAAATCAGGGCCTTACCTTTATATCTGTTCCCGCTCTTTTTAAAAATATAGCATTCGGTCAAATTCTCTTGATATTGTTTTTTCTCTCATTAACTTTTGCTGCTTTTACATCTTTACTATCTTTGCTTGAGCTCCCGGTAAGAATTCTTATTGATACAGGGTTAAAAAGAAGAAAAGCTGTTCTTACAATAGCTCTTTTTAGTTTTATTTTGGGAGTTCCGTCCGCTCTCTCTTTAAAAGTTTTTAATAATCAGGATTTTACATGGAGTCTTGGGCTAATGCTTTCAGGATTTTTCTTTTCGCTTTTTGTGATTAAATATGGGGTAAAAGAATTCAGAGAGGAGCTTATTAATAAAATAAGTAGAGTAAAATTGGGGAGATATTTTGATTTTATTGTAAAGTATCTTATCCCTGTGGAGTTTTTCGCTGTTATAATTTGGTGGTTTTATCAGAGTGTTAAATTGGATAAATGGTATAATATTTTTGGTGAATATAGTTTGCTTTCAGTACTTTCGCAGTGGGGAATTGTAATCATTATCTATATTTTAATTAATAATTTTCTATCAAAGAAGGTGGCAAAGTGAGTTTTGGCGCTATTATTTTAATGATTTTATCTCTCGGCTTGTGTTTTGGTGGTTTTGTATATTTTATTATAAAAAGTTTAAAAAAATAGGAGGGTGTACTTTATGGGAGAGGAAAAAGAAGCAATATTTAAACAGAAAATTTACTCTAAGATTGAAGAATTACCTACTATTCCGGCTGTTGCAACAAAACTTTTGTACACAATAGATGATGAAAGGTCAAGTGTTTCAGATGTTGTGGAACTGATTCAAAATGATCCCTCTCTTACTTCCAAAATCCTAAAGATAGCTAATTCAGCTTATTATGGTTTTTCGAGGGAAATTACAAAAATTTCTCAAGCAGTGGCCCTTTTAGGTTTTAATATAATGAGATCTCTTGTTATTTCTCTTGAAGTTATGAAAAATCTTCCTTCGGGAATAGGATCAGAATATTTTTCTCCTGAAGGACTCTGGCTTCACAGTGTGGCTACGGCCACCTGTATGGAAAATTTTAGAAAAAAGTATCCGCAGAAAAAAAATAGTGATTCCGCTTTTATTATAGGTCTTCTCCACGATATAGGTAAAATAGTATTAGATCAATTTTTTCACGAAGAATTCCAGAAAGCTCTTCACCTTGCTAATGGTAATCCTCCTATGGCTTTACATCATGCTGAGGAGAAGCTTATAGGATTAACTCACAGTGAAGTGGCATGTATGCTTCTGGAGAGATGGAAATTCCCCGATGAAATTGTAAAGCCTATAGCAAATATGCATGCAAAGGAAGTAAATGATGATGTTAAAATTCAGGATCTTGCTTTGTTAAGGCTTTCTAACAGCCTTGCTCAGGAGACAAAAATAGGGAAAGAGGGAAATTCTGTTCCCAACACGATAAAAGAAAAGGATCTGGAAATTCTTGAAATAGATGAAAGTGTGCTTAATGATTTGAGGGAGGAACTTGAGAATTCACAGGAGAGGATAGGGGAGTTTTTGGGAGTTATAAAGGGTTAAATTCTTTTTCTGAAACCTCTTCCCAGCACTTCATATATGTCTGAAATAATGACAAAGGCGTTGGTATCTATTTTTCTTATCTCCTGTCTTAGTGTTGGGAATTGTTTTCTTGTGACAACTGTCATTATGATATTTTTGGGTTCTTCTTTGTAAAGAGTTTTTCCGAAAAATATAGTACCTCCTCTTCCTAACTTATTAAATATAAGCTCTCTTACTTCGTTCTCTTTATCTGTTATTATAAATGCCATTTTTGCATAATTCCATCCTTCAAGGACAAAGTCAATTGCCTTACTCGAGACAAAAAGTGTTAGGTATCCAATAAGTGGTGCTTCAAGGCTATGATAAGAAAATCCTGATGCTGAGATTATAAGAGAGTCAACAATAAGAATTGCCATCCCTACGCTGATTCCAGTGTATTTGTTAATAAGCATTCCAATGACATCAGTTCCGCCTGTGGAGGCTCTTCCCTTGAAAACAAGTCCGAGCCCTACACCTAACATTACCCCTCCGTAAATTGAGGCTAAAATTTCATTGTTTGTTGCATGAATATTTTTAAATTTAAGAATTTCATAGAAAAAATCTATTCCCAGATAGGAAAATAGAATACCTACAATTGATTTTATCCCATAAGCTTTTCCTAGTTTTTTTATTCCAAGGTATAGAATGGGTAAATTTAAAACAATTGTTAGTAATCCCACTGGTATATTAGCAAAATAATTAATTATTATTGCTATTCCTGATACCCCTCCGGGGACAATGTGAAAAGGGATTATGAAAAGAGCATAAGAGATGGCAAGAATTGTGGAGCCAATGATAATAAAAACAAAATTTTTTATTTCCTGTTTTCTATTTTCTTTCATCAGCGGATTATAGCAGAAAAGAGAGTTGGAGTTCAAGATAGTTTTTCATCTATAAAACCACAAACTTTTAATTTTTTCAAATGTTTCAAGAGCCCTTAAAATAGCATTGTCCATATTATAATATCTGTATTCCGCAAGCCTTCCCACTAAAAAAATATTTTTTATTTCCTTTGCCTCTTTCACATATTTCTCAAAGAGCTCTTCATTTTCTTTGCTTAGAATAGGATAGTAGGGAATATTGAAATTTTTCTTGTTTGGAGTGTATTCTCCGGGATATTCTTTTGATATTGTTGTTTTTTTTACTTTTTGATTTAGGAAGTGTTTGTATTCAGTTATTCTTGTAAACTTTTCCTTGCCGGGATAATTTACAACAGCTACAGGCTGAAATTCTTTTAAATTACAATCCTCAAATTCAAATTTTAGTGATCTATAAGGAAGCTTTCCAAATTTCCTGTCAAAAAGATAGTCTATTTCACCTGTATAAATTATTATTCCATCGAATTTTTTCCCTTTGAAGAAAACCCTGTTATCTTTTATTCTAAAATCCTCTTTAAAATCTTTTTTAAGCAGAATTTTTATGTTTTTATTGTCAAGCATCTTGTTAAAAATCCTTGTAAAACCATCTTTAGGGATACCATAATAGGGGTCATCAAAATATGAGTTTGTATAACCAATGAAAACAGGAACTCTTTTTAAAACCTCTTTTGAAAGTGATAGAGGATTTACTCCCCACTGTTTTTTTGAGTAATTAAAAAAAATCTTTTCAAACACAAATTCTCCAAATTCTTTTAGAATTTTCTTATTACTGTTTAAAAGTTCGTAAACCGGAGTTTTTTTGTTTTCTCCATAAGTTTTTAATAGTGTCTCTTTTATTTTTGCACTTTTATCGGTTAACAGAATTTCTAGACTTTTAAAATCAAAAGGAAGAGGTATGAGTTTATCATCCACCTTTGCCAGAACTCTGTGTTTATACTCAAACCATTCGGTAAACCTGGAAATATAATTCCAGACTTTTTTTGAAAATGTATGGAAAATATGAGGCCCGTATTTGTGAATGATAATCCCATTTTTATTTACAAAATCATAGGCATTTCCACCCAGATGATCTCTCTTTTCATAGATCAAAACTTTTTCATTTAACTCATTTGCAATTCTTTCTGTAATTACTGCTCCGGAAAAGCCCGCGCCCGCCACTATGAATTTGTGTTCACTCAATTTAACCTTCCTTAATTGAACCTTTAAGATTATGAGGGCCTGCTTCTTCAATTAAAACATCGTAAAATTCTCCGACTTTCCCACCCTTTACATTCACTATTCTTCCCGTGTATATTCTTCCTACAGTTTCATTAGGATTTTTCTTGTTAATATTTTCGGTTAGAACTTTCATCGTTTTTCCAATCCTTTTAAGATTATTTTTTAACTGAATCTCCTTTTGAAAATTTTGAATGTGAATAAGTCTCTCTGTTTTTACCTCATCCGGTACATTATCTTTTAGAAGGTATGCTTTTGTTCCAGGACGGGGAGAATATTTGAAAGAGAACATATTTTCAAATTCAACATCTTTCAGTACATCAACAGTGTATTGAAAATCTTTGTCAGTTTCTCCGGGGAAACCAACTATAATATCAGTTGATAAGGCAACATCAGGCACTATTTTCTTTATTTTCTTTACAAGTTCAAGATATTCCTCAATTGAATAACCTCTATTCATAAGCTCTAAAATTTTATTGCTGCCAGCTTGAAATGGAATGTGAATGGAATGTAGAATCTTGGGATATCTTGCCATAATTTCAGCTATTCTTATTGAAAATTTTGCAGGGTGAGAGGTGAGAAATCTTATCCAGGGTATTGAGCTTAATTTTGCAATCTTTTCAAGAAGTGAAGCAAGGTCCATTCCTGTTTCAGGATCACGATAAGAGTCAACATTTTGCCCCAGGAGCTGAACTTCTTTAAAGCCCTGCTCTTCCAGAAATCTTATCTCTTTAAGTATTGAACTGGAAGGTCTGAACTTTTCTCTCCCCCGTGAAAAGGGTACTACACAATAAGTACAAAAGCTATCACATCCTTCCATTATGGAGATATAGGCTGAAAAATTGTTTCTTCTTAAAATAGGCTCAAATGGAATTTCAATCCACTTTTTGTAGAATTGAAAATCCGAAAATTTTGTTTCTTTCAAAGCATCTTTTATCTTGAAATATGAGTTTGTTCCTAACATTATGTCAACATAAGGGGCTCTTTTTCGAATTTTATCTTTTAATAATTGAGAAACACACCCTGTTACTACTATCTTCAGCTCTCTTTTTTTCTTAATTCCATTCAATTTTCCCAAAAATGAAAAAAGTTTTTCCTTTGCCTTTTCCCTGACAGAGCATGTGTTCACTATAACAATATCGGCACTATTTTCATCCTCTGCGGGTTTATATCCTTCTGAAATAAGAATTCCTGCCATTTTTTCAGAATCATTCACATTCATCTGACATCCGTAAGTTTTTATGAAGAATTTTTTACCTGCCATTTAAATTTATTAACTCCTCCGCGCTTTTTATCACTGCTTCGCTTATATTTGAACCTGACATCATCCTTGCTATCTCTTTAATTCTTTCAGGTTTGCTTAAAACATTTATTTTCGCAAAAGTTCTTCCATCTTTTTCTTCTTTTTCTACTTTATAATGAAGATCAGCGAAAGCTGCAACCTGTGGGAAATGGGTTATGCAAAGAATCTGGGAAGAGAAAGAAAGTTTTTTTAATTTTTCACCCACATTTTCAGCGGTCTTTCCTCCCACCCCACTGTCTATTTCATCAAATATATAAGTATCTGTTAAACTGTCTTTAAAGGCAAGCTTTAGCGCAAGCATTATCCTTGAAAGCTCTCCTCCGGAGGCAACTTTGTTCAAAGGCCTCAATTCTTCACCAGTGTTTGCTGAAAAAAGAAACTCCACTCTTTCATTTCCAAAGGGACTAAATTTTTCATCCACTTTCAAAAATTTTATTTTAAATTCTGCATTTTTCATTGAAAGTTCTGAAAGCTCTTTTTTCAGGTTTTTTTCTATTATACTTGCGCTTTTTTTACGGTTTTCACTTATTTTTCTGGCAAGTTTTTCGTATTCATTATCAAGAAATTTAAGTTTTTCAGACAACTCTTTCTTATCTATTTCAAGACTTTCTAACTTTTGCAACTCTTCTTTTACTTTTTCATAATATAACAAAATCTCTTTCTCTGTTTCTCCATATTTCTTTTGAAGCTTTTCTATCTTTGCCAGCTTTGTTTCAAGTTCCTCTATTTCCTGAGGAGAAAAGTCCGAATCTTCCGCGAAATCCCTCAGTTTGTAGGCAAGATCTTCCAAAAATGGGGAAAATTCATTAAGTTTTTTATAATCATCTTCCCACTCTTTTTTATATTTTGAAAGATTTTGAAAATTATTTTCTATTATTGAAAAGAGAGAAATTAGCGAAGAATCTCCTTCATAAAGAAGCTCAAGGATCTCTCTTACTATTGAAAAAATTTGCTCTGAATTCTGGAAAACTTTTCTTCTTTCTTTTAAGTCCTCAATCATTCCCTCTTTAAGTTCAAGCTCTTCAATTTCATTTATTGTAAATTCCAAAAATTCTTTTTTCTGTTCTTTTTCTCTTTCAAGTTCCTCAATCCTCTTTATTTCCTTTTGTGTTCTTTCTATTTCAGAACTTATACTCTTTAAATTTTCCACAAGCTCAGAATTTCCGGCTGCGCTATCAAGTATTTCAAGCTGGCTTTTTTTATCTGTTAATACCTTTTGATCATTTTGTCCGTATATGTTGTAAAGATGTGGTGAAAGCTCTCTTAAAAAATTAAGGTTAAATGCTGTATTGTTTATAAAAACCTTATTTCTCCCGTCCTCATGAAGCTCTCTTCTGATAATAATTTCTTTTAATTCCTCCTCTTCATCAAAGTAATCCTTTAAAATTGAAAGAGGTTTATCAAACTCAAAAATTGCCTCAACTATAACTTTTTTTTCTCCTGATCTTATTAGTGTTTTATCAAATCGCTCCCCACCTATGAATCTGAGGCTTTCAAGGATAATTGATTTCCCTGCTCCAGTCTCTCCGGTAAGTATATTAAGCCCCTTTCCGAAATCTGTGTTTATATCCTTTATTATTGCAAGATTTTTTATTCTTAATGTTCTTAGCAATTTAATTTAATATTATGGGAGCAACAGCTGTTTTAGCATTAATCCTACCATACCCAATAAAAACATCTACACCTGGATACGCAGCTTTGTTAACATCATCCGCAGAAAATTTCAAGATTTTGTACAATTCATCAGGAGTTAGAAACTCTTTTTTTGAAAGAATAAGCCCTGCTATGCCTGCTATTACAGCTGTAGCAGGAGATGTCCCGGATACATATACATATCTTCCTTCAATATAAGTTGTTAAAATATAAACTCCGGGAGCAGCTACCCCAACCTCAGGGCCATAGTTTGAAAAATCCGCTTTCTTATCTGTATAATTTGTTGCTCCAACTCCCAGGACATAAGAGGTGTAAGCAGCAGGATAAAGCACACTTGTACTTCCATCATTACCTGTGGCTGCAAATACAGGGATTCCTTTATTGTACGCCTCTTCGACCGCTGATTCGAGAAGGTAAGAAGGAGAAGAACTCCCTAAACTCAAACTAATTATTTTTGCACCTTTGTTTATTGCATACTGAATACCGAGAGCTATATTTGAATGAGTTCCTATTCCGTTTTTATCAAGAACCTTAATGGGCAAAATTTTACAATTCCAACAGATTCCTGCTATCCCGAGACTATTGTTACTGCTTGCAGCTATTATTCCTGACATGGCTGTTCCATGTCCATTATCATCTATTGCATAGGGATTCCCTTTTACAAAATTGTATCCTTCCAGAAGTTTGTTTCTTAAATCGGGATGGGAAAAATCCACACCCGTATCAATTACTGCTATTATTATATCCTTAGAACCTTTTGAATATTCCCAGGCATCCGGGGCTTTAATATCCGCTCCTATTTTCGGAGCGATTTTATTATCTCCTATTTGTAATATTTGTCCATTACTTCTAAGATAAAATTGATAGGTAAAGTATGGGTCATTGGGTACCACGCTTTGGGCATAAGCAAGATAATCCGGCTCAACATACTCAATTATTGGAATTTCCTTTAATTTTGAAATCATTTCTTTCATCGGGATAGAAAGATCATCCCTTTCTAAAAGATAAAACCCATTTATAAGTTTTATCTCTCTTTTAAATCCCGTTTTCTCAAAAAAACTCTTTTTATCAAGTGATGTTATGCCTACTTTGTATTTAACTATAACTCTGTCCTCTCTGTATCTTTTGTTTTCAATATTTTTCGTGAATTTTATAATTTGAAAGTTATCTCTTAAAAACACGTTGTCATGTATTCTATCAAACTCCTTAATCCAGTTTACGGATACTGCTAATATTATTATTAAAATTGCTATATAAAAAAACTTATTCCTCATCTTTTCCCTCCTAAAAGATGTAATTTAAGGATAATGAAAAAATCATTGTATTTAACATGTTTGCTGAAAAAGATATCTCAAGATAATCTTCTATTGAATATTTTGCCATAATAGTAAATCCCGCATAAAAGGAATTACTGAAATCAATATCTTCAACGGAGGAAAGCTGGCCGTCCGCGACATTCTCTTCTCCATGAATATTCCCTAATGTTTTTAATAAAGTTAGGCCTCCCTGGACCTGAAGATTGTCTGAAATATCTCCCTTTCCTTCAATTGAAGCAACAAAATTATATAATCCGAAATGAGCTTTAAAATTTCCTGATACAATAGGAAAAGTCAAATCCCAACTCACATCACTTGTATAAATGGCGAACACTCTTAAGCTTCCACCAATTTCAATATCTTTAATCTCAAATGGGAAAAATGAAAACTTTCCGTCAAAAAAAAGTCCGCTGCTTGAAAAATCTGGTATATTTATACTAAATGGTAAATTATCAAATTGAATATCTTCATTAAACTTTGATGAGTTAATCCCTCCATAAAAGGAAAGGTAAAAGGTATCATTAAGATTAATAGTTCCTCCCAGAGCAAGACTTGTAAAACTAAGAGTTTTCTCTATATCCGAATTATTGTATTTTATCTTTGTGTTATTGTAATATCCTTTAACTCCTAAAGTAAAGTTCAAATCAGAAGTGAAGCCAACAGATGCAAAACTTATTGACATAATTATTATCACAACAGTTTTTATTACTTTTTTCATTTATGTCCTCCTCTGAGATATAACATATCTTATAATTTTTACTTTACTTTTTCAAGTTTTGGTTATCTTTTGTTTTATATATTTTATTGTCGTTTTTGTCTGAATCCTTTTGGCTCAAATCTTGAAAATGGTGGGGAATCAAAGGATAAAAATTCACTATTTTGGAAATAGTGATAGCCCATACCTGCTATCATAGCTGCATTGTCGGTGCATAAAAGAGGGGAAGGAAGATAGTATTTTAACCCTATCTTTTTTGCTTTTTCTTCAATTGTTTCTCTCAATTGGGAGTTTCTTGAAACTCCTCCCGCAAGAATAATTGATTTTGGATTGTACTCTTCTACAAAGGAGAAAAGATTTGATGATAGATATTCGACAATAATATTTTGAAAAGAAGCGGCAAAATCAGGGATATTTAATTTTTTATCCTCTTTTCTTATGATTCTTAGGGCAGCGCTTTTTATACCGCTGAAGCTAAAATCTCTGGAATGATCACTCATTTTAGGTGTTGTGAATTTATACCTTTGAGGATCCCCTTTTTTAGCTATCTTGTCTATAATTGGTCCTCCCGGGTAACCTAAGGATAGATATTTTGCTATTTTATCGAGAATTTCTCCTGCTGCATCATCTCTTGTTCTGGCAAGCCTTGTGTATTTCATTACACCTTTTACATAGTAGATGGATGTATGACCTCCTGATACTATAAGACCAAGGGCAGGGTATTCAATTGAAAATTCAAGTTCGGGCGCGTAAAGATGTGCAAGTATATGATTGACACCTACTGTTGGTTTTGAAAGAGAAAGAGAGAGTGCTTTTGCAAAGGAAATTCCTACCAGAAGAGAACCGATAAGGCCGGGGCCCTGTGTTACTGCTATTCCATCAATAGATTCATATGCTAATCCGGAAGAAGCTACTGCTTTTTTTACAATAGAGTCTATCCTCTTAACATGTTCTCTTGATGCTAACTCAGGAACAACTCCTCCGAAATCAGAGTGAACTTTTTCTTGTGAATAGACTATATTTGAGAGAATATGTTTGCCATCTTCCACTATTGCTGCAGCCGTTTCATCACAGGATGTCTCTATCCCCAGAATTTTCATTTAATCTATTTTTTTATAATCTCTTTTATCATATCGTAAAGATCCGGTTTTGCCCCGACTACCCTTTGTAATACTTTACCATCCTTTGAAATTATTACAAAAGTCGGAATACCTTCTACTCCATAGCTATCAGAAAGGCTTCTGTCAGATGTGACTATAACAGGAAAAGTTATTCCCTGCTTTTTTAAAAAATCTTTTATTAGAGTATATTCCTTTTCCTTGCTAATATTTGAGGCTCTGTTTGTTCCATCTGAAAAGGACCCGTAGTAGGATGTGATACCGATAATCTGGAGCCTGTCTTTATTATTTTTGTAAAGTTCTTCCATGTGGAGTAAACTTCCTCTGCAATGGGGACACCAGGGTGCCCAGAATTCCAGAACCACATATTTTGTACCTTTAATACTTTTTATTGTAATAGGAGTTTTAGTATTTATCCAATCTCCCTTTATATCAATATCCTTTGCTTTAGAACCTATTAGGCTTAAAAGAGTCTCTTTCTTTTCTATCTGCTGAAGTGCTCTTTGATCTGAGCTGTAGAGAGTTTTCATCTTTGTAAAAAGTTTTTTGGTCTCTTCGGGAGAAAGTTTTTTTGCTTTTATGTAAGAATCTATTGCGTATCCGATGTAATTGGAGAACGGTGGGCTTAGCCTGTATTTAAAAGCAATGTCAAGATACTTAATTATTTTAGCGGGTTCTCTGCTATTTAAGCCTCCTATAAGAAAATAAGAGGCAAAATCTTTTAAGTCTTTTACTTCTTTCAAAACCAGGTCAAGGTATAAAGATGTGTTCTTTACATCTCTTTTGCTTAAATAGGCTTCTATTATGTATTTATAAGCATTTCTTTTTAACTGAGGTTTTGATGTTAGCTTCTTTAAAAGGGGAATGGCCTTATCAAACTTTTTTATTTCAATGTAAATTTCCCCTAATATTAATTTATCATTATTAGATATTTTGTTCTCATCAATTCCTTTAATAAGAGCTTCAAGTCTCTGATTTCTTTCTTTTAAAAGAGTGTTAAATTGCTCTCTTGTTTTGATAGTTTTTAATTTTTCATTGAATTCTTTTGAAAGAGCTTCGTATTTAGGCTTTAAAGAATCCTGAGATGGTTTCGAACAATAAAGAAGGAAAATACTAAACATAGTTAAAAGAACAAAAAAAACGGTAACTTTCTTACTCATTCTAATCTCCTGTTTTAAACGATTGTTTATTATAGCATAGGATGTGAGAGAGTAAAAAAATTATTCCGAGTGTGTTTCAAATCTATTAATATCCTCCACTTTGCCCGCAACTATAAGTGAATCCCCATTCATAATTATTTCATCTCCTCCTGGCAGAGGAATTGTTCTTGGGGGATTTTTTCTCTTGATTAAAACTATATCCACTCCAAATTTTGATCTTAATTTTATTTCTTTAAGAGCTTTGTTTAATACAAAAGAAGGAGCTTCAATTTCTTTTATATAATAACCGGGAGTAAGTTCAACAATTTCTCTATCTTTTGTGAATTTTAATTTTGAAAGTAGAAGACTCGTGGCTTCTCTCTTTTCCATCTCTTTATTATAAGTTTCTATGACATCTTTTCTGTTTACAACTCCTATTATTTTGCCATTTTCAATAACCGGGATCTCATCAATATCAAGTTTACCAAGAAGGGTCATTGCTGTTTCCAGATTATCATCAAGGCTTAATATATCAACGCTTATTGCAATATCATCTGCTAACAAGAAGTTTTCAAATGTTTCTCTTTCTCCTAAAATTACCTTTAAATTGCTTAAAGTGATTATTCCTATAAAATTATTTTCAAAATCAACCACATTAAAAACATTATGTCTCCCCTTTAATGCTTCCTCAAGGACTTTATTGGCAGGATCATTTTGATGAATTATTATAAAATCATTGCTAATTATATCCTTTACCTTTAATTTTTTCAGAACATTTATTTCCACACCCTCTCTTAGATAAATCCCCTTTAGCTTTAATTTGAGAGTGTAAATTGAATATTCATTAAATACTTCTGAAATTAAAGATGCGATTATGCATGTTATCATTAACGGGAGTATTACATTATAATCCCCTGTCAATTCGAATATTATTATGATAGCTGTTAAGGGTGCTTGAACCGCTGCTGCAACAACTCCACCCATTCCTACAAGTGCATAAGCTCCTGTTGATATGTGAAGAGAAGGGAAGAGAATTGATGAAATTTTACCAACGAAAAATCCGGTTTGAGCCCCCATAAAAAGAGATGGTGCAAAAATACCCCCTGAACTTCCGGATGAAAGACTTGTTGATGTTACGAATATTTTTACAAAAATTAAAACAATGGCTAACAGAAGAGCTATGTTTTCCTGAAGAGCAAGATCTATTGTTTCATAACCAGTCCCCAATATATGAGGAAATTTTAATGCAACAATCCCTATTATAAGTCCTCCTAACATAGGTTTAAAAGGTTCTGAGAACTTGAATCTTTCCCACTTTTCCTCTGCAAAGTATAGAAATTTTATAAATATGACACCAACTATCCCGCTTATAATTCCAAGAATAAAGTAGAGAATTAACTCATAGGGGGAATTAAATGAGTAAACAGGCACTTTAAATACCTTTTCCCCTCCCTCTATTGCAAGAAGAACCATATTTCCTACAACGGATGCGACTATTATGGGAGCAAAAGAGGTAATAGCAAAATTTCCCAGTATGATTTCCGCTGAGAAAAGAGCACCAGCAATGGGGGCATTAAAAGCTGCGGAAATTCCCGCTGCAGCTCCTGCTCCAACCAATGTCTTAAGATCACTTTCTGTTAATTTAAAGAATTGTCCTATTGAAGAAGCAATACTTGAGCCTATTTGAACAATCGGACCTTCCCTTCCAACAGGACCTCCCGACGCGATTGTAAGTGATGAGGCTATCGCCTTTATAAAAGCAACTCTCTGCCTGATTTTCCCTCCCTTTAATAAAATTGCTTCCATAACTTCCGGTACACCATGCCCTTTTGCTTCCCTTGCTCCCCAGTAGATTATAGGTCCAACTATTAACCCACCTAAGGCGGGTATTAAAATTATCTTCCATGTTGGGGCTTCCTTAACTACATTGATAAAGGTTATAGGATATCCCCAGAAAAAAATTTTTGAATAGTGAATTAAAATTTTTACAAGATATGCTCCAGCCCCTGAAACAGCTCCTATGAAAATTGCAAGAAGTATAAGAAAAATATGGTGCCTGCTTGTTTTTAACTTTTCTCTATTTATTATATTGGAGCTCATTATCAAAAATGGTGGGCGATGGAGGATTCGAACCTCCGACTTCTACCGTGTGAAGGTAGCACTCTAGCCACTGAGTTAATCGCCCAGGTAATAGATGATTTTATTTAAAAGGAGGGTTTTTGTCAATAGTTCATTATTTGCTGAAATATTGTTAATGAATATTTTCGGAAAGGTCTAAATTAATAGAAGCTGGTCTTAAAGAAAAATATTTGAAAGTTGTTAGATAAAATAGAAGAAGAGACAGCTAAAAGGAAAAGTGTTTTTTTGTTGCTCTTGTAATTTTTATGTATTATTATTAAAAAATGAGATTAAGAAAAAGCGTGAGAAAATTGGGGGCCTCTTTAATCAGAATTTTTTTAAGTTAATTCCTCTAAAAATAAGTATTTCCTTGGCTCAAAAGATACCTCGTATTGTATGGTATCTTCCTTCTGATAAAGATGTGCAATTTGATAAATATTTAGGTAATATTAAAGTAAGAGTAAATACGAGGTTTCCCATAGAAAGAGTAATGTTGTCCGGGTACTATGATAAAGATACCCTTTTTATTATTGATAAATTTGTTAAGAGGGGATGTCTGTTTTGATGTAGGCGCGAATATTGGAGCTATAAGCTTTGCCTTAGCGAAGAAGGTTTTTCCCCATGGAAGAGTTTTTTCGTTTGAACCGGGAGAATACTTGTATAAAAGGTTTGAGTATAATCTTTCGTTGAATCCGAAGTTCAGGGAAACCATAAAAATTTTTCAAAAGGGATTTTCTGATAAAGAAGAGATATTGTACTGGAAAAAAGATAAAGAGAATGAAGGAAATGCGATGTTTTTAGAGGAAAAAGAGGATGATACAGTACCTATAAAATTGGTAACTATGGATTTATTTGTGAAAGAAAACCCTCTTGAAAAGCTAGATTTTATAAAAATAGATGTAGAAGGGATGGAGTTTGAAGTTATTAAAGGTGGTATAAAGACAATAGAAAGATATAATCCCATTATTTATTATGAAACACTGCTTGGGTTTGAAAAAATAAGGGGAAAATCTCTTTTTCTTCCTATTGAAAATATGTTGTCTAATTTAGGTTATAGATTTTTTAAAATTTATAATGGGAATATTATTCCCACTCATTATCCTTCGTATTCAGGAAATACGCTCGCTTTACCAGAGAAGATAAAAATCTAATTTTGGGATAGCTTAAAATTTTAACTTATAATACTACTTCTTTTCCAATCTTTTCTTTTCTTCCCAATTCTTTTTTGAAACTCCTGCTGATAAGAGAAGTAAAAATACTATTATTAATAAAGGGAAGCAGATGTAAAATGTCCACATGGAGAGCACTGGATTTACATTGGATCTAAGGCTTTTTAAAAATAACCAGAAATTTCCCGCCTGACCGGATTTTACCCAATCCGTAGGGGCTGCTTCCATAATAAAAATGAAGCCAAAATACTGCAAAAGAGCTGCAAATGATAAAAACCAGGTAAAGAGCTTTCTTGCTCCCCAGTCATTTTCTATATCTTTTGAAAGTTTAATATAAAGAGCCAATCCCAGTACAATTGTGCTAAGTGGGACGAGTGGCAAGGCTAATTTTATGTCTCCAAAAATATCGGGATTTATTAAAAGAGCACCAATTCCAAATGAGGCAAAAAGAGAAAGATCTCTTATTAAAACAAAAACTATCCCAAAATTTTCACCGCTAAGTCTTATTTTAAAATTGTTTAATGTTCTCGAATAGTATAAAGAGGCAAGGTGAAGGACAAAACCTAAAAGTAAGAGTATGAGCCCCACTTCGAAAAAGCCCATAAGACTCCAAACTTCAAGTCCCTTTGAAAGTGTTTCTTCCTCTGCCAGAGCAGGGATACTTCTCAATAAAAAAGCAAATACAAACAAAACTCTTTTCATTTCTAAACCTCCTTATCTTCCGACCATTATATTTTTTTATTTTTATAAATACGGATTATGTATCCTAATTGTTTTAAAATATTTAATCCTTTTTTATATTTTTTGTAATAATTTTTGCTGCCTTTTTCATATCCTTTTTCTCACCGCATAAGAAGATTCTGTCTTTTGAATTAATAATATCGTATCCCCGTGGGGCGATAAAAGTCTTTTTCCCTTCTTTATAAATAGCAGTAATTGTAACTTTTTCAGGAAATCCCGGAGTTCTTACCAAGTCTAAAACCTTTTTGCCATCATATTCTGAATTTTCCGGCACATTTATTATGTTAATTACGAGATTACCAATACTTATAACTTTCCTCAGTTCAGGACTTTCAATATTTACTAAAAATTGATCAATAAGGAGCTGAGTTGCCCTTGCTATGTTTGTAACTCCCATATATTTGTACACATCTTCGTATGCGGGATCACTCATTTTTACCATTATTTGGGGAACTTTGAAGTGCTTTGCCAGAATAGTGAAGGATAAATTAATTGAATCATCGGGAGTTACGCCTATCGCAACATCACACTTGTCAATATGAGCATTTTTTAAAGTGGAAATTTTTGTCCCATCTCCATTAATTGAAATTGCTCCATAATTTGCATAAATTTCTTCACAAACTTCACTGTTTTTGTCTATAACCACTACATCATGTTTTGCCTCAACGAGAGCTTTTGTCAATCCTTTGCCTATTAAACCTCCTCCCAAGATTATTATATACATTTTTCTCTCCT
>CAZWJH010000039.1:0-21026 GCA_964634755.1 uncultured Clostridia bacterium
AAATACCATTGCCTAATATACTTTAAATTTCTTTTTGAAAAACCTTTAACATCGTGAAATTCGTTTCTCAAATCCTTTCTTAATCTCTCTAAAAATTTATCGCCCCATTTTGTTTGTTTTTGTCTTTCTACGATTTCTTTACCTAATTCCCAATAAAAATCTAATAGCTCTGCATTCACCTTAACAGCAGCCTTAAGCTGTACCTGCTTGAATCTTTCTTTTAACTTTTTAAGCCATCTCAAATAATCACTATTAGTAAATAAAGTCATAATTCATTATCCCGTAAAATATCTTCCAATTTTTCAGAAATCTAATCTTTATTCAACAAAAATAGCCTCAAATTTCCTTATCATCAATTCTTACGGATTTAATTAATTACAAATATCCTCTCAGGTTTTCTCCTTTCTTAAAATTCCGTAGATCATCTTTTGAACAACGGTAATATCCTCCTCAAACTCATCAAAACTTTTTTCATCCAAAACATTAAGATCTTTTAACAAAAGAAGATAATACTCAACCCATGTAGCATAAATTTGAGCTTTTTTCATTGATTCAAAAAATATCTCCCCATAAGCTTTTGAGCTTTTCAGGTTTAGCATAAGCATTGTGCAGGCTTCTCTTGCATTTTCAACCACTTGGGAATACTCTTTTGAGCTTAATTCCAAAAGTTTAAGATTAAGCTTATGCCCCCTTACAAAAACATCATAATCTTCAACCCTTTTCATTTTATTACCTCCTTATTTTATCGTTATTTTTCCATTTATATTCATTGTAATCTTTCTGATAAAACCATTCTTCTCAACATAGAGAGTAAAAAGATTTGAAACAGTCCCATAAGGATAAAAAATCGGTGAATTGTTTGCCCTTAATTCTAATCCGGGAAAATTTATTCTCTTAAGAAACTTCCACTTTCTGTTTTGATAAGTATACACATTGAAATAATCTGGAAAGAATTTGATTTTTAATTTTTCTCCTTTTAATATGGAATAAACCCTTACCCATTCAATACTGTTTTTTACAGAATAAGTCATAGCTCTCTGCTTTTCCCTTTTTAAACTGTCTGAAATCCCAAGAGTAAATCCGTAGAGAAACAAAGTTAAAATAAAAATAACAACTAACATTTCAGCAATACTAAAACCCCGCTTATACATTGAACTCCTCCTCTATTTTTTCAACCTTTAAATTTCTTATTATTGTTATATTTTCCTCAGATTGAGGCATAAAATCATTTTTTTCTTGATTAAGATAATTCAGAGGATCCTCAGTTACCTCCGGTAAATGAGTTAGAAAATAATACTTTGAATAAAGGGTCCCAAAGAGTAAAAAATCTCTATTAATGTCCACATTAGTTTCAAGATAATAATTCCCGTGAAGTTCACCACCCTCATTTTCAAATTCAAAACAGACTTGACTTTCCTTTTCATTCTCAAAGAAAAGCCCTCTTTTACTCTGAAAAAGGTTCAATTGTGTCTTTTCCCTTACAAACTTTCCTCTTTTTACGGATATATTTTCATATTTAATCGAAGAACTTATTTTGAAACCACCTCCTATGAAAATATTTAAAACAGCTCCCTCTTTTAAAGCAAAAGCATCTGAGCTTTCGACAACATCGTTTCCTATGATTTCCCCTGCTGAAAAGTTATTTACATTACCTTCAATAAATACAGTACCGGAGAATGGAATGTTGAGCCTTTCTGATACATTGTTTTTCAAATAAATAAAACTGTTTTCGCCCGGGATGTACTTTAAAAGAAATTTTTCTTCTCCTTTTTTAGCAAATATAAATTGATAATTTCCGTCAATTCCAAGAACAAAATTATCCATATTACCTTTTAAATAAAGAAACCCTCCGGAATCAATCTCTCCTAAGTAAAAGCCATCAAGAACAGGAATATCAGATTTATTTATTTTAAGAAGTTTTCTTATGTTAAGATCCTCTTCTTTAATGTTTAAAACCCTTGCCATTGCTTTTTTACTGTCAAAATCAAACTTATAGCTCTTTGAAGTGTAAAAGCTTGAATTGTGATAAGGAAAGAAAAAATGAATTTTCTTACTGTTTTCTCTTTGGAAAAAAAGATTAAACGGAAGTTTTCCAGAATAAATCACAAATTCCAATTTAACAGAGTGAATTTTGTTAATATTGAATATTTCAAAAATGGAGTAGAGAGTTATTTTGACTATTAACTTATTAAAATCATCTCCCTTTTCCACACTCTCTTCATTTACCAAAAGCCTGACTTTAGCTGTAACCTCTCCTATTCTTTCAAAGTAAACCGAATTATCAAAAATTCCAATATCAGAAATACTTTCAATTTTTTCAGGATAAAAGTTGATCTTTTTTATTATTTGATTTAAAACCTTTGAAAGAAATTCCCTTGAAAGAGAATCATAGTAACTTTCATTTAAAATCCTCTTCTGTGCTAAATAAGAAGTGCCCACACTCGTAAAATATCCTATAACAATAGAGCTCAAAAAACCTATTAAAAAAATAGAATAAAGATAAGAAAAACCCCTCATTGCTCACCTCCGTTGGTAGCCACATACGGCAGAAAAACATAATAATCAAATTCTTTTACCTCTTTATTTACTTTTTCTTTCCCCTGAATTTTAATTACACTCTTTGAAAAATTTGAGAAATTAAGCTCAAAGTATTTGTCTGTAATTAATTGAAAGCTTCCTCTGTCAATTTTAAGATAAGTACCTTTTGAATCAGCTGTAAAAATAAATTCTTTTATTAATTTAATCTTTTCTCCTTTTTTCACAACTCTTTCAACTCCACGATCAAGAATAATGTAATCATTCCCTTTTTCTCTAATTTCATAAAGAACCCCGTTTAAGGAAACTTTTTTCCCGACTTTGCAATCAGAGCAAAAAGCTTTGATTAATCTCTCACCCTTATTGCAATTTTGAATTAACTCAACGGATGACAAAGCTCTTCTCACTATCATTTCATTGTCTTTCAGTTCAACACCAAGCTCAGGTTCAATACCTTCACCCGCTCTTTTTAAAATAGAAGTCATCTGAAAAAGAGATAGACTCTTTTCAGCAGCTCTTTCGGAGACCACTCTTGCCCTTTCTCCGGTTTTTCTAACATTAATTAAAAAATTGTTCCCTGCAATCAAAATAAAACTTCCTAAAAAAAGACTCAACATAGCCTCAAGAAGGCTTACTCCCTTACTCATTCTTACCTCCCCTATAAATTTATAATTTTTGATTTATAAATGTAAAAAACCCTTCCGCTTGTTTTATCTTTAAGTTTGTAAAAGATAGAATCTTCATGGTTTTCCACTTTGAGAGTAAAGTATTTTTTCAACTCTTTTACAACTTCTCCCTTTTCCCACAAATTATTTAAAATATAAAATTCTTTCTTATAAATAGTTGAATATCGGGAAATTTTTAGAATAGCAATAATCAAGGATGAGGAAGAAATTATAATAACGCCAATAATAAAAAGACTTATTAAAACTTCCAGATAAGAAAATCCCCTTTTCATCCTTACCTCCCAAATTGATAAAAACAATAAACAAAATTCATTCCAAAACAGAGATATTTTCTGAAACCTTAATATATTAATCTACCCCTGTGTTTTTTACCTTTGCTTTGATCCGGATGTAAAGTTTTTTTTACGCTGCCTTTACTTTTATTGTAAATTAAATTTTACAACCATTTAGGACACTCTATTTTCCCAATTCTTTTTTGTAAAGTTTAGTTTACAAAAGTAAACCAATAGTATTCAAAATCCTTTTAAATACTATGATAATTAAGGAGCCAATTATAAAAATCTATTGAAAAAAAAGCTGGCACACTTTTTGAATTAAATTGGTATCAATTTATCCTAAGGAGGTAAGGGATGAAAAACTTAAGAAAAGTTTTTGCACTTTTAATCATTGTATTATTTTTTGTTTCTTCCTTCGGTTTTACAGCAGGAAAAGCAGCTGCTGCCAAAAAGGGAAAGAGATCTGTTCAAATGAATGTTCAAACTAAGATTGTGAACATTAACACTGCTGGTGTAAATGAGCTTGTTACACTCCCCAGAATAGGAAAGAAAATTGCTGAAAGAATCATTAAGTTCAGAAAAATGAATGGAAAATTCAAAAGGATTGAAGATTTGATGAAGGTAAGGGGTATCGGGGAAAAAACCTTTGAAAAAATTAAAAAAAGATTAAGAGTCTGAAAAATCAAAAAGCAAAGGGGAGGAATAAGCCTCCCCTTTGCCTTCTTCTTTATTTTAAATTTCAATCTTTCTAAAATGAATAAAAAATTCTTGATAATACAAAAAACTTGCCAAAAGCAAGCCTGTTCCTATTGCAGAATATACAAAAATCAAGATTTCTTTTGAAAAAAATCCACTTTTTCTCATAAATATACCGAGAGCTATCATAAAAATAATAAGAAAATAGCTTTTAAGCTCTTGAAAATTAAAAATACAGGTATAATCAGCAAGTTCATAAATTCTATTTATGTTCTTTTTTGCTAAAATACCAAAACCTAAAGCAGCTATTATAATTCCACTGATAATACCTCCAATAAGCACAAAGTATCTTAAATTTCCTTTGCTATGATTAAACCAGTTGATTGAAAGAGTATTTAACATAACACCTACCCCACTCCACATTAAGCCGGATACTATGTATAAAATTTCTCTTTTAACTCCTTTTTTCATTCATCAGACCTTTTAATTAGATTTGTCTATTATAATATTAATCTATTTTTTTAAAAATCTTCCATCATCCTTTGAATCCGGAAGTTTATTAACATTTCTGTTAAGCCATCCTATCTTTTCAACATTTCTCAAATCAAATTCAGGGACAAGTGGTTTTATATCAATTAATGGAGTTCCATTAACTATATCCACATCTTTTATGTAAAGAATATTATCGTCTATCTTCATCAATCTGACAATAGAAAGACCTATAGGATTTGGCCTTGAGGGAGCTCTTGTTGCAAAAACCCCATGATAATCATCGTCCATATATGGTTTGACAATTAACTTAGAATTAACAATTAAGTGAAAATGATACAATAAGATTATGTGTGAAAAGCCTTCAAGATCCTTTAAACCTTCGGAAAAATCCATATATACCTCGACTCTTCCTTCAATTCCTTTTGCTGCGGTAGGTTGAATAGGAATTCCCTTTGGTTCTTTATAAGGAGATCGTATAATACCAATTGGCTTATATATTATTTCTCTCACAACTCACCTCTCGCTAATCTATTTTATAAAAAACTTTCTTTTTTGTAAACAAACTTTCAAACTAACAATTTTTGCTTATTCGAGTTTTGGGAACATTGATTTAAAGATAAGTTTGGAATAAAATGATATTTATTTATTTTAATGGAGGTAAACTGTGAAAAAAATGGTCATCCTCGCTTTATCATTTTTCCTGGTTTTAATACCCTTCTTAATTTCACAAACACTTAATAAGAAAAGCCTTAAAATCTCAAAAGCCTTTGTACAAGAGGCACTTACATCAGAGTGGGGATACAATTTTCTTAAAGAGCTTTCCGCTTTGGGACCAAGGTTAAGTGGTTCTGAAAATTCATTAAAAGCTCTTTTCTGGGTAAAATCAGAAATAGAAAAAATGGGATTTTCCAAAGTCTGGCTTCAGCCAACATTAGTAGATCACTGGAAAAGAGGAGACATTGAAAAAGCTGAAGTGATATTGCCTGATGGTAAAACCAAAACACTTCATATCTGTGCTCTTGGAACAAGTGTTGGCACGAATAAAAAATGGCTTTCCGGTGAAATCATTGAAGTCAAAAATTTTACGAAATTAAAAAAGCTTAATGATGAAGTCAAAGGGAAAATAGTTTTTTTCAACAGACCTATGGAAAAAGAGCTTGTTGACACTTTTAGAGCTTATGGAAGAGCTGTTAATCAGAGAACAGCAGGAGCTTCTGAAGCTGCAAAATACGGAGCTATTGCTGTTATAGTAAGATCGGTTACAACAAAGTATGATAATAATCCTCATACAGGTCTCGTTTCTTACAAAAAAGGGATAAAAAAAATTCCTGCTGTTGCGATAGGCTTAAAAGATGCTGATTTTTTGAGCAAAACTTTAAAAAAATTTCCGAAACTTAAAGTCAGATTAAAGTTGAATTGCAAAAACCTTCCTCTTGCAAAATCGTATAATTTAATAGCGGAAATAAAGGGAAGAGAAAAACCGGAGGAAGTTATTGTTTTAGGAGGACATTTTGATAGCTGGGATTTGGGAGATGGGGCTGTTGATGATGGCTCAGGGTGTGTTCAATCGCTGGAAGTACTCCATCTTTTCAAAAAACTAAATATAAGGCCAAAAAGAACCATAAGAGTGATTTTTTATATGAATGAAGAATTCGGTTCAAAAAACAGTGGTGCATATACCTACGGGAAGTATGCGAAAAAATCAAAAGAAATTCATATAGCAGCTATTGAAAGTGACAGAGGGGGAGCTGTCCCCCGTGGCTTTACACTAAATACAAAAGACGAATTGATAAAACAAAAAGTAATAAGCTGGCTTCCCTATTTAAAAATTTCCTTAATTGACTGGATAAAGCCGGGAGGAAGCGGAGCTGATGTCTCTAAAATTAAGGGAACAAAAGCTCAATTTGGTTATGTTCCTGATGTCCAGAGATACTTTGATTATCATCATTCAGCCAATGATAGATTCTCAGCCATTCATCCCCGTGAATTTGAGCTTGGCTCCGCTGCTATGGCTATATTAACTTACTTAATAAGCGAGAATGGTCTTTAATTTATTTTAACTTATCCAATTTTATATTTTCAAGAAATTTTTTAAGAGTTTTCATATCCACATTTTCATTGGATTCAATATCAATAATGTACCTTGATTTTACTAAAAAGGTTATTTCCCCTTTTTTAGAATTTTTATAATACTTTTCAACTCCTCTTTCGCCTTTGTATTCAAATGGTTTTTCATAGCCATTGCTATCCTCATGCTCTATCATCATACTTAAAGCCATTTTTATGGGAGCAATCAAAGAAGACATGCTACCTGTATCCTTAATATTTACATAAACTCTTTTATCCCCATTCATGTAAGTTGCTTTAACTTCGGAAGTTTCAATAGCTCCCATCTTATCCTTCGAATAATAAGGTTTTTCCGCAAGTTTCCACCCTGAAACTTCCGGTAATATTTTAAGGTAATCCTCTTCATTTAAAACAACAATTTTCCCTCCGTGCTGCTTTTCAGAGGCTTTTTTTACATTTTCAGCAAACTTTTGCATTGCTACAAAGGGATTTTCTTTCGATTCTTTTTTCTCCTCTTTTTCTCCTTTCTCTTCATGCTCTCCCTTTTCCACATGTTTGGATTCCATCTTTTCCTCTTTTTTTACACTTTCTTTTTCACCGCTACTTTCCTTGCTTCCGCAGGAATAAAAGAAAAAAGCAACAAAAACAATCATTAAAATAGCAAATATTTTTTTCATTTGCCTCCTCCTTATTTTCAGTAAAAAATTATAATTTAAATGTTTCATCCCGTCAACATACAATTTGAACATTTTTATATTATATCTTATAATTTTAAATCAATTTTCAAAGGAGGAGGATATGTCATACAAGGGATATTCGGATTTCAGGAGTGATACTGTTACAAGACCTACGGAAGAGATGAGAAAGGCAATGTATGAAGCTGAAGTTGGAGATGATGTGTTAGGAGATGATCCGACTGTAAAGGAGCTTGAAGAGCTTGCTGCTGAGACATTGGGTAAAGAGGCAGCCCTTTTCGTACCATCGGGTACAATGGGAAACACAATAGCAGTAAAATTGGCAGCAGGAGAAGGAAAAGAGATTATATTGGAAGAGCATTCGCACATTTACAATTATGAAGCCGGCAATGTCTCAAGAATAGCAGGCTCTCTTCCGAGACCACTTCCTTCTGGCCACGGAATAATACCGATTGAAAAAATAGAAGAAAATATTCACAAAAGCCTTAGAGATCACATTCCTGAAACAAAGGCAATAGCGCTTGAAAATACACATAATTATTGGGGAGGTGTTCCAATCCCAACCGATTATATAGAAAAAGTCTCTGATATAGCAAAAAAACACAATTTGCACTTTCACCTTGACGGAGCAAGGGTTTTTAATGCTGCAACAGCACTCGGAGTTGATGTAAAGGAAATAACAAAGCATTTTGATTCCGCAATGTTCTGTCTTTCCAAAGGACTTGCAGCACCTGTAGGCTCAGTATTGGTCGGAACCAAAGATTTTATAAAAGAGGCAAGGATAATAAGAAAGTATCTCGGGGGAGGAATGAGACAGGCAGGGATTATCGCTGCTGCTGGAATTGTTTCAATTAAGATTATGACAAAAAGACTTGAAGAAGATCACAAAAGAGCAAAAAGACTTGCGGAGGGCATTTCGGATATAGATGATATTTGGGTTGATCTTAAAAGGGTTAAGACAAACTTTGTTATGATACATCTTAAAACAATAAGCTCTTTTGAGTTTTTGGAAAAACTTAAGGAGAAAAAGGTTTTAGCCCTACCATTTAATGATAAATTGGTAAGATTTGTAACTCACAATGATATTGATGATAATGATGTCAGCAGAGCAATTGATGCAATTCATTCTGTTTTTAAAAAGTGATGTTAACTCTAACATTAAAAAAAATAAATCGTATATTTATAATAAAATAATTTTCGGAGGAATTTTATGAAAAAGAGAAATTTTCTGATTTTCACATTAATTATCTTTTTTCTCTCAACACTTATAATTGCTCAAAAAATTGATTTGAAAAATCTCGGCATTGAGGATTTTTACAAGGTGAGATCACCACTTGGCAAAAGAGCAAGGCTGATAAAATTTTCGGAAAAAGGAAGATATCTTTCCTTTTTATGGAATCCTTATGATGAATTCGGTTATGATTTATACATATATGATTTAAAAACAAAAAAGCTAAAAAGAGCAACTTCTCTTGAAATTATGAAAAAATTTGAAACTCCGGAGGATTATAAAAAGTTCATAGAAAAAGCAAAACAAAAGAGAAGAGAAGAGCAAATTCTTCAGGAAAAGTACTATCTTCAAAAAGCCTTTTTGGAAGGAAAGAAAGTTGATCTTTCAAAATTTGAGAAAAAGGAGATTGAGGAACTAAAAAAAGAGCTTGAAAAAAAGGAAAAGGAATCTGAAAAAAGTGGAAATAAAAAGGATAAGGAAAAGATTAAAAAACAGAAAAAAGAGCTTGAGCTCTGGGAACTGAGGGATAAACTCAAGGAAAAGAAGAAAAAAGAGAAAGTTAAAAGATCTGACCTTTATCCCGGAGTTTCCAATTATGTATGGTCAAAAAAAGCGGAGGAGCTTATTTTTGAATACAGAGGAGATCTTTACAGGTATTTCCCAAAATCAAACACAATAAAAAGACTTACGATGACAGATGAAAAAGAGCATCTTATAAGATACACATCAGATGGTAAAGGCTACTTTTATAGGAAAGGTAATGGTGTTTATAAAGTTATGTTTGGCTCATCATATATTTTACAGATAAACCACAAACTTGAAAAAGGGAAGGATGATGAAAAAGGTTTCAAAATAGAAAACACTTACATATCTCCCAACGACAGATGGATGATAATTGTTGCATCAAGACAAAAGGGTAAACCTGCATACAGGGATGTTGAAATAATGAGTTATAAGGACAGATTTGCAAAATCTTTCAGAGTAAAAAGACAGACCACTGAGATGAAAAGAAATGAGCCTGAATACAGATTTTATCTGAGAAGAATAAACAAAACAAATTATGGAAAGCAGCCTGAGCCTATTTTTAAAATTGCCGGTGGAGACATCTGGTATGAATTTAGTGAAATAAGATGGAGTAAAGACGGAGAATATTTTGCTTTTATGACATGGGAAAGGGAAAAAGGAGATCTTAAAATATGGCTCGGAAATATTAGAAACAAAAAGCCCGTTGAATTTTTCAAGATGAAAGA
Organism: uncultured Clostridia bacterium; assembly: GCA_964634755.1. Lineage (GTDB taxonomy): Bacteria > Acidobacteriota > Aminicenantia > JAMOAD01 > JAMOAD01 > JALXDT01. The sequence goes on from CAZWJH010000039.1 coordinate 9,928, forward strand.
ATCAATAGGATACAAATCCAATTATTATAACAACATCAGATTCACCCCTGACAGCAAACACCTTGTAGCTATTTTATTCAATAAAGAGGGATTCAGACAACCATTTATTTTTGATTTGAAAACAAAACAAAAAAGAGAGCTTATAAAAGGGAAATTCGAAAGCTTTCCTGTGATAGATTTTTCAAAAGACGGAAAACATCTTTACATAATTTCGGACAAACAGAACCCTGCAATGTACAGTGTTTACAGAGTAAATATAAAAACCGGACAGATGAAAAACATAGGGCTTTTAAACGGAGCTCACAGAGAAACAGCCGTAAGAAAAGATGGAAAATGGTTAGCATCGGTCTACGGCAATTGGAACAATCCTCCAGAACTTTATCTTATAAACACTAAAAACAGAAATAAAAAAGTCTTAACAAAGAGTCATAGTCCTGAGCTTGCAAAAATAAATATACTTAAACCTGAACTTTTCACATATAAAAATAGGTACGGCGATACTATTCACGGAATGATTTTCAAACCAATAGGCTGGAAACCCACTGACAAAAGACCGGCTATTATCTATCTTTACGGAGGACCCTTGGGTAGAAGACATACAATTGAGGTTGATAATTTCAGCAGATTATCATACTTTTTTCAAATGTTTATGGCTTTGAAATACGGCTATGTGGCAATAGATATTGATCCGAGAGGTCAATCAGGATACGGGAAAAAATTCAATGAGGCAAACTGGCAACATCCGGGAAAACCTCAGACCGAGGATCTTGAAGATCTTGTAAAACACATAAAAACAGGTTTCGGAGTTGATATAAACAAGCTCGGGCTTCACGGTTGGAGCTTCGGAGGATTTCAAACTCTTTACACTATGCTCACAAGCCCCGATACATTTGCCTGCGGAATATCAGCGGCACCACCAACCCAGTGGGAAAACTACAACTCTTGGTACACAGGAGCTACAATAGGAAAATCCGTAAGAGGAAAGCTCACTATGAGAAAATACTCTCTTATCCCGCTTGCCAAAAACCTAAAACATCCGATTTTAATGGTACACGGAATGGTTGATCCCAATGTTCTCTATCAGGACACTGTAAATATGTACAGAGCTTTTCTTGAAGCTGGTAAAGAAAGCCTTGTTGATTTGTTTTTGGATCCCGAAGGTAAACATGGTCTCGGAGGAGCTGTAAAAGATAAAGCCACTTTTAAAAAATTCTCAACATGGTTTGCAAAACACCTTGGCAAACTTAAATAAAATTGCTTTAAAAGAGGTGGCAAATGAGTGATTGGGAGATAAGTGAAAAGACAGTTCTTATTACAGGCTCAACTGATGGAATAGGCAAACAAACTGCGGTTGAACTTTCAAAATTAGGAGCTAAAGTTATTATTCACGGAAAATCTCAGGAAAAAATAGAGAAAACAGTTAAAGAGCTTTCAAAATACGGAAATGTAAGAGCATACAGAGTGGATTTTTCATCATTGAAGGAAATAAAAGAGATAGCAGTTAAAATTTTGGAAAATGAAGAAAAATTGGATGTTCTTATAAATAATGCCGGTATTTTCTCCAATCAAAAGATTTTTTCTGAAGACGGATACGAGCTTACTTTTGCGGTTAATCATCTGGCTCCCTTTTACCTTACTCTATTACTCATACCTCTTTTGAAAAAATCAGCGCCTTCAAGGATTGTTAATGTAAGCTCAATGGCACATTCAGCTTCCATTGATTTTAAAAACCTTCAGGGCGAAAGAGGATACAATGGTTATGAAGCTTATTCACTTTCAAAATTGGCAAATATACTTTTTACATTTGAGCTTGCGGAAAAATTAAAGGATTCAGATATTACCGTAAACTGCCTTCATCCCGGTGTTATAAATACAAAATTATTAAGAGAAGGCTGGGGATTCGGAGGAGCCTCGGTTACCGAAGGAGCTAAAACTTCCGTTTATCTTGCATCTTCTCCCGAGGTCTCGGAAATAACAGGCAAGTATTTTTCAAACAGAAGAGTGTCAGAACCTGCAAGAATTTTATACGATGGAAGTATAAGAAAAAAACTATGGCATATAAGTGAAAAACTCATAAAAGATAGAGGCTTTGAAATTCCAAAAATAAATTAGAAGACACCTTTTTTTATTTCCCATTTATAAGGTTCAAAAATAATTCGTAAAATGTTATAATTTTTCCATCAAATTAAGATATTAAAGGAGGTAGAATGAGTGTAAAAACTTCCGAAGCAGGTAACAAAGGAGATAAAATAAGATCAGATTGCTGGGTTTCTTTAAAGATTGGTGATGGAATCAAAGGAATAAACCTCTCTCTTGAAAGTAAAGTACAGGTTCTTTATGGTGATTCTATAAAAGAGTTAGTTTTTGATATGATGAAATTCTTTGGGATTGAAGATATAGAGATAGAGATAGTGGATACAGGCGCTCTACCCTTTGTAATTATGGCAAGGATAGAAGCTGCGGTTAAAAGATTGGAGCTTGATAAGGGGAAAAAGTATCTTCCTGACTGGAAATACGAGTTTAAAAAAAGTGAAAGGGATAGATTCAGAAGATCAAGACTCTATCTTCCTGGAGATCAACCGAAATTTTTTCTTAATGCAGCAATACACAAGCCTGACGGTTTAATTCTTGACCTTGAAGATTCTGTTGCACCTTCAGCAAAAGATGCAGCAAGAATTTTGGTAAGAAATGCTTTAAGAGCCATTGATTTTAAAGGTGCTGAAAGGATGGTGAGAATAAATCAGCTCCCATTAGGATATGAAGATCTTGAAGAAATTATCCCTCAAAAGGTTGATTTGATTTTGATTCCAAAAGTGGAATCCCCGGAACAAATAAAAGAAATAGATAGAAAAGTTGATGAACTTTTAAAAGAATACCCTGATACATTTGATCCGTACTATATGCCTATAATAGAAAGTGCAGCCGGAGTTATAAATGCATATTCTATAGCAAAATCATCAAAAAGAATTGTTGCACTTGCAATCGGGCTTGAAGATTATACTGCGGATATTGGAACACAAAGAACCAATGAAGGGAGAGAGAGCTTTTTTGCAAGGTCTATGCTTGTAAGTGCAGCAAAAGCCGCCGGTATTCAAGCGATTGACACAGTATTTTCCGATGTGAATGATATGGAAGGCCTCAGAGAAAGTGTAATTGAGGCAAAATCACTCGGTTTTGACGGAAAAGGATGTATCCATCCGAGACAAATAAGGGTAATTCATGAAGCCTTTGCTCCAACTGAAAAAGAGATTGAAAAAGCTAAAAAAATAGTTCTTGCTTTTGAAGAAGCCGAAAGAAAGGGTTTAAGTGTTGTATCATTGGGAAGTAAAATGATTGACCCGCCCGTTGTAAAAAGAGCTTTGAGAACAATAAATCTTGCTTTAAAAGAGGGATTAATAAATGAAAATTGGAGGGATGAGCAATGAAGTATAATTACAAAACAGAAATAAACGCGGCAGGAAGAGAAGTTTTGGTTGAAATTAACGGAGAAAAACACATTCCTTTCAAAGGGGTTAATAAACATAAACCAACAGGAAAAAAAGCAGCTCCACCTATAAGATCCTGTATTGATTATCCTTGGGATGGGGATAAAAGATTAGAAAGTATAAAGGAAGCCCTTAAAAAGGTCGGGATAAAAGATGGAATGACCATTTCCACACATCACCATCTTAGAAATGGTGATTATGTTGCAAATATGGTTTTTGATGCGGCAGCTGAGTTGGGTGTTAAGAATCTCAGATGGTTTCCGAGTGCATCATTTCCCATTCACGCTCCAATAATAAAACATCTTGAAAGTGGTGTCATACATCACATAGAAGGAAGTATGAATGGCCCATTGGGAGATTTTGCTTCAAGAGGAAAGATGAAAGGCACTGCAATTTTGAGGTCACACGGTGGAAGGTATCAGGCTGTACAGGATGGAGAGGTTCACATTGATATAGCTGTTATTTCAGCTCCATGTGCTGATCCTTTCGGTAATGCGAACGGACTTTACGGTCCTGCCGCCTGCGGGCTTTTGGGCTTTGCACTTGCGGATTCTCAGTATGCAGATTATGTCATTGTCGTAACAGACAATTTAGTGCCATTTCCCTGCATTCCTTGGCAGATTCAGGGTAATTATGTTGACTATGTGGTTGAGGTGGAATCAATAGGAGATCCTTCAAAAATAGTTTCAGGGACTACTCAGCTTACAAGAAGCCCTGATAGGCTTTTGATTGCTGAGATGGCAGCACAATTTGCCCTTGAAGCAGGCATTGTTAAAGACGGATTTTCATTTCAAGCAGGGGCAGGAGGAACTTCCCTTGCATTTGCGGTGTTTTTAAGGAATATAATGAAAAAGAATAATGTAAAGGCAAGATTTGTAAGAGGAGGCTCAACAAGATATTTAACACAATTATTGGAAGAAGGACTTACTGACTACATTCTTGATGGTCAAACTTTTGACCTTGAAGGTGTAAGATCAATGAGAGAAAACCCGAATCATCAGGATACCAGTCCCTTTACAAGCTACAATTTCCATGGAAAGGGAAACTTTGCTTCAATGGTTGATGTTGTTGTTTTGGGAGCAACAGAAGTTGATGTGAATTTTAATGCCAATGTCGTAACCCACTCTGACGGAAGACTTTTACACGGAATAGGTGGCTGGCAGAATTGCCTTTATGGAAAAACAGTCATTTTGCCAATCCCTCTTTTCAGGGACAGAATACCTGTTATAGTTGATGAGGTAACAACTCTCGTAGGCCCAGGTGAACTTATAGATGTGATTGTTACCGAAAGAGGAATAGCAATTAATCCGAGAAGAAAGGATCTTATAAATGCAGTAAAAGGGACAAATCTTCCGATAAGAAGTATCGAGGAGCTTAAAAAGGAAGCTGAAAAAATTTGCGGAGGAAAACCTAAAAAACCTAAATTGGGAGAAAAAATAATTGCAGCAATAAAGTGGGTTGACGGAACTATTATTGATGTTGTAAGACAGGTTCTTGATTGATAAAAAAAGCTAAAACACACCTTTTTTTTGAAAAATAAAAAGTTACTAATTATTTTATTTTTAATCACACTCAATTTTACTTTTAATTTTAAGGCACTAAAATATAAATTTCTTTCGGACGATTACCCCCTAATAGTGAATAATGAAAGGATAAGAAATTTTGACAGTTTTTTAAAATCCGCAACAAGGCAATTTTTTACTACTACTGAGCATCCTTATCTTCACTACTGGAGGCCGGTGATACTTTTTTCATATTACCTTGATTACAAAATATGGAAATTGAATCCGGGCGGCTATCATTTCACAAATATTCTAATACATACTTTCAATGTCATTTTGCTTTTTCTAATTCTGGATATTTTAACCAATAATCTGATTTTTTCTTTCTCTTCCTCATTTATATTTTCAATTTTACCTGCTCATGTGGAAAGTATATTCTGGATATCAGGAAGGACAGACCTCATAGCAACTCTCTTTATTCTTTTAACAACTCTGTTTTTAATAAAATTTTTCAAAGCAAGAAGACATACTTTTTTTACCTTATCTCTTTTATCTTTTACTCTTTCTCTGCTTTCAAAGGAAGTTGCAGCAATAGTGCCGTTTATTCTGCTCTTTTACTTGATTATTAAAAGAATAGAAAAAATCCAAATCCTCAAATATTCCATTCATTTTTTTTTAATTGAAGCAATTTACATATTTTTTCACTTCAAATTTTCCCATGCTAATAGTGTTCTTAAAAGACTCTCACTTAAAGATATTCCCGATACAATAAAAGCACTTGGAATTTACTTTAAAATAATGTTTTTTCCTGTCTTTAAAACATTTTATATTTCGATGAAAGAATTTGATAGTACAAAATTTGAGTATTATCTTTTAGCTATATTGTTTTTTATATTAATTCTCTTTATCTATAAATACAAAAATACGCTTAAATTCAGTTTTTACCCCATCCCTGCCCTGTTCTTTCTTCTTCCTGTGATTAATCCCAATATTTTACCTTCCTACCCTTCAATTTCAATGAGGTTTGCTTACGGTTCAAGTGTTTTTGCTTCAATTTTAATGGGAGAACTTTTCACAAAATCTTTAAAATTCAAAAACAAAGCAATTGTTTATACAATAACTCTCGTATTAATATTTTTTTACTCTTATCAATATTTAAAGTTTCAAAAGCCTTTCAAATCAAACAAAATTTATCTAAAAACATTAACCAAAGCTTACCCGAATGAAGGTAGTTTAAAACTTAGATTGGCTTACATAAAAGCGAGAAAAGGCAAATTCAAAGATGCCTTAATCTTAACAGAAGAAGCTATCAAATTAAATAACACTAACAAACGCTTATATCTAAAAGAGGATGCTTCCCTTTTTAAAGCCAATTTATTATTGATTTTAAATAAAAGAGAAGAAGCTCGAAAAATTGCATCCCAAATCTACAAAAATACTAAGCATAATAAATCAAAATACTATGCTTTTCTACTCCTCTCAAAATATTATGAAAAGAAAAGAGATTGGAAAAAAGCAATTGAATACCTTTTAAAAGCAAAAAAAATCTCTGAAAATGCTGATCTTCTTTTCAGATTATCATTGGTTTATTATTATGCCGGAGATTATATCAATTCTTTACATTATCTTGAAAAGGCTAAAAATTTAGATTCCAATTTAAAATATTATTATAAATTAAAAAATCTAATTCTCCAAAAGATAAAAAAATAATAAATGCCTAAATTCAAAAACATACCTATTTCTGATATTATAAGATACGATGAGCTTTATAGGAAACTTAAGAGAATATCTTAACCCTCAACAGCTTGAGGCTGTTCTTGATATAGAAAATCCTCTATTGGTTATCGCAGGGGCAGGCTCCGGTAAGACTCGTGTGATAGAATTTAAGACAATTTATTTGCTTGAAAAGGGATATTCACCTGAAAACATTTTACTTTTAACCTTTACAAGAAAAGCAGCCCGAGAGATGCTATCAAGAGCATCATCCCATAATAGCTCAATAAAAAAGGTTGAAGGGGGAACTTTTCACTCTTTTGCGAACAGGGTTTTGAAAAGATACGGAAGCTTAATTGGTTTGAATTCATCTTTCACAATTATAGATCAACCGGATCAGGAAACAGTAATAGGAATAATAATTGAGAAATTAAAACTCAAAGATAAAAAGGAAAGGTTTCCCAAGAAAAAAACAATACAGGAGATAATATCCAATGCAACAAACCGAAGAATCCCAATAGAGCAAAAACTCAGGGAGGATTATCCTCAATTTTTACATCTTAAAGATGAAATTAATTCCATAAGAAGAGAATACCTTGTTTATAAAAGCGAGCATAATCTACTTGATTATGATGATCTCCTTGAATTTCTTATTTTTTTACTCAAGAAAGAGGAGAAAGTAAAAAAGCTTTTATCTGAAAGATACAGATACATTATGGTGGATGAGTATCAGGACACAAACCTTGCTCAAGCTGAAATAATAAAACTTCTTGCAGAAGAGCATGAAAAAATAATGGTGGTTGGTGATGATGCGCAGAGTATCTATAGATTTAGAGGAGCTAATCATGAGAATATAATGAATTTTCCAAAAATATTCAAAAATACAAAAGTTGTAAAATTGGAGTATAATTACCGCTCAACTCAGGAGATTTTAAACCTTTCCAATAAAATAATGAAAACATTAGGGGAAAAATTTGAAAAAACCCTTGTTTCAGCGGAAAAAAGAAGCGGTGATATCCCCGAGCTTCTCTTTTTCAGAAATTATGATGAAGAGGACACCTATATAGCAGATCACATTTTAGAATTATGGAAGGAGGGTGAAAAGCTCTCTCAAATAGCAGTTTTATTTAGAGCAAGTTATCTTTCATTCGGCCTTCAAATGGAGCTTGATAGAAGAAAAATACCGTACGAGATTTACGGCGGTTTAAAGTACTACCAACTTGCCCACATAAAGGATATTCTCTCTTACCTCAGAGTAATGCATAATATCAAGGATGGAATCTCTTGGAATAGGCTTCTTGAGCTTGAAATAGGTATAGGAGAAAAAATTTCATCTTTAATAACTTTAAATATTGTGAAAATGAACTCAATTTCTGAAATTGCCATATACTTTAAAAAAGGGTGGAAGGAAAAGAGAGCTGACCTCTCACTTAAAGCACTCGGAGAACTTTTTTCAGAAGCTGAAAAACTCAAGGACAAGTCTCCCGATAATCTTATAACATTCTTTTTCGAAAAAAGATATTATAATCATATGAAATTCAAGTATGATGATTACCCTAAAAGGGAAAAAGATATTGAGGTTTTATCATCAATAGCAAGAAAATATGGAAGCTTATCAGATTTTCTTGCGGACATAACAATAAATGAACAGCCTCTCATCGGAAGTGAAGAGGGAGATAAGGAAATCAAGGATGATAAGGTCATTCTTTCAACAATTCATTCTGCAAAAGGTCTTGAATGGAAGCATGTGATAATAAAGGGCCTTGTTGATGGTATTCTACCATCTTCCTATGCATTTGCGGATAAAGAGGCTATTGAAGAGGAAAAAAGACTGTTCTATGTTGCGGTAACACGAGCTAAAGACAAACTAACTTTAACCGCAAGCAGTGACCTTAATAAAAACCTAATAAATAATCTCTCTCCATTCCTTACAAAGGATATTCTCGAATATCTTGAAAAGCGGGCAATAGTAATCACAACAGGGAGTGAGTTTTTAAGCGAAAAGGTACAGGGGCCTGCGGATGCTGAAATATTTTTTAACTCTGCCAAAAAAAATCTTCACTTATCTATTTACGATTTCCTCAATTAGAGTTAAAATCTAAAATCCTTTTCAATTTCAAAATTTCCTCTTTATTAAAGCTTTCAAAAATTTTACCTTTGCTTATAATATCCAAGATTTTTGAGGGGTTTGATTTTAAAAGCACCAAATCTCTTTTAATTTCTCCTTTTAAAATTCCCTTCTTAATTGCATGTTTGAAAAAGTCATCATTCGGCTGAAAAATATTAATACTATTTTTTCCTTTCTTTATCAAAAACCATAAAAATACTTTACTATTATTATCATCACTATCATCTTCAAAATATTTTTTCTGAATGTTTGCTAAGTAATAATTCTTATACTGAGTAAGAAAAATCTTTATGCTTTTTGATTCAAGTTTATTATTCTCAGTAGAGACAACAAGTAGTTTAATAACACTATTTTCCATAACTTTAATAAAATAAAAATTTTCAGTATGCTTTCTTTCCACCCACAACCCATCCCATTCCAAAGGCTCAAGATTTACTTTTTCACCAATTGGTTTCTTACTACCGACAAATGAGCAATTTATTATAAAGGATAAAGAAATGATAACTACCGCAAAAAACAGTGCTCTAAACTTCATAATTTACTCATATCTTTCAAAAAAATGTCCAAAGTTCCCTTTTATCAAGTATGTCTTCTTTATTACAACGGGTTTTATAGGAGTATGAAATGCAATTTTTTTGTCTTCTCCCAAAAATTGTTTTTTAGCCTCAACATTGCCTATTTTTTCAAGAACATCATATCCTTCAACAAGCTGTCCGAATACAGTGTATTTACCATCAAGGTGGGGTCTTGGCACAAGGCAGATGTAAAACTCTGTGGAGCCACTGTCAGGATCTTTATCCCTTGCCATTCCGACAGTCCCCACAAGATGAGGATGTTTGTTAAATTCAGCCTTTACTGTTTTGTAATTTGTTCCCTCTTTGTCTCCGGCTTGAATCACATGCCCTTTTACAACTCTGTAAAAAGTTTTCCCATTATAAAAATCCGATTTTATAAGCTCTTTAAACTGAGCAACATGTAATGGAGCCTCTTTTTCATAAAATTTTATTATCATTTTACCCATATTGGTTTCCAATACTCCAAGCTCTTTGTCTTTTTCATTGTAAAAGGCAAGATTTTTAAGGGCAGGATATATGGCTATTCTCATCTCTGCGACAACATCCTTTGCCTTTGTAAAAAGAGTATCCCTTTTCATGTCAAGGTCAGGAGTAAACTCTTTCCCCTCTTTTTCATATTCAAGGGATAAAAGTACCATCTTTGAAAGATTTATAATATTATCAGCCAAAGGTATTATCTCTTTAAGAGCAGGTTTTTTCTTAGCTGATTTTTTAATTTTTTCGGAAATATTAATGTATTGGTTTAATTTTTCAATAATTCTTCCTAAAAGATTTTGATCCCCGCTTTTAATGAAATCTTTAACTAAAAACTTAAATTCCACAGCCTCCTTCGGGTCAGGTACCGCAGCATCCACTGTTCTTGTTAAAGGATAGAAAATAGTATACTTTGTGTACCAATGCCTTTTGTAAACCATTATGGGTTCAACCATACCTAAAAACTCCCTTATCAAATTTACCTCCTCCGAATCAACCAAATTCCTCATTAAAGCATTTTGATTTTTAATGTGGCAGGAACCTACCCTTTCAAGCATCGGAGAAACTTTCCACAATCTTTCGTACATAAATTTTAAATCTTTTAATTTTTGCGAGGACCATAATCTTTCGGCAATAGCTGCTGCCCTCGGCCATATTCTTGAATCAACAATTCTTTTGTTTACAAGTTCAGCCCACATTGTTGCTTCTCCGCCCAAAATTTTTGCTTTCTCCTCATCTGACAAACCAGAATCTTCGGGAATTGGGTCATTTGTATAATGATAAGAGGTTGGCTGAAGTAAATCTATGTAATAGCCATTTGAAAGAATAGTAAAATATCCCTCTTTTGCACCTTTGAATAAGGCTTTTTTACCTCTCCACGAATGAATTACAACATCCTTTGGGAGGCCGGGACCATAAATCTCATCCCAACCTATCATCTTTTTGTGATACTTCTTTAATACTTTGAGAATCTTCCTGTTAAAATAAACCTGAAGCTCTTCAAGCGTCTTTATTTTATGCTTTTTCATAAATTTCCGAATTCTTTTGCTCTTTTTCCATTGAACTCCATTTACTTCATCTCCCCCAATATGAATGTATTCATCCGGAAAAAGCTTACTCATCTCTTTAAAGAATTTTTTTAAGAATTTGTAAACCTTTTTGTTTGAAGGGTCCAGAACAGGATTAAAAATCCCGTAATCCCTTCTCATCTTATAATCTTCAG
>CAZWJH010000040.1:0-20765 GCA_964634755.1 uncultured Clostridia bacterium
ACATTTGTTGTAAAGTGGATTTACAGGGATATGAATGCGGATGCTTTTGCAAGTTTTTGCCTTGATGAAAATGGCAAGGCAGTACGCATAAAAATGAAAGGAATTTCACCTGATATGGACTTTAGCTTTGATTTTCAGGATCTTAATTTTACAAGAATCAGGAAAAAATAAATTTATCTCGGCAGAACTTTGTAGGCTATGATTCTATTATCATAAAAGGTGGGAATTATAAGCAAATTCTTTGAATAAACAAAACCAAGATCAGCTGAGTTGATCTTCTCTTTTGTTGTATCGAGGAGAACAGTAATTTTACCTTTGGTTGAAACAAATAGAGTTTTTCCCGCCCAATTTGAAGTTATAAATCCGAAATTTTTAAATGGAATCAATCCGTCAATTCCAGTGCCAACATAAACCTCTCCCAAAACCTTTTTGGTTTTAATATCAAAGATTTTAATCTTTTTTTCACCTGAACTTCCCACATAAAGCACACTTTTTGTAGAGTACAATCCATTGGGATTTTTAACCATTGATTTATCAAGCCATTTTTCAATCTTACCATCCTTTAATCTGTAAACAGCGCTGTTTTTACCTGAAGTATCCGAAAAATACAGGGTACCCGAAGAATCAGCTGCTATGTCATTTAAAAAGATAGCATCTTCAACCTTGTAAAATTTGATAATTTTCCCGGAATTAAGATCTATCTCAGCTATTCTGTCAACATCCGTAACATAAAGCCTGTTCTTATAAGTGCAAAGACCTTTAGGAGAACTAAGCCCTGTTGCCCACTTGAGCTTAATAATCTTCCCCTGAGTTGAAACTTTTGAAATAAAGCCATTGTTATCTTTTTTCGAAGGAGAGCCATTTATATTGGAAATGTAAAGAGCATCTGTTTTTTTATCATACCAGACTGATTCCGGAGTCTTAAAAACCTTACCGGATTCCCAGACCTTTTTAAGATAAAAATCGGAATCTTTGGCATAAAGAGTCCCCGATACAAACACAGTTATCAAAAAAATGATAAGTAAAAAAACCTTTGGATGCTTCATAGACACCTCCTTTTGCTTAGTTAATTATTATAATAAATATGAAAAAATATTCAAAGGGGAGTTTCTATTCCTTGACATTACAACAGTCTTATGGTAATTTTTATTCAAAGATTTAATACTATAAAATATAGAGGGAGATAAAATGAAAATTAAAGTATATCTCGAACCAAGTGATGAGGGAGGATATACTGTAATAGTACCCTCTTTACCGGGATGCATCTCAGAAGGAGATACAAAAGAAGAAGCATTAAAAAATATCAAAGAAGCAATAAAGCTCTATCTTGAACCTGTTGAAGACGATAAACTAATAGCCACTGAAGTAGAAGAGATAGAATTGACCATATGAGTAAAGTTCCGGGTTTAAATTATGATAAAGTGATAAAAGCTCTTCAAAGAGACGGATGGGTAATAGTTCAGCAAAGAGGCTCACATATAAGACTACAAAAACACCTTGAAAATGAAGTTCTTAAAATTATAGTACCTGCCCACAAACCGATAAAAAGATCCACACTCTCTCATATCTTAAAGCAAGCAAGGATATCACTGGACGATTTCTTGGATAAATTATAATAATTTTTTAACCTAACTTTTATCTATAAAAGATACAATTTTTATTCCTTGACAAAATACAGAAACTTTAATAAATTATCACAGCTATGAAGGAAGAGATAAAAAGGGCTGGGGAAATTATTTTTAATTCAAAACATACGGTTGGTTTCACAGGAGCTGGAATTTCGGTTGAAAGCGGAATACCTCCTTTCAGAGGTAAAAACGGGCTCTGGTCAAAGTATGATCCGATTTTCCTTGATCTATGGTATTTTGAACAGCATCCTTATGAATCATGGATAAAAATCAAGGAAATATTTTATGATTTTTTCGGGAAAAGCAAACCAAACAGAGCTCACTATGCTCTTGCAGAGCTTGAGAGTATGGGTTATATAAAATCAGCGATTACCCAAAATATTGATAATCTTCATCAGATAGCAGGAAGCAAAAATGTCATTGAGTTTCACGGAAATTCAAGAACACTTGTGTGTTCAAGGTGCAGTAAAACCTATGATTTCAGAGAAGAGCTGATAAAAGAGCTTCCTCCGAAGTGTGAAGACTGTGGCGGAGTTTTAAGGCCTGATTTTATATTCTTTTCAGAGCCTATAAAGCCTGAAGTTTACGAAGCCTCTTTCAGAGAGGCAAGAGCAGCGGATGTTTTCCTTGTAATCGGCACAACAGGAGAAATTATGCCTGCATCTCAGGTGGCTTTCACTGCAAAGTACAATGGAGCCACAATTATTGAAATAAATATTGAAGAATCCAATTATACAAAAACAATAACAGATATTTTCCTACAGGGGAAAGCTACAGAGATGATGGATTCGCTTTTGGAAGAGATAAAAAAACTTTCCTTATAGTTTATCCTTCAAAAGACAGCCTTCGGGAAGTTCATAATTCGCCCAAACAAATGGAAAATCTTTGCACTGCTTTGGTCTTACTTCATAAATCGTACAAAGGTTGTTTTCATCAAGGAATATGCATTCGGTTGAATTTTTCTTATCCTTCAAAACAAGACTTCTTCTTTGAAGAACATTACAGTATTTTTCAGTAAACTCATAAACATCAATCCCCAAATACTCTGCTATTCTTTCAGCCTCTCCCGATCCTAAAAAAACATAGCCATCGGTTTTACAGCAGAGGCCGCATCCCTTACAAACTGAAAAATCGTATTTCATACTTTATTATATCATGTAAGTTTTTAATGTGATAAAATTATATATAACATCAATGGAGAGGGATTATGAAAATAACAGCTTTTAATGGAAGTCCGAGGGGAAAATCAGGAAATACCCATATTATTGTTGAAGAGTTTTTAAAAGGAGCGGAAGAAGCAGGAGCAGAAACAGAAAATATCCTTTTAAACAGAAAAAAGATAAGAGAGTGCATCGGCTGTTTTGATTGCTGGACCAAAACTCCCGGGAAATGCATTATCAAAGATGATATGGATGAGCTAACCGAAAAATTCGTCCGTTCGGATATAGTCGTAATTGCAACTCCTCTATATGTTGACAATGTTTCCGGTCTCATGAAAATTTTCATGGATAGAATGATACCGATTTTCGAACCATACTTTGTAAAAGATGAAAACGGAGAGACAAGACATAAAAAGAGATACAAAAAGTATCCTAAAATAGTGATTATTTCTAACTGCGGATTTCCGGAGCAGAGTCATTTTCAGGTATTAAAACTCCTTTTCAGAAGAGTCGCAAGAAATCTCCACACTGAGGTTATAGGAGAAATATACAGGGGAGAGGGAGAAATTTTAAAAAATGAAAACCCACTAATCAAACCTTTCATAAGAAAATATTTGCATTTTGTAAAAAAAGCCGGAGAGGAAATTGCAAATAATGGAAAAATTTCCGAAAATACTCAAAAAAAGTTGGAAAAACCGATTATACCATATCGTTTGTACTTCACGGGAGCAAACAAAAGCTGGAAAATAGAAAATTAAAATCACAGTTTAATCTTTTTTACCCTACAAAACTTGATTTTTTTGATTTTGTAGGGTAAATTAAAACATGGATGATTTAAAAAATGCATTAAAAGAAAACTTAGAATATTATAAGAATCAGGAAAAAATTATAATAGGAATCCTTAGCACACTCCCAAAGGGAAGAATTAAAGAAAAAAAAATCAATGGAGATTCTTACTATTATCTTCAATACAGGAAAGGTAAAAAAATAATTGACAAATATGTGGGCAAAAATTATCCGAAAGATATTGCTAAAAAAATAGAACAAAGAAAAAAACTTGAAGATCAACTCAAAGAGGTAAGAAAGGCAATAAAACTTTTGAGTAAAAACAATAAAGAAAATGACGTGAATCTTATTGAGCCGGCAAAAAAAATATTTGAGAAACTTTCCAAGGAAAAATTATGGGAAGAAGGTTTTGAAATAATAGGAAGCTGGTGCTTTATACTATATCAAAAGTATCTTGATTTTCCCAAATATCCTCTTAAAACAGATGATCTTGATATTCTCATCCCTTTACCATATAAAGGAAAAATTTTTGATATCTCATCTTTTTTTAAATCTTTGGGGTTTTCAGAAAACTTTAATCCTGACGGTTCTATCTTTTACACTCTTCCAAATCTTAAAGTGGAATTTTTATCCCCTGAAAAGAGAAAAAAAGAGTTTGCAAATTACATAAAAGAACTAAGAATCTATCCTCAACAACTAAGATACCTTGAGATACTGCTAAGCGACCCTATTATTTTAAAAATAGGCAGAGGTATAAAGGTCAAAGTGCCATCACCTTCGAGCTTTTTTCTTCACAAATTACTTATTGCAGGAAAAAGAAGGGAAAAGGGTAAAGGAGAAAAGGACATAAAACAGGCTATATATACAGGTAAGTACATATTAATTAATGAAAAAGAAAAATTAGTCGGAATGTTTGGAAAGCTTCCCAAAGCGAGAAAATCAAAAATTCTAAATGCTTTAAAAAAATCGGAAAATTTATTTATCTTAGAGCAAGAAACAATAAGAGAGCTTATAAAAATTCTTTCTTCTTAATTTTACCCTACAAAACTTGATTATTTTGATTTTGTAGGGTAAAAACTATTCGCATAAAAAAGCTGTTTCTTGACAATTTTTCTCTATTTTGAAATATTAGTTCAATGAAAAAAGAAAGGATTTATTCAAGTTTTATTCTGCTTCTTGCAGCGGCAATCTGGGGGTTTGCTTTTGTAGCTCAAAAGATAGGAATGAGGTATGTGGGTCCTTTTACCTTTAATGGCGTAAGGTTTTTGTTAGGAGCAATTGTGCTTATTCCTTTTCTAAAAGTGTTTAAATCAGAAAGTCAGAGTAGAACAAAACCCGGAATTTTAAAATACGGTTTTATTGCAGGAGTTTTTCTCTTTTTAGGCTCATCATTTCAACAAATAGGAATACTTTACACTACAGCAGGAAAAGCTGGTTTTATCACAGGATTATACATCGTATTTGTTCCCATTATCGGAATTTTTGTGGGGCAAAAGATTGGAATCTCAAAGTGGTTGGCTGTTTTAATATCATTCATCGGCCTTTATCTTCTCAGCGTAAAAAGTGGAATTTCCATTGGAAGAGGAGACCTGCTTGTTCTTATAGGCTCTTTCTTTTGGGCATTTCATGTTCAATTGATAGGACATATAGCCAATAAATTTGATACAATAAAATTTGCTATTATTCAGTTTTTTACAAATTCTGTTATTAGCTTAATTGCAGCATCCTTGTTTGAAACAATAAAATTATCAGCTATCTTAAACGCATACCTTCCCATACTGTATGCAGGCATTCTTTCGGTCGGGGTTGCTTCCACTCTTCAGATTTTCGGGCAAAAGAGGACAGAGCCTACTGTATCCGCCTTGATTCTTGAGACAGAGTCCGTTTTTTCTGTTATTGGCGGCGGGTTAATTTTAAATGAAATTCTGAATTTCAAGGAAATAACAGGGTGCGTTTTAATGCTTTTCGGAATTATCATTTCACAAATTGACTTTAAAAGAAGAAAAAAACTTTAAAATAGTTCCTCAGGATGGTTTTATAAAATCCGTAAGTCTTCGCTTTTTTGCTTTTATTTCCTTAACTTTTTTTATAATTCCCTCTTTGTCAATTCCGTAAAGTTTGTGAATTGTCTTTGTATCACCTTGAGGTAAAATTTCTTCAGGATAACCCAAAGAATAAATCTTTATCTTAAAATTCTTTTTCTCTCTGAAATAAAGGTCAACAGATGTTCCGAAGCCACCTTTAAGAACTCCATCTTCAACCGTTAGTATCCACTTATACTCTTTAGCAACTTCTTCCAAAATTTCCTCATCCATTGGCTTTATAAATCTGCAATTCATAACTCCGACCTCTATTCCTTCTTCCTTTAATTCAAGAGCAGCTTCCATTGCGGGATAAACTCTGTTTCCAACGGCAAAAATAATCCCATCCTTTCCCTCTTTAAGATATTCCCATTTGCCAAGCAGGATTTCCTCAAATTCATTTTTCAAAGGCACCCCGAATCCCTGAGCTCTCGGATATCTTATTGTAACCGGATGCTCAGATTTCAAAGCCGTATATAGCATATTCTGAAGCTCCCTTTCATCTTTGGGAGCCATCATAATAAAATTGGGAACAATATTCAAATAAGCTATATCATATATACCCTGATGGGTAGGACCATCTCCTGATACAGCCCCTGCTCTGTCAATTCCTATCACTATAGGCAAATCCATTAAAGATACATCGTGAATTATTTGATCATAGGCTCTCTGTAAAAATGTTGAATAGAGAGCTATTACAGGTTTAAGCCCACCCAAAGCAAGCCCAACTGCAAACTCAACTCCATGCTGCTCTGCAATTCCCACATCATAGTATCTTTCAGGGAAAGCCTCTTTAAACTTAATAAGTCCCGTACCTTCGGGCATTGCAGCGGTCATGGCAATTATTTTATCATCTTTTTTAGCAAGCTCAATCAAGGTTTCGGAAAATACAGCCGAATAAGAGGGAGCTCCGTTTTTCTTCTTAAATTTTCCTGTCTTTATGTCAAATGGAGCTGATGAATGAAACCAGTTTGCTTTCTCTTCGGCAGGTTTGTATCCTTTCCCTTTTTCAGTTACAACATGAACAAGAACAGGTCTCGTACATTTCTTAACTTTTTCAAAAACCTCTTCCATCTCTTTTACATCATGCCCATTTATGGGCCCCACATATCTTATTCCAAGCTCTTCAAAAAATGAACCGGGGACCATAAGCTTTTTTAGTTTATCTTCAACCTCATGAGCAAGTTCAACCATTTTCTTGCCTACAGCAGGGATAAGCTCAACGATTGTTCTTATTTTTTCCTTTGTTTTAACATAAAACTGCCCGGATTGAAGATAATCAAGATATTTTGAGATAGCTCCCACATTCGGAGATATACTCATTTTATTATCATTTAAAACAATAATAAGTTTTCTTTTATGATGCCCAATCTGATTTAATGCTTCAAGAGCGACCCCTCCGGTTAAAGAACCATCGCCCACTATGGCAACTACATGGTGTTTCTCCTTTTTCTGATCTCTCGCAATTACCATACCAAGTGCAGCGGAAAGAGCAGTGGAAGCATGCCCTGTATTTAAAACATCATATTCACTCTCATCCCTGTTTGGGAAACCTGATATTCCCTTGTACTGCCTTATCGTATGGAAAAGCTCCCTTCTTCCGGTGATAAGTTTGTGGGGATAAATTTGATGACCAACATCCCACAAAAGTTTATCTTCAGGTGTGTTAAAAGAGCGATGCAGAGCAAGAGTAAGTTCCACCGAACCTAAATTTGATGAAAGATGTCCTCCTGTTTTTGAAACAACATTAATGATTTCAGCTCTTATCTCTTCAGCTAATTTTTTAAGCTTATCATAACCAAGCTTCCTTACATCCTTCGGGCTATTAATTTTATCCAGTATCTCATACATTTTAGATTCTCCATATAAACTCTAAAATTTCCATAAGTGGAAATTTTGAGAGCTTGTAATTATGAATCATTTTCAAAGTTTTTTCAACAATAATTTCTTTTTCCTTTTTAAGCTCATCCTCCGTAAAATACGAAAGGGAATTGTAATTTTTATCTTCTCTGTCATCAAGATCATCATTAATCTGAAAAATAATACCTGAATTTTCTCCTATCAAATAAAAATCATTTTGCTCTTTTTCAGACAGGTCTTTTAAAATCGCAATTCCTTTGAAAACAGCTCCGAAAAGGGCACCCGTTTTCCTTTTGAAAATTTCAAAAGGATGAACTTTTTCTCCCTCCTCAGCTCTAATTTCAAGTGCCTGCCCTCCGCAAACACCATCTATTCCCCAAGCTTTATTTAAAAGTTTAAGAAGTGCATTTTTTACTGTTTCAGAATAATCAGAAGCAATTATAACCTCATTTGCAAAGGAAATCATTGCATCTCCCGCCAAAAGAGCAATAGCAGGAGAAAACTTCTTGTGAACTGTTGGTTTCCCTCTTCTTAAATCATCATTATCCATTATCGGTAAATCATCGTGAAAGAGGGAAGCATTGTGTAATATTTCAATTGAAGAAGCAAAATATTTTAAATTTTCGGAAACCGCCAATATATCGCCCAATGCTATTGCTAAAACTGGCCTTAAGCGCTTACCCCCTGTAAATAAGCCGTATTCAATGGCTTTTTTAAGCTCTTTGTTTTCTAATTCAGAGATTTTCTCTTTCAAAAAATCATCTATATCTTTAGCTTTTTTAGAAAAATACTTTTTAATATCCAACTTTCCCTAACCTACTCTTCAGTATCCCTTTTAAATTCCTCTTTTTTAAGATTTCCCTCTTCATCCTTTAACAAAATTTCCACCCTATGTTCAATTGAATCAAGCTCTTTTTTCAAAATCTTTGAAATTTTCATACCCTTTTCAAAAAGCTCAAGTGACTCCTGCAAAGACAAATCCCCTGATTCCATTTTATCAACTATCTCTTCGAGTTCTTTAAAAAGTTTTTCAAAGTTAACCTTTTCTTCCATTTTCTCCCTCTTTATATTTTATTTTACTTTTTAACTTTCCTTTATACAAAAGTATATTAATTTCATCACCAATTTCAACATCTTTAACAGATTTTATCACCTTTTTTCCCTTTAAAACAATAGAATAACCTCTTTCCAAAACTTTATTATGGGAAAGGGAGTTCAGTTTTTCCGAAAGAGCTTTTAGTTTTAGCCTATTTATTTCAAGTTTTTTAAAGATTTCTCTTTTTATACTATTTTCATAATCGGATACATTCTTTTCTCTGCTTTCAATTTTTTTTAAGATTGCTGAAGAAAGCCTGTTATTTAAAATTTCAATTTCACCTTTTCTTTTGGCTACTCTTTTCAAAGGGTGCAAATTATTCATTCTTGAAGAGAGTTTCCATAAATTTTCTTTTTCAATCTTCAGTTTATTTAACATATAAGAGGTGATTCTTTTTACATTATCATCTATAGCAAAATATTTTCTCTGAATACCAAGATGGAATGATGAGAAAACCCTGTGAGTAGTAAGTCTATTTAAAGTATTTTTATAGCTTTCTATCTTATACTTTATAATATTCCCTATTTTCTTTACAGATGAATCTACCTTCTCCTCTATAATATCCTTTCTTTGAACCACAAGCTCCGCAGCAGCGGAGGGAGTTGATGCCCTCAAATCAGCGACAAAATCCGATATCGTAAAATCTATCTCATGGCCTACTGCAGAAATTATAGGAATTTCGGACTCAAAAATCGCCCTTGCGACAATTTCTTCGTTAAATGCCCACAAATCCTCTATTGAACCTCCTCCTCTTCCGATTATTATAGCATCAAGATTTCCTACCCTATTAAGTTCTTTTATTCCCTCTACAATACTCTCCGCAGCACCCTCTCCTTGAACTTTTGCAGGATAGATTAATATATATAGTCCTTTGTATCTTCTTCTGATTATTCTTAAAATATCCATAATAGCCGCACCCAAAGGAGATGTAACAACCCCGATTCTTTTAGGTAGAAAAGGCAATGGTTTTTTGAATTTTTTATCAAAAAGCCCCTCTTTTTCAAGTTTTCTCTTTAATTTCTCAAATTTTATCTGAAGCTCCCCCAATCCATCTTTTTTTAACTCTTTAACCAATAGCTGGAGATCTCCTCTCTTTTCATAAAGAGAAATTGTTCCCCTCACAATTACCTTCTCTCCATCCGTTGGCTCAAAACCCAATTTAGCCGCATAAGATCTGAACATAACACATCTCAGCTTTCCACCTTCATCCTTAATATCAAAGTAGAGATGTCCGGAAGAATATCTTAAGAAATTGGAAATTTCTCCCCTTACACTTATATCAAAAAATGTATATTCAAGGTTGGCTCTTATAATTGCATTTATCTCACTTACACTATAAACCTGCTTTTCCTCTATTCCCTTTCCTTCCATATTCTCTCTATTTTAACAGTCTTTCCAGTACTAATATCAATATCGGCGAGTATCCCATTGACCATTAATGCTCCCTTAGCCACTTCAAACCTTTTAGGCATAAGTTTTAAAAATCTTTCAAGAGCAATCTCTTTTTTCATTCCTATTACAGAATCCCTTGCTCCACACATACCTAAATCTGTTATGTATCCTGTTCCACCGGGAAGAATTCTACTATCAGCTGTCTGCACATGTGTGTGAGTTCCAACAATGAGAGAAACTCTCCCGTCAAAATACCAACCGAGGGCAACTTTTTCAGAAGTAGTTTCAGCATGAAAATCAATGATTCTAATCATAACTTCCTTTTTTTCAAGCTCTTTTAAAACATCATCTCCAATATAAAAAGGGGAATCAACCTCTGACAAAAATTTTCTTCCCTGAAGATTCACAATTCCAATTTTAATATCGTCTCTTGTGAGTATAGTATAACCTCTTCCGGGAACCCCTTTCGGGTAATTAGCAGGCCTGAGAATTCGAGGATCTCTTTTTATAAGTTCATACCCTTCTCTTTTATCCCAAATATGATTTCCCGAAGTGAAAAAATCTATCCCCACCGAAAACATCTCTTTTACAGTTTTTTCACTTATTCCAAAACCACCTGCAAGATTTTCACAATTAGCACCTATAATATCAGGCTTTTCCATTTCTTTAATCGCTGGTAAAAATTCTTTTATTGCCTGTCTTCCTGTCTTTCCTATAATATCTCCGAACATAAGAACTCTGAATGTACCAGAGTTTCTCTCACTTTTGTTCATGAAACGCCTTCCTTTAAGCCCTTTCCGGCTATTTTTTCTTCTTTTCAAGAATTTCTTTTAATTTATCTCCTAAAACACCGCCACCAGTTTTCTTTTTCTTATCGCTGTAAACTACTGTGGTCTCTTCATCTATGTGTTTTTTCTTGCTTTTTACTTCAATCTCTATTTCCTCTTTCAAAGCCTCCATAGCTTCTTTTTCAGCTTCTTTCATTTCAAGTTCTTCTTCAAGAATTCTTCTTGCACTTTTTTTCTTCGGAGTGGAAACTTTTGCTTTTTCCTTCTTCTTTCTCTTTTTCTTTTCCTCTTTTTCCTCTTTTACAGGTTCCACAAACTCAACTTTTGGTTGCTTCTTAACAGGAGGTTTCTTAGCTTTCGGTGCTCTTTTTTCAACAGTTTTTTTCTCTGTTTTAACAACTTTTGTCTCTTTCTTTTCCGCTTCCTTCTCAATTTCTTTTACAACAACTTTTTCTACATGTGTCTCTGGTTTCTCTTCAGATTTTTTTGCTTCAAGTTTGTCCTTTTTCTTTAAAGGCACCTTCTCATGAATGGTTTCAATTACTCCCTTTTCTCTTATTTTCTGAAGTCTTCTTGCTATTTTTTCTTTTTGCCTTTCTATATCATCTCTGGGTAAACTTTCCTGAGCTTCTTTTTTAGTATCTTTAGGCACATGCTTTAATAATTTTTTTTCTAACTTTTCCTTCTTTTCCTTTAACTCCTTCTCCAGTAAAGCTATCCTTTCCTCTTCTTCTCTAACCCTCATTTTTTCAGTATCAAGTATGAATATTCCGGGCTTCTCCTCTGAATCAAAAAATTCACTATTTCCTAAAAGAAGTTTTACAGTATCCTGCAAAGATATATTGTAAAGAATATTTAGAAGATGAAAAGCTCTTAAATAATGAAACTCCTTATATTCACCACTATCTTCTCCAAATTCATAGAAAATATGTCGAAGTGTTGAAAGAACGGTTCTTCCCTCAGAAATTTCATAAAGTTCATCAAGCTCTCCATAATTCAGTTGAAAATACGGAAAAAGTTCATAATAAACCGTTGTATTTGCTTTTTCAATAAATCTCTTTTCTTCTTCATCATAATCAAACACAAGAACCTTCAATGGTTTCTTTCCCACTTTTGGTTCAAGGATAAATTCTCCGTTTTCCACCTTCAAAGATAATGCTGTCCCGGGAACAATCTGATTAACCTTATAAT
This sequence comes from uncultured Clostridia bacterium, assembly GCA_964634755.1. GTDB lineage: Bacteria > Acidobacteriota > Aminicenantia > JAMOAD01 > JAMOAD01 > JALXDT01. The sequence goes on from CAZWJH010000040.1 coordinate 11,983, forward strand.
ACTTTCTTAAGCCTATTAGATATCTTTCATAAGGAAAAACCCAGACTTTGTAAGATTCTCCACTTCCACTAGATATTGTTATTTCTCTCCTATTTCCAATAAGATTTAACTCTCTTTTAGTCAATTTCAACGCACCGCTTACAATTTCTCTTAACAAAAGAGGATTACTTTCAGTGGAATAGAACTTTTTAGCTTTCTTCAAGAAATCCTTTGCCAAACTTTCTACTTCCTTTGGCTTTTTTTCAAAAGAGTCAACTTTCTTAGCTTTTTTAAATACAAGCTCTGTCTTCTTTATATTTTCAAAAAATTCCTTTAAATTCCACTTTCCCCAATCCTCATAGTCAACACATACAAAGCTTTGATGTTCTGAAAGGTGATAGTTTATAGAAAAAAGAATAAGCTTTTCGGAATGCTTTTCATCCTCTATTTTAAGTACACTATCTTTGATTTCTCTCGTGGTTATTGAATCCTTTCTTTTTTCAAGCTCTCTTACAATTTTAACTTCATCTTTACCTTTGACTTTAACAAGCTGAGTTTTGTATATCCAATATTCCCCCCAATTTAAAAAGTCTTTTGAATCCAACAGGAGCTTTTCGAGATTTTCTCTTAACTTTTGTAAGTATTTGGATGGAAGAGGGGGTTCATTTTCTCTTGGATCTTTACCATCATAAAATGGAGCTTCTTCCCCATCATCACCAGCAACAGGAAACTCCAGAGAAACTTTTTTCTTTTTTAACATATTTATTATCTTTCTAAATTCACCTTCGCCTTCATAATCAACCTCAATTAAACTATAACAAAGCGTTGGCGAATATTTCTTATTAACTATCCTAAAGACAATTTCTCCGCTAAACACTAGCTCATTATTCTTTGAAAGCCTGAACTTCATCTCCTCAAGATTCATATAAATCAAGTCCTGCACATTATATTTATACTTTCTATCGTAAACTTTTATCTTTTGTTGCCTTAAATGTTTGGTTCTTTTAAGCCCAATAAATCTTGCTATTTCTTCTATATGAACAGGTGTCTTCTTAGATAATAAAAAATTTTTAATTCCCTTTAATTCATCCTTTTGTATTGCCAAATCAATTGTATCTTTTTTCATCTCTAACCTTCCCTGATTATTTTTGTCCCCGTTCCGTTTGCAAGAGCTCCTTTAACCTTACCGGGAGTAGTGATTATAACTTCCTTTCCTCCACCTTTTATAAATTCTATAGCTGCAGCAATTTTCGGTCCCATTGAACCCGCGGGAAACTGTCCTTCCTTAAGATACTTTTCAGCCTCATTCACAGTCATATCTTTAATCTCTTTCTGATCAGGCTTTCCAAAATTTATATAAACTCTCTCAACTCCCGTTAGGATTATAAACAAATCAGCTTTAACTTCTCTTGCAATCAAAGAAGAGGCAAAATCTTTATCTATAACTGCTTCAATTCCTTTAATCAATCCATCTGAGTCAATGTATACAGGGATTCCACCTCCCCCAGCAGCGATAACTATTACACCACTATCTATTAGTTGCCTTAAAGCTTTTTTTGGAACAATATCAATGGGTTTTGGAGAAGGGACAACCCTTCTCCAACCCCTACCTGCATCTTCAACCATTACCCATTTTTTCTCTTTCCTTAGAGCTTCGGCTCTGAATTCATTGTAAAAAGGACCAATAGGTTTTGTTGGCTTAAAAAAGGCTGGATCATTTTTATCTACTATAATTTGAGTTAGAACAGTTGCGACTTCCTTATCCACAGATCTTTTTCTAAGTTCATTAATAACTGCTTGCTCTATCATATATCCCATACTCCCCTCTGTCATTGCATCACAAACATCTATTGTAAAAGGAGGGATCTTATGAGAAGATTCTTCCATCTGAATCAATATATTTCCTACCTGAGGACCATTTCCGTGAACAATTATAAGATCATAGCCCTTTTCCACAATCCCTACTATATCCTTCGCAGCTTTTCGGGCATTCCTCTCCTGTTCACTCTGTAATCCCTTTTCATTATGAGAAAGAATTACATTTCCTCCGAATGCAATAACAGCCTTTTTATATGCCATCTGTAACCTTTTATTAGAAATCTTTTAACACATCTTCAAGTGTAGGCGTTCCGATTTCTTCTAATTCATATTTAACTCTTACGGAAGGTATATTAATATTAATTAATCTTCCAAGATCAATAGGAGTTGCTACAATTACGAGCTCTGCATGGGAGTTGTTAATTGTCTGTTCAAGCTCTTTGATTTGCTTTTCACCATACCCCATTGCAGGAAGAAGATTTTCAATATGGGTATACTTCTTAAAAGTACCAACAATGCTACCCACTGCATAAGGTTTCGGATCAACAAGTTCCGATGCACCATACTTATAAGCAGCCATAACACCAGCACCATACTTCATCCCTCCGTGTGTTAAAGTAGGACCATCCTCTACTACCAATACTTTCTTCCCTCTTATCACCTCTCCATTTTCAACAAAAAGCGGAGAAGCTGCATCTATAACAATCGCATCAGAATTAATTTCTCTTATATGATTTCTTACTATATTAATATTATCAAGAGAAGCTGTATCAATCTTATTAATTACAATAACTTTAGCTCTTCTGAAATTTGTCTCTCCCGGATGATATTTTAATTCATGACCGGGTCTGTGTGGATCAACCACAACTATTTCAAGATCTGATTTGTAAAACGGAAAATCATTGTTACCACCATCCCAGAGAATAACATCAGCTTCTTTTTCAGCTTCCCTTAATATTGCTTCATAATCAACGCCGGCAAATACAACAGCTCCATTATTGATATGAGGCTCGTATTCTTCCATTTCTTCAATAGTACAATTATGCTTTTTAAGGTCTTCAAGAGTAGCAAATCGCTGTACTTTTTGAGCAACAAGATCACCATAAGGCATAGGATGTCTTATTACCGCTACCTTTCTTCCTTTTTTTCTTAATACGGAAACAACCCTTCTTGATGTCTGGCTTTTTCCGCAACCTGTTCTTATAGCACATACTGAAACAACTGGCTTTGTGCTTTTTATCATAGTTTGTTCGGGACCTAAAAGCATAAAGTTAGCCCCTGATTTATGTACTATTGATGCTTTATGCATTACATACTCGTGAGGTACATCAGAATAAGCAAAAACAACATCATCAACATTCTTTTCCTTGATTATCTTTTCAAGGTCATCTTCAGCAAGAATAGGGATGCCATTGGGATATAACTTTCCTGCTAATTCAGTAGGATAAGCCCTTCCATCAATGTCAGGAATCTGTGTAGCCGTAAAAGCTACTACTTCATAATTTTCATTGTTCCTAAAAAAAACATTAAAATTGTGGAAATCTCTTCCCGCTGCTCCCATAATAACTACTCTTCTCTTCATAATAAACTCCTCCTCTCTTAATTTTTTCAAAAATCAAAATTTTACCAAGTTATTTATTTAAGAGAGATTGTATCAAAATTAATTTCACTTTTCAATATCTCTTCTAAGTTTTTAAGTTTTCATTAAGTTAAAAATTAAAAAAATAACAAAAACTTTTTTTAATCTCAATCGTAAAATTTTTATGAAGAAGAGAATAATTTTTATAATAACACTTGTTGTTTTTTTAACAGGATATATCAAAGCTGAAATATTTGTTTTCGGTTCTTTTGGACATACGGTTTCACTTACTTCGACATTCAACGATACAAAGATTATTAACTTCCCTCTCTATCATGAAACAATTGAAAACAATCTTGGTTTTAGTCCAGAGCTGGGTTTTAAACTTAAGTTTTCAAAAAATGGTTTCCTCAACATCTCAGGAGGCTATTTCACTATCACTGAAAAGTACAAAAAAACTTTCAGCTTTATGGAAAAAACATACTCTAACTCATCCTATAAGAGCTTTTCTGATTATTATTTAAGAATTTACCCAGAGTACAGATGGGCGAATTATAGTGTTTATATTGGAGTAGGTTTCAATTATTTTAATAAAGATGAAAAAGACTTTAAGATAAATAATCTTGATACGTCCATACACATAGGAACAAAGTACTTAATAAAACCTTCAAAAGATCTTAATGTGGCTCTAGGGATTGACGGAGGTTATTACTTTTTTTATGACAATTTCTTAGCTTTCACATTTTCAATAGGTTTTGAAAAAAAAGTGTTTTAGGCTGAACAGGAGAGCAACCTAAAACTCACCAGTAAAATTGTATTCGCTACGGGGAAATTTTTGTACTTTATTTGCATATTTTAAACTTTTCACTTCTTAATTTTTCATTTTTTTGATACTCAGCTGAATAGTCATTAGCCTCTTGACCACTCAAATGTTTAAGTCTATAATCTTTTATCCATGAATAAACAGAATGAACTATCAGAAATAAAATCCCTTTTCGACTCCTTGAAATACAGAGTGTATGTAAGAGAAGAGGATAATACAATAATTATTCCCCCGAATCAGGTGTATAGTTTGAATAAATCAGGATTAAAAATTTTTAAGTTTTTGAAAAAAAATGATGGAAATATTAATAAAATAATTGAGGGGAAATCCCTCACTGAAAAAGAAAAGATAGTAAACGATATCCATTCCTTTTTATCATCAATATTAACTTTAATAAAGGAAGAAATCAGAGAAGATCAAACTTCCGGAATCGAATTTGAGGAGTTTAAAAAGGGATTTTATACATATCCTGTCCTGTCAGAATTTGCAGTAACTCACAGGTGTAATCTCAGGTGTAAATTCTGCTATTTAAAAAATTATGAAAGGCCTGAGATGAACACAAAAAGTGCAAAAAAAATAATATATAAGCTGAAAAATGAGGCAAAGGTTCCATTTATAAGCTTTACGGGGGGGGAGCCTCTTTTGAGAAAGGATATTGAAGAGCTAACAGAATATGCAAACTCAATAGGACTTAAAGTCAATCTCATCTCAAACGGAACTCTCCTTACAAAAGATAAGGTTAAAAAATTGAAAAAAGCAGAGTTAAGAAGTGCTCAGATAAGCCTTGAATCTCCCAAAAGAGAAATCCACAATCAGTTAACGGGAGCAAATTCTTTTGATAAAACCGTTAAAGGAATAAAAAATCTTGTGGCGGAAGGAATTTATGTACACACTAATACCACAATAAACAAAGCAAATTACAAATCAATGTATAGTTATCCTAAATTCCTAAAGGAGGAGCTTGGGATTAAAAAGTTTTCTGCAAACATAATAATCCCTGTGGGGACAGCAAAGGAAAATCCTGAGCTGTGGATAGACTACAAAGAAATAGGACCAATCATAGATAAAATTAAGGAAGAATCTGACAAATATGGAATAGAGTTTATCTGGTACTCTCCTCTACCCTATTGTATTTATAATCCGATTGCAAAAGGACTTGGCTCAAAAAGCTGTGCTGCGTGTCATGGACTCGTAAGCATTGACCCTGAGGGTTACATAAACCCGTGCTCAAGTCATCCTGAAAAAGTAGGGAATTGGCTTAGAAAGGATTTTAAAAAAATATGGTTTTCAAAAAAGGCTTTATATTTTAGAAATATGGAATATTTACCGGAAATATGTCAAAATTGTGAATACAAGGAAATTTGTGCAGGGGCATGTCCTCTGTATTGGCAGGAGAGAGGATATGGAGAAATTGGACAAAAATGATTTTTTAATTTTCCCTTCTCTTAACATATTTTTGAGATTTTTATTAAGTTCCATTATAATTTCCATAGCTTATTACTTACAAATATCTGGAAACTTTTTTCAAGTAGTACTTGGATTTATATTCCTGTTATTCTTTATTATCCTAAACTGGATAAAAAAGGTGGAAATTGATAAAGGCTTTGTTTCGGATTCAAAGAAAAAGTGGGAAAATACAACAATGGAAGAGTTCAGAGCAGCATTAAAAAAGGTAAAAAAAATAGATAGTTTTGGAAGCAAAAAAGGATCCGGTTACTCTTTCTTTTTCATTGGGATTATAATTTTTATTATTATCGAATCTAACGGAGCCCCCGCAATAATTTCCTTCCTTATATTGGATGCAATTGCAATTTTAGGAGTAATAATAGCTTCGGGGAATAGATACATCTGGTCACCTGAAGGTCTTAAACAAAAGCTTTCAATTTTATTAAATATTTATAATATAGTAATGAAAAATTATAAGGATATCTATAATGTCTTGCCACAATTTCTAATTGAGGAAAAGGAGAAAAAATATGTTCCCCATGACGCGAAATTAATGCTTTCGCCAAAAGAAAATGTCAAAGATTTTTTAGGTATTCAGTTTTCCGTAAGTATAAATAATGTACAATCAAAACAGTATCCATATCTCTATTCTGTCATTATAGCAAAAAAAGATTTCAGATTGTTAGCAAAATTTGAGAAAATACGCTCTTCGGAAGAAATCAATGAGTTAGAGGGATTTTTGATTTTTGAACCTAAAGGTCAGTCAGACGGTATTGAAATAATTGTCATAAGAAAAAACACCGCATTAAACAAAGGATATTATACAAATAAAAAGGACCAAAAAAGAATTATTAATTCGACAATAAAAATTTCAAATGAAATCTTAAAACTTTAACTATTTTCTTCTAATTTAACTTCGTGAAAAAACCCCTTAGCAGAGGCTTTAAGCTCCTTCTTATCAATTCCTTCCACTATGGCTTCAAGAATATAAATTTTTCTTCTCTTCTCCATCAATTTTGCTTTTACCCTTACTCTTTCTCCTATTTCTATTTTCCTTCTTAATGAAATTTCAAGCTTTATACTTAATGCTATTATATTATCAAAAATTAACGCTTTTGCCATTGCTTCATCCATTAAGGTTGAAGTTATCCCACCATGAAGTATATTAGGATACCCCTGATAATACTCTCCCGGAACAAAATCAGCACACACCCATTCTCCTTCTCTGTAAAAATCAAGTTTTAAGCCACACAGATTTTTTTTTCCGCAGGCAAAACAATAATCATAATCTCGCATTTTAACAATTAAAAGGGAAGGGGTTCATCCGTATCCGGATAATCGTCAAAACCTCCGCTCTCATTATTAAAATCATTATTAAATCCATCAGATTTGTCCTGAGAATAATCCCTTTTACCAAGAAGTACAATACTCTCCGCATATATTTCCGCAGTGGTTCTTTTCACACCATCTTGTCCTGTCCAAGTGTTATATCTTAAATTTCCCTCCACCAAGATGTGTTTTCCTTTGTTAATAAATTTTTCAACAAACTCAGCCAATTTTCCCCATGCAACAATTTTGTGCCATTGGGTTCTCTTTTCAGTTTCTCCTGAATTAAAACTTCTAAACACATCTGTTGTAGCTAAAGAAAAATTTGCAACAGCTCTGTTTTGCTGAGTATATCTTACCTCAGGATCTCTTCCCACATGTCCAATTAAAATAATTTTGTTGTAAGAATTTTGATGTCTCATTACCTCTCCTAATTCGCTCCGATTTCTCTGATTTTTTGCTCCGCAAGACCAGCTTCCTCGGAAAGAGGATAATCACTTATTATCTTTTTTAGTACCGCAATTCCTTCGGCTCTTTTACCCATTTCAATAAATGAATATCCTTTTTTCAAAAGAGCGCTGGGGACTTTATCTCCATCAGGATATTTTTTTATCAATTGATCAAAAGTATTAACCGCAGCTTCATAATTTCCCTGAGAATAATAGCACTCTCCAATCCAATAAAGAGCATTATCAGCAAGTGGAGAATCAGAATAATTATTCAAATATTCTTTGAAACTTTGAATTGCCAACTCAAAATCTCCTTTTAAATAATCAGAATAAGCTGCATAATAAAGCTGCTGAGGAGAAAATTTAACCTTTTTTTTCTCCTCTTTTTTCTTTGGATTATTGAGATTTTTTTTATCATTTTGAGTTTCAGAACTAGTAGTGGCGCTTTCACTTGAAGGTTGCTGCTGATATAAATTGTTTATAGATCTTTTTAATTCATCAACAGTTTCTTTAAGAGTTTGCACTTGAGTAAGTAAAGATCCAATAGCCTTCTCATATTCCAAATTCTTTTTCCTTAACAATTCAAGCTGACTTAGAATTATTTTTAACTTTGAGTAAACCTGAGAAATTTCCCCTGCTTGAGCATCATTTTTCCGACTAAGAGACTCTATCATAGAAATCAGAGTTTTTAAATTCTTATTTATCTCTTTGTATTCCTTTGATTTGGCAACCAAAGGAACAGTTATAAGCAAACTTATTGTTAATAAAAAAGCAAAAATTTTTTTCTTCATCTTTTTTTATCTATTATTATTTGGCTATAATAATAAACTCTGCCCTCCTGTTTTTAAACCAAGCCTCCTCATTATGCCTGGGATCTATCGGATTTGATTTTCCATAAGAAACTATTGTAATTCTTTCAGGTTCAACTCCCAAAGAGATAAAATAATCTCTTGCAGCTTTAGCTCTCTTTTCTCCAAGAGCAAGGTTATATTCAACAGTTCCTCTTTCATCACAATATCCTTCGATTCTTATTTTAACCGTAGGATGTTTTTTCAACCATTCTGCATTCCTCTCAAGGATGGGAATCATGTCTTCCCTAATATTTGCTTTATCAAAATCAAAGTGAATCATTTTAAGAATTTGTTCTTTATTTAATTCTTCTATAGTTTTTTTCTGAAAAATTTCTTCTTCTGAAAGCTTTTCAACTTTAAGTTTGGGGACTTTTTCCTCAACTTTTTCAACTTTTTCTACCTTTTTTTGAGGTTGAGGAATTGTTTTCACTTTTTTCTTTTTACATGAATAAAAAAAGAGGGCAACAAAAACAATCAACACAAAACTTACTACTTTCTTCATGATACCTCCT
>CAZWJH010000041.1:0-20760 GCA_964634755.1 uncultured Clostridia bacterium
CGAATATTTTAAATTATTTCCCTATATCCCTCTTGACTTTTCAGACAACATCTTGGAGCTGTTCTGCTTTGTTTTGCGTATTCTGTCATTTCCATACCCTGTACTATTAGTTTACAATTTTTCACCTTAATGTTCAAGATAAATTATAAAAAAGCTGGAACGGCTGCTCTGCTGAGTGCTGCTCAGCTTTAAAAATGCTGCTCTGCTGCTCAGCTTGAGGCTTTGTTATTTATATATTTCTTTCCTGTACCCTATGCGTAATACAATTATTTTGTCATCTTCAATGTCAAAAATTACTCTCTAATCGCCGATTCTAAACCTGTATGTTCCGAGAACATTGTTTATAAGTTTGGATGCATATTTCAGAGGTTCTTTTGAATAAAACTTCAACTTTTCACCAATCCGTTTCTTTGTCTTCACATCAAGTTTTTCAATATCTTTAATAGCTCTTTCAGTAATAAGTATTTTATACACCAAAGACCTCTTCAAACTCCTTTACTTTGCCATCTTTATAATCCTTTCGCGCTTCTTCTATTGATTTAATATATTCACGACTTGTGAGTGCAAGAATATCTTCCGAAATTTCTTCCATAGTTTCTTTTACTATACCCTTTATAAGAAAAGAAAACTCTTCTTCACTAAGTTCGTTTATTTTTTTTGTCATTTTTTCCTTCCATAAATTTATTATAGCATTTTTTCACCTTTCGACAAGGGGGAATACGGAATTTGTTCTTTTAAAGTCCTTCATAGTTAGCTTTAAAATTGGAATAGCTTGAAGGCTTGGAAACTTTAAAAATTCTTCATTTTTCATTCCTTCATTTTTCATTTCAATTTCTGCTGCTCGGCTGCTCGGCTTGGGGCTTTTCTTAGCTTAGTTTAGGACATAGAGGTGGATAGGATATTTTGACTGATTGATAAAAGGATTGAAAACTTTCCTAAAAAATCGTAAGCTATTTTATGAGAAATATAATCATCTTTCTATTATTAGCAATCATAATTTTTTCAAGCCCTCTTTTGGGAGAAAATAAAGAGAAAACGAACAAAATTCCTTTTACATATATTCTTCCGGGAATTGAACAGATCAAGCATAAGGATTATCTCAAAGGGGTTATTTTACTCACTTCCTTTTCAGGCTGCATTACAGGTGCAATTATTAACAATAATAGGGGAAATGATTACTATGAGAAATATCTTAATTCTGTAATTGTTGAGGAAATTGTTAAAATGAGAAGAAAAACAGAGGATTCTTTCAGAAAAAGAAATTATTTTTTAGTCGGTGCTTTCTCCGTCTGGATAATACATCTTATTGATCTTCAGTTTTTTAATAATAAAGCAAAAGGGGTGAAAGGTGAAATACACAAGAATGGCTTTTCTTTTGGCCTTTATTATACTTTTTAGTTCCTGCAAAGATATAATTTTTAACAATCCCCTTGATCCCGAAGCATCCCGAGGAGAAGTTATTGTTTTAAAGGTTCTTAATACAAATTTTCCGGGTGAAGGGGAGCTTGCATTTGACGGAGAAAAGCTCTGGAAGATATACGGAAGCGGAAGGTTAGTTGCCTTTGACAGGGAAACAGGAGAAAAAATAAGAGAGCTTTTTATTCCCTTCTCAAAAGGGCTTGTGTTTTTGGATGATTATCTTTACCTTTCCTCTTCCGAAAACTATTTGACAATTGTAAATCCTCTCTCAGGAGATTTTATCTCAAATTTGCTCACAGGAGAAAAATACTTTGAATTCATAACAAAAACAGGAGATAAAATAATCGGTTATGATAAAAAAAGTTCAAGATTTTTTCTTTTTGACCCTGAAAGCGGAGAAAGCGAAGAGCTCTTTAAACTCACAGGATTCAATATTGGAGGCGTTTCAATTTATCAGGGTTTTCTCATAATAACGGGAAAAAACTCTGCTTCAATCTACCTTTTTAATACAAATGGGAAAGTTGAAAAAGTCTACTCGTCTCCGGTCTCAGACATTTCTGGAATAAGTGTTGATGAAAACTCATATATCTATCTTGCATCATCAGATGGGAAAATTTACAAGATTACTCTTCCTTAGCCTCTTTCTTCTGCTTCCTCTCCTAAGCCGGGCAGGTGATCCGATAGCCACATTTAAAGGCAAGTATCTTATTTACAGTGATTACCATCATTATATATTCGGAGCAGGAAAAATTGAAGTTAAAATCGGGGAAAAGAAAATTTTTGGAGATTATCTTTTTTTTAATGTTAAAACCTTAAAAGGAAAAGTTTTAGGCAGGGCAAGTATGGATTCAAAAAGTACTTTTGATGAGATTTTATTTTCCCTTGCTCCTTTAAACCTTAAATTAATGTCATTCGGAGAAAAGATAGAAAGCAGTGGTAAAGCAGAAGGAATAAAATTAAAAACTTTAAAAGAGCTAAAAAATTCGGCTCTTTTTTATGAAACAAGAGAACTTAGAGTTTATAAGAGCAGGAAGATAATCGGATACTATGTGATTCCGTATGTAATGGGAGTGCCATCTTTTCCGTTGAAAAAACTTATCTTGAAAAAAAGCGAGTTTTTTGAGAAAACAACATTTTACTTAAAAAACATAAATTATGACGGATTTTACGGCTTTTCAATAACACCATCACTTGCAATAAGAACAAAAGCTTTATCGGGAGACATAGATTTCAAACTATTCGAAAGAGAGCTTTTTAATATTAGCGGAGAAAAGAGAGGAATAAATATCTCCGCAAATCAACTTTTCAAGGTAAAAGGCAGGAAAATTCTTGAGATGAATGGATTTTTCAGCTCGGATTCAAAATCATCAAATCTATCATTTTCCCACGAAAGCTCAATAGGTCCCATAAGTTTTTCTTTGAATCAAACAATAAGCAAAACATCTTCCGATAAGGCAGTTTATCTTCTTGATACATTGCTTAAAATAAACGGACTGAAAATTCTATCTCCATCTTTAAATCTAAAATATGATTACAGAAAAAGCTATTCCTATTTAATATCCACTCCTCTTAATATTCTTAAAAATACTGAAATTTTTCTCTCATATCTCAGAGAAAAAACTAACAATAGTTTTATATCGGATACATCAAAATTTTCATCATCAATTAATTTTTCATCATCAATTTTAAGCGGAAGCAGTTCTTTTAATTTAACAAAGGATATGATTGAAGATAGTGTGAAAAAGGATTTTGCATTAAATCTCTCTCCTCCTCAGATTTCTTTAATTAACAATATTAATATTATGATTTCTCCATTCTACTCATTCTCCTCCTATCCATTATCCGATCAAATATTTAAAAAAAATAATTTTGGACTCAACTTTTCAATAAACTCATCAGGGGTGCTTCTTCCTTTTAAATTTTCTTTATATCCGAATTTTTCGGTTTACCAGCTTTGGGAGAAAGATAGGGAATCAAAAACAAATTTTAATTATTTTCTAAACATAGAAAAGAGAAAGGGTGTTTTTTCTCTTATTATTAACTATGGAATTTCTTCCTCTTACAAAACAAAAGCTTTTTGGATAGAGGGAAATAATTTAAAAAACATGAATATAAGAGCGGGTTTGAAAAAAATGGGCGAGTATGATTTTTATCTGAATTTTTACTTTGACAATAATTATAGCCTTGAAAATATCACATCAAAGCTTGAGGTTAATTTTCTCAGAGATTGGAGACTATCTTCTTATTCAATTTATTATAATAAGACTAAAAAACTCACAAGTTTTGAAATTTTTCTTGAAAAAACAATAAAAAACAGTTTTAAAATACAGGGAGGTTATTCATTACTTTTAAAAAGATTTTTTATAAAATTAATACCTTATTGATTTTAATGGCTCTTCTTAATTCCTGCGGGATAAAAGTTGAGGAGCTTCCGAATTTGGAAAAGCCATATATAGAAAAGGTGTATTTTCTAAAGGAAGTAAAATTTGACAATGGAAAAATCACAAAAATATTTTTTAAAGATAAAATAAGAAATCCGTTTTTCATTCTCATAAAAATGAAAAACACAAGAGGAAAAGGGACTCTTAAGATAAAACTTTATAAAAATGATAAGCTCGCCTATGAAAAAACATTTTACTTTGGAAAAGCGGGTAAGGAGTATGAAACAATCTTTGTCTGGGAAAGGGTAGAAGAGAAGATGAAAGGGAAGATTTGCTATGCTATTTTTTACAATGATTCTCTACTGTGGGAAGGGGATTTTTATGTAAGAGAATAAGCTCAATATATTGCGCTAAAAAAGAACTTACCACTAAATATTGTATAAATTATTCTTCTACAGATAAAATTTTCTCTTTTAAAATCATAGCAGTAATAGTATCGCTTTTAAGAAGCTCATCCATCGTTCCCTCAAATACGAGTTTTCCTCCTCTCCTTCCACCTCCAGGTCCCATATCCACTATATAATCGGAAGAAAAAATAAATAGAGGGTTATGCTCAACCGTAATTATCGTCGCTCCCTTTTTTAAATATTCCTTGAAAGTATTTAACAATTTTTCTATATCAAGAGGGTGAAGTCCCACTGTTGGCTCATCTATTAAAAAAAGAACATTTTTAACCTTTTCTCCTCCAAAATATTTTGCAAGCTTTATCCTCTGACTTTCCCCTCCGGATAGTGTTGATAATGTCTGACCTAATTTAAGATAATCTATCCCCAAAGATTTTATTATTCTTATCCTCTTTTCAAATTCTGGGATTTCTATTCTGAAAAAATCCTCAAGCTCCGAAAGAGTAAGCGCCATAATATCATAAATATTAAGTCCTTTGTATTTTACTTTTAACACATCTTCTTTAAATCTCTTCCCTTTACAACTATCACAAACAAGATTTATATCGGATAAAAATTGCAGTTCAACCGTAATAAGCCCATTTCCCTTACATTCGGGACACTGCCCCTCCTTTCTATTAAAAGAAAAGTGAGCTTTCTTGAAACCTCGGGATTTTGACTCCGGAAGACCGGCAAAAAAATCTCTTATGAGCTCCATAAGTTTCAAATAAGTCCCAACGGTAGCTTTGGAACTTTTTGAAGGAAGAGAATCATCTATGTAGATTGCTTTTACTATACCTTTTTTATCCAAATTCTCAAAATTAAAGCTTTCCCCTGAAAACCCTTTGTAAAGTATTTCATAAAGAAGTGTGCTCTTACCTGCTCCGGAAACTCCGGTAATTGTTGTCAGTGCATTTACAGGAAATTTAAAATTCTCTCCCTTTATATTAAATTTTTTGGCCTCCCTGACTTCTATAAAGGAAGAAAATTTTTTATCTTTCCTGATATCTTTCCTGATTTTTTTCAAATTAGAGTAAAGTTTTAAAGTTTTTCCAAATGTTTCTCCTTTTTTATACTCCTTTAAAGACCCCTGAAAAACAATTTTACCGCCCGCTTTTCCCGCTTTTGGTCCGAGCTCTATGATTTCATCGGAAATTTTCATAGCATCTTCCGAATGCTCAACCATAATTAAGGTATTTCTGTTTTTTTTCAGCTGTTCAAGGATACCAAGAAGATTTTTAAAATCACTCATATGAAGCCCTCTTGAAGGCTCATCAATAATTATCATAGTGTCTGAAAGGGTTGTTCCCAAAACAGTTGTAAGAGAAATTCTCTGAGCTTCTCCTCCCGAAAGGGTAAATGTTTTCCTTTTTAAGGTCAAATAACTAAGGCCTACTTTTATCAAATACTTAGCCCTCTCCCTTAATTCTTCAACCACAATTTTTATAGCTTTATCATCTTTCCACTTTTGAGAAACCCTATTCAAAAATTCATAAAATTCCTCAACATCCATTCTCATAATATCACCAATGTTTTTACCTTCAATTTTATAAGAAAGAGCATCCCTGTTTAACCTACTGCCTTTGCACTCAGGACATTCCGTATACTTTCTATATTTGCTCAAAAAAACCCTCACATGTGTTTTATATCTTTTTGTCTCAAGCCAATCAAAAAACCCCTTAACCCCATAATAATCTCCGTCTCCATCCAAGATGAGTTTTTTATCACTTTCTTTAAGCTTTGCAAAAGGTATGTTTTTCGGGATTTTTCTTTTTTTACAAAAATCCAAAAGGTCCTCTTTCAACTCCTCTGCAGCTGGTTTAGTAAAAGGCTCAATAGCTCCACCCTCTATTGAAAGGTTGGGATTTGGTATGATTTTTTTTTCATCTATTTCAATTATATCACCAAAACCCCGGCATACAGGGCATGCTCCTTTTGAAGAATTAAATGAAAACAGAGTGGGTTCGGGGGAAGATATCTTTATATCACAATAAGGACATTCAAACTCCTTTGAAAAAAGATAAAGTTCCTCTCCTTCTTTTACAAAAAACCTCTCTCCCCAATGAAAGGCTGTTAATACAGCTTCGTAAATTCTGTCCTCTTCTTCCTTTTTAGCCTTTAAACTATCCACAATAATGTAGGCGGGAAATTTTTTCACTTTGAAAATAGAATCTTTTTCTCCATTCAAAAGAGCATAGAGAAACCCTCCTCCGTATATTTCCTTTAAAGGTTTTTCAGTTATAAAACCAAAGTCAATTTTTTCCCCTGAAAATTTATTAATTATTTCTCTCTTCAGAGATTCCGGATTGTGGTTTTTTATCTCTCTTCCGCAAGAGGGACAAAAAGGAGTTGCTTTTTTGGCAAAAAGTATTCTTAAAAAATCATAAATCTCCGTTATTGTTGCAACCGTGGATCTTGGGTTTTTAATAAAACCTTTTCTTATTACCGCAATAGATGGTTGAAGCTCATTTATACTCTCCACTTCGGGAGGGGGAATTCTCTCAAAAAACTGCCTTGCAAAGGTAGAAAGAGAAAGAAAAAATCTCCTCTGGCTTTCCGCATAAAGTGTATCCATCACAAGAGATGATTTTCCCGCTCCGGAGACTCCGGTTATAATTATATTTTTATAAAGAGGAATTTTTAGTTCGGATATTGTAAGATTATTCTGCCTTGCTCCCTTAATTATTATGGAATCTTCTTTCTTCATTTAAGAAAAGAAGGATAGATAGAGGACAAAAATGTATAAAATTATGATGAAGACAGAAACAAGAACCTGTGAAAATCTGTTTTTAACAAATTTGCCCGAAAAAGCTGCAAAAAAGGATATAAGAGCGATTATTATGGCAGTCCAAAAATTAGACCAGCTTTCTATGCTCCAGATACTTCTTTTAAGTGAGACAAAATCAACTATTGAGAAAATCAAAATATTGAATATAATGCTTCCGAATATATTTCCGATTGCTATTCCGTAAAACCCTGATTTTGCAGCAGAATAGGAGACAACAAGCTCAGGAAGGGATGTTACCATTGCAATGAAAAGAAGCCCCATAAAGGTTGAGCTCCAGCTCATTCCTATAGCTATTTTTTTCGCAAGTACAGGCAAATAAAGACCTGTCAGAATTATCACAATGGATGCTATTGAAAATTTTAGCACTATATTGGTAAGGCTTTCACTGCTTTTCTCTGTCTCTTCTCCCAAGCTAAATTCTTTTTTGTAAATAATTTTTAAAATTATAAAATAAAAAAGAATCACAAAGACAGAGGGAAGCCCTATGAAACCTAAAACAGGAAGTTCAACTTTTAAAAAGAAAGCAACAGAGAGCAGAAGAAAACCCGTAAGGATAGAAGTTCTTTTGAATTTTTCCGATATTATCTTAAAAAGATTGGCTTTTTTAAGGGAAAAGCTCATTATGGAGACAATTGTAAGATTAAAAATACAGCTTCCCAGAATTTCACCGAAAAGCATATTATTATCCTTAACAATATTCACAGCACTTATACCTGTAAAAAGTTCGGGAAGGGATGTGACAGCCGAAATCAAAGTTACACCAATAAGCCCCTCTGCTATCCCAAGGCGTGAGGAAAGACGATCACCGTAAAAGGAAAGCTTTTCCCCTGAAAAGTATATTAAAAGAAGAATAACAATAAACTCAAACCAAAGTACTCCCAATGACATCGAAAATTATACCAGATTTGAAAAACTGAGTAAAAAACCCATTTTTTGCTTATTCAAATAATTTTAAGGGGCAGATTTTTCCTTGACAGGAAATTATCTTATTGTTAAACTTATTTTCAAAAAAACTTTAAGGAGAGGGAGCATGATTATAGGAATAAGAGAAGAGGATAAATCAATTTTTGAAAGAAGGGTCGCAATTACGCCGGATGTTGTAAAGGAGTTGGTTTCTCAGGGTTTTAAGGTAATCGTAGAACCTTCTTCCCACAGAATTTTTCCTGACTCAGAATTTGAAAAAGCCGGTGCAGAGCTTAAAAAGGATCTTTCCGAAGCAAAGGTTATTTTCGGAGTCAAAGAAGTCCCAAAGGAAAAATTAATGCCTGAAAAAACTTATGTTTTCTTTTCCCACACAATAAAGGGCCAAAGCTATAATATGCCAATGCTTAGAAAGATATTGGAGCTTAAGGATACACTAATAGATTATGAAAAAATAACCGATGACAAAGGAAGAAGATTGATATTTTTCGGGAAATTTGCAGGTTTTGCAGGGGCAATAGATGCACTTCACCTTTTGGGACAAAAGCTAAAAAGTGAAGGGGAGTCAAATATTTTTGAATCTGTCAAAAGAGCATACGATTATCCCTCTTTGAAGGATGCAAAAGAGGAAATTTCAAAATTAAAAAATAAGATTGAAAAAGGAGAGCTTCCGAAAAGTTTAAAACCATTTATAATAGGTTTTGCAGGGTACGGAAATGTATCAAAGGGAGCTCAGGAGATTCTTGATCTTTTGGGACCAAAAGAGATTACACCTGAAGAGCTTTTAAACGGAAAATATAAAAAAGATGGAATTTACAAAGTGGTTTTCAAAGAAGAGCACATGGTTGATCCAAAAGAGGATGGTTATGAATTTGAGCTTTACGATTATTACAATAATCCGGAAAAATACAGGGGGGTCTTTAGCAGATATCTTCCCCACCTTAATCTTTTGGTTAATGCAATTTACTGGGAAGAAAGGTATCCCCGTATTGTTACAAAGGAGGATATGAAAAAACTCTGGAAAGAGGGAAATAAAAAATTGAAAATAATAGCAGATATAAGCTGTGATATAGAGGGAGCTGTTGAGTTTACCTTTGAATGCGGAGAGCCGGATAAACCTTCTCTTGTTTACGAGCCTCTGAAAAATAGTTACCATCTTGGAGTGGAGGGAGACGGACCTGCTGTTTTAATGGTTGATATTTTGCCAAGCGAGCTTCCTAAGGAGGCTTCAGAATATTTTTCCCATGTTCTGAGAGAATTTATTCCAGATATAGTTAAAGCGGATTATTCAGTGTCATTTGAAGAACTCAATCTTCCTGCCCCAATAAAGAGAGCTGTTATAGCTCACGGAGGGGAGCTTACTCCGGATTATAAATACATTGAAAATTATTTAAAAAATTCATAATAGGAGATTAATATGAAAGACAAGGTATTATTATTAGGAGCAGGGCTTGTTTCAAAGCCTCTGGTAACCTATCTTTTAAAAAACAATTTTAAGGTAACTGTAGCATCAAGAACACTTGAAAAAGCAGAAGCTCTTATTGAAGGTCATCCGAATGGAAAGGCGCTTAGATGGGTTGTTGAAGAGGAGGATAAACTCAAAGAATTGGTTAAGGAAAATGATATTGCAATCTCACTTCTCCCTTATATCTATCACCTCAAAGTTGCTAAGGTCTGTCTTGAGTTTAACAAGCACCTTGTAACAACATCCTATGTAAAACCTGATATGAAAGCCCTTGATAAAGAGGCAAAGGAAAAGGGTTTACTTTTTCTCAATGAGGTTGGTCTTGATCCCGGTATAGATCACATGTCAGCAATGAAATTAATCCATGATATTGAAAACAAAGGTGGAAAGGTTGTAAGTTTTGAATCATTCTGCGGAGCACTTCCCGCACCTGAGGCAGCTGACAATCCCTTAAAATATAAATTTTCATGGAGCCCGAGAGGAGTTTTGCTTGCCGGCAGGAATAGTGCAAAGTATTTGAAAAATGGCAAATTGGTGGAAATCGCTCCTGAAAATCTTTTTGATGATCATCATCCCCTTGAGGTAGAAGGTGTGGGACAGATGGAATATTATCCCAACAGAGACTCAGTCTCATACATTGAGCTTTACAATCTTCAGGGAATTGAAACAATGTTCAGAGGGACAATAAGATTTCCCGGATGGTCAGAGCTCTGGAGTGTTATAAGCAAACTTAACTGGCTCTCTCTGGATGAAAAGGAAACCGACGGAAAATCCTATGCTGAGCTTACAGCCGAGCTTTCAGGCCTTAATGCAGGAACACTCAAAGATGATATAGTGAAAAAATTCAATATTTCAAATAAACCCCAAATAATTGAAAAGATGGAATGGATGGGACTTTTGTCAGATGAAAAGATTAACAAAGGAAAAATCGCTCCTATAGATGTTCTCACTGATCTCCTTCTCGGAAAAATGTACTATAAGAAAGGAGAAAGGGATATGGTAATTCTCCTTCATAAGATAATAGGAGATTTCGGAGGTAAAAAGAAACTTTATACCTCTCTTATGGTTGAGTTCGGAGTTGAGGGAGAGGAAACATCCGTCGCAAGGACAGTTGCCCTTCCTGCGGCAATAGCAACAAAAATGATTTTAGAAGATAAGATTAAAACAACAGGTGTTCATATCCCGGTTATTCCATCCATTTATGAACCAATACTTGAAGAGCTTGAGAATATAGGTATAAAATTTAAGGAAGAAATAAAAGATATCTGAGAAAATTACACAAACCTCTATTTCACCCTCAAAAAGTCGTATAAGCAAAGCTTAAAAGCCAAAAGCCGATCAGCCTCCAAGGCAGCTTTTGGGCAATCAAGCTAAGAAAGCTATTAAGTTTTTCGAGATTGGGTAATAAAATAATGCAAAACCAGCCAGTCCTTAAGTCATTATAAGAGGTAAGAAAACATCTGTAGAGCCATAGAATTCTACGGCTCTACAATAAATTATAATAATAAAAGATAGTATCCTTTGATATTATAAAAAGGAGGAGATATTTTTAAAATTACTTGGTTTTCAATAAATCCAAAATCATTTCATTGGTCGAATAGCCCACAAAATCAAGCTTACCTGAATCCATCCTTATTGCATCCTCAGGACAAGCCTCAACACAATAGCCACAAAAAGCACACCTGTTAACATTCACGATAAATTTTGTTGCCACCTTTTCCCCGTCAACCTCTTCCGCTTTAACATATATGCAATCGGATGGACATGCTGTTACACAGAGCATACATCCGACACAGCGCGGTTTTCCATCTTCTCTGAACATCATCCTATGAAGAGTCCTGTCTCTCGGATAAAGAGGCTTTTTCTCCTCAGGATATTGATATGTCACGGCTCCTTTTCTCTTTGTCTTTATCCTGAAAATGTAGTTTAATGTGTGGTAAAAGGTATTTACCAAAAGGTGTTTACCTGTTATAAAAAGTCCCTTTATTGTTTCAAAAAAGTATAAAAAACCTCTCATCTTATCCTCACAATAATGCCACCACTATTGATGTTATTATCAGGTTAAAAATGGATATGGGAACAAGTGTTTTCCAACCGAGCTCCATTAGCTGATCAAACCTGAATCGCGGAAATGTCCATCTTACCAAAAGAAGAAAACCGAAGACCAAAAATGTCTTAACCTGAAATGCAATTATCTCAAGAGCCTTCACCCAGTTTGCCGAAAGATGGGCTCTTTCTATAAAAGGAATATGCCACCCTCCCAAAAAGAGAACTGTCACCAAAAGGGAAAGCATAATTGTTTCTATAAAATCCGTAAGCATATAAACACCGAATCTTACTCCACTATACTCAACAAAAAAGCCTATTATTTCCGATTCGCTCTCGGGCAAATCAAAGGGAGCCCTCTTTGTTTCTGCTATTGCTGCTATTATAAAAACAACAAAAGCAAGAGGTTGAATAAAAATGCCCCATCTCGGAAGCCATCCCCAAAGATAGGCTTTTTGAAATAAAACAATATCATAAAGTTTCATATTTGAATAAACCAAAATCAGAGACAAAATTGAAAAGATAAGGGCAACTTCATAAGAAATTACCTGAGCTGTTGCTCTCATTGTTCCCAAAAATGCATACTTGTTTTTAGAACTCCACCCTCCTAAAATCACACCGTATATACTCATTGAAGAGAGAGCAAAAATTAGAATCAAAGCAATATCCGGATTTATCAATTGCAATGATATGATTTTCCCACCTATTTTAATCGGCTCTCCGAAAGGAATTGCTATTATTACAAGAACGGAAAAGAAAAATGTTATTACAGGAGCAAACTTAAACATTCTCTTATCCGTAAAAGCGGGAATAAAATCCTCTTTAAAAAGCATCTTGAGAGCATCTGCAAATGGCTGAAAAATTCCAAAGGAGCTTATTCCAAATATGCTTGCCCTGTTTGCTCCGTGTCTATCCTGAATAACCGCACTCTCCTTTCTTTCAAGAAGGGTTGCATAAAGGGCAAAGAGCATAAGCCATGCAAAAAGCACTATTATTTTTATAGTTGCAATCAAAAGCTCTGTCATCTTTCCCTCAAAATTGATTCCATGATTTTCAGAATTTCAAACTCTGACTTGACTTTATCGGCTTCAAAAACATTATCAACTCTCTGAATCCTCCCTTCAAAATTCGTGTAAGAGCCTTCTTTCTCAAAAAAGTTTGCTGATGGAATTAATAAGCTTACCTTTTCCGGATTGGAGGGTATATATGGTGTAATCATGATAATAAAACTATTATCCTCAATTTTGCTTAAAAGAAAATCATTATCATCAAAAAAGTCCCCGAAAATAATTGCACTTCCTTTTAAAACCAATCTACTCTTCGAAGAAAGTCTCTTTACTTTTTTACTATTCAAATAATAGGAATTCGGATTTTTATCTTTTTTTATCAAAATATTATCCTCATCTCCATCCTTCTTTCCCCAATAGTATATATTTTTTATACTAAGAAAATCCTTAAAAAGTGAAAGGGCGAGATCAATCTCCTCATTTGTCATCCATGCTGACAATATTACTGTATCCATTGTAAAAAGATGCTGTTTAAGAATTTTCTTAATCTTCTGCCAGCCAACCTCTTCCATCTCATAAATTCCCTTATAAATTCTATTATCTTCAAGTTCAAAAAGCTCATATCTTCCTCTATCACAAATAAAGGACTTGTTAACTTTGGGATTATCCCTTGAGCTTATTCTCTGAATTCTTTCGTACATCTTCAGATATGGCCTGTCCTTTGGTGTCTCAACATAGATATTGCACCCCCTTTCACAAAGAGGACAGATACTTTCCCTCTTTTCAAGAAACCAGTTCCTTATCTTAAACCTGAATCTTCTGTCTGTAATAGCCCCAACAGGACAGATTTCAGCAAAGTTTCCTGAATAAGGAGTATCAATTTTTTCATCATCATAAGTTGCTATATAGCTTTTACTTCCCCTTTCAAAAACAGCCAAAAGTTTTTCTCCCAAAACCTCCTCTGCAAATCTCACACACCTCTGACAGAGTATACATCTTTCTCTGTCAAGAATTAAATTATCGGATAAAACGATATCCTTTTCAAAATGTGTTCTTTCTATGTAAAATCTTCTTTCGTAAAATCCGTATTTATCATAATACTTTTGTATATAGCAATCACCTGCCTGATCACATTCAGGACAATCAAGTGGATGATTTGCAAGGTGAAGTTCCAAGACCTCTTTTCTTGCTTTAACAACAGCTTCACTTTCAGTATAAACTTCCATTCCCTCTTTCACCGGAGTTGTACAGGATGTCTGAAGTTTTCTTACCCCCTTTATTTCAATAAGACACATTCTGCAAAGCCCTGCAGGTTTAAGGTATTTATGGGCACAAAAGTGAGGTATCTCTATCCCCACACTTTCGGCAGCTTCAAGGACTGTTAATCCTTGCTCTACCTCATACTCTCTGTCATTAATCTTTATCTTAACTTTCGGCATTTTCCTCTCTCAAAAAATCAAGAATTTCATTTCTAAACTTTCTAACGAGTGTTCCGACTGCCATCCCCACCGCATCTCCGAAGGGGCAAATTGTTTTTCCAATAATCGATTGAGCTGTTTGGATAATCAAATCAACATCCTCCTCTGTTGCCTCTTTATTAAAAATCTTATCAACAAGTTTTTTAATCACATCTGTTCCATATCTGCAAGGAGCACACTGACCGCAGCTTTCGTGATGGTAAAAGTTTATCATAATTCTTAAAACCTCTAACATTGAATCATTTTCATCAAAGACCATAATAGCACCTGAGCCCAGCATTGAACCTGCTTTCATCAATGAATCAAAATCCATAGGAATATCTATCTCATCAGCTTTTAAAATAGGAGCTGAAATTCCTCCGGGAATAACAGCCTTAAGTTTCTTATTGTTTTTTATTCCATCTGCATAATTATAAATAATTTCTTTCAAATTTGTCCCCATGGGAAGCTCATAAATTCCCGGAGAGTTAACCTTTCCTGAAACACCGAAAAGTCTTGTACCTCCGTTTTTCTGACTTCCCAAGGAAGCAAACCAAAAACCTTTGTTTTTAATTATTGCGGGAATTGAGGCTATTGTCTCAACATTGTTTATTAAGGTTGGTTTTCCGTAAAGTCCTGCATTTGCAGGAAAAGGAGGTTTTAATCTCGGATGTCCTCTTTTTCCTTCAAGAGATTCAATAAGGGCTGTTTCTTCCCCGCATATATATGCCCCTGCTCCCCTGTGAACAACAATATTAAATGTAAACTTTTCTCCGAGTATATTTTTACCTATATACTTTTTTCTTCTTGCTTCCTCAATTGCCTTTTCAAGAATTTGAGCATATTCTTCATATTCCCCTCTTATATATATATAGCCTTTTTTTATTCCTACGGCATACGCCGTTATTGCCATTCCTTCTATCAAAAGATGGGGTAATCTGCTCAATATGTACTTATCTTTAAAGGTTCCAGGCTCACCTTCATCCGCATTCACAATAAGAAATTTTTCAATTTTATCATCCATAGGCATAAAGCTCCACTTCATTCCAGCCGGAAAACCCGCTCCTCCTCTACCTCTGAGATTGGAATTTTTCACCTCTTCTATTATTTCATCTCTTTTCATTTTAAGAGCTTCTCTTAAGGCTTTGTATCCACCGTGTTCTTCGTAAACTTCTATATACTCTATACCTTCAACAGCAAGAAGAGGCTCAAATATTTTATTCTCGAGCTTTTCTGTCATCCTTCTAATTTGTTTAAAATTTCCTTCAGCTTTTTGGGAGTAAGATTCCCGTAAAATTTATCATTAATTTGAACAGCAGGAGCTATTTCACACTGACCGATGCACTCAACCAAAGAAAGCGAAAATTTCATGTTCTCCGTAAAAGTTCCCGGTTTAAGACCATATTCATTTTCCAAAAATTCAACCAATTCCTTTCCACCATTAAGATAACAGGCAACATTTCTGCATAGCTGAATGTGATATTTGCCTGCGGGTTTTTCCCTTAGCATTGAATAAAAAGTTATAACACTCTTTATTTCAACTTTTGGTATATCCAAAATTTCCGAAATTTCCTCTATTGCTTCCTCTGAAATATATCCATAATCTCTCTGAACAGTGTGCAAAATCGGAAGAAGAGCTGATCTTGGGTTTTCATATTTGCCCATCAATTCTTTAATTGTTTTTTCTGTTTCACCTGTTAAAAACTTCATCTGTCAGTCTCTCCTCCGATCATATTTATTGAACCGAAGATAGGTATTATGTCAGCAATATAATGCCCCTTAATCATCTCAGAAAGAGAGCTCATAAGATGAAAAGAAGGGGATCTTACATGGAGTTTGTAAGGAATATCCGAACCATCCGATACAAGGTAAAAACCGAGTTCTCCGTTTCCCCCTTCAACAGCAGCATAAACCTCTCCCTTAGGCGGTCT
Source organism: uncultured Clostridia bacterium (assembly GCA_964634755.1). Classification (GTDB taxonomy): domain Bacteria; phylum Acidobacteriota; class Aminicenantia; order JAMOAD01; family JAMOAD01; genus JALXDT01. The sequence goes on from CAZWJH010000041.1 coordinate 15,859, forward strand.
TATTCCGTATCCATCCATAACATATAAAAATTGATGTATTATACCCTCTATACTATTATAAACCGTCTGCTTTGGAGGGGGAACAAATCTTCTGTTTTTTGAATAAATTCTATCATAACTTTCGCTCTCCATTCCCTCAAGATTTGGGGAAAGTTTAATCCTCTCCGTTTTAACCCCTTTCTCAATTTTGCTCTTTGAAATAGCCTCCGCAGCTTCCACATCTCTGTTCTTTACCCTTTCCGGTGCTGTCTCATCAAGAAGATCAAGGCACTGCTCAATTATTCTCATACTCTGCTCCATCTCCTGCATTCTGACCTTATATCTATCATAAACATCGCCGTTTTCTCCCAAAGGCACCTCAAACTCAACCTTAGGATAAACAGCATAAGGGGAAAACTTTCTAACATCATAGAAGATACCTGTTGCCCTCAAAAGAGGACCCGTAAAACCGTAGGACAAAGCATCCTCTTTTGAAAGCACTCCTATTCCTTTTGTTCTCTTTAAAAATATGGAATTTTTTGAAATAAGGCCATCAACTTCCCTCAGTATTCTTCTTGTCTCTTTAATGGCTTTTTCCGTAAGCTCTCTGAAATTTTCGGGGACATCAGCTTTAACACCTCCTATTCTTATGTAAGAGGTTGTAACCCTTGCTCCTGTGGTACTGTCTATTACATCCCAGAAGTATTCTCTTGCTTCCATCATATAAAGCAAAACAGTGATAGCTCCGGTTTCATTTATCATAGCAGCAACATCAATCAGATGATCCGTAATTCTTGCGATTTCATCCATCGCAACCCTTATGATTTTTGCCCTTTCGGGAACTTCAACACCCAAAAGAGTTTCAACTGCAAGGGCAAATCCATGATTATTTATAAGAGGAGAGGTATAGTTCATTCTATCTGTATATGGGATTATTTTAGGGTAAGATTTATGCTCTGCGGTTTTTTCAAATCCTCTGTGAAGATAACCTATCTCAACATCCGAATTTATAACCTTTTCTCCCTCTGTCTCAACCACTATTCTTATGGTCCCGTGCATTGCAGGATGGGACGGACCTATATTAAGAATAAAGCTATTATTCGATTCCTTCTTTATATTAATCATCTTTCAAGTCCTCAAGTCTCGGCTGTCTTTTCTTCAGCGGGTAATCTTTTCTAAGAGGGTATCCTTTAAACTCATCATACATCAATATTCTTCTTAAATCCGGATGCCCCTCAAATTTAATTCCATACATATCGTAAACTTCCCTTTCAAGCCAGTTTGCATTTTTGTAAAACTCCGTAAGAGACGGAGATTTCTCTTTATCATCTATTGAAAATTTAACCCTTATTCTAAGATTGTACTCAAGAGAGAAAAAGTGATAAACAATTTCAAACCTTTTCCCTTTTTGCTCGGGCCACTTTAAATAATCAACCGCTGTTATGTCCAATAGAATTGAAAAGCTATTTTCTTTCAAAAAGTCAACAAAACTTAAAACATCTTCCTTTTTTATCACGAAAACTGGCATCTCTCTCTCTTCAAAAAAGAGAATTGTCTCTTTAAATGCGGATTTAATTTTATCTATTATTTCTTCCATCTCCAATCCTGCGGCTGATTTTGAATCTTTTCCTGAAGCTTCATAATTCCCTCAAAAACAGTTTCGGGCCTCGGAGGACATCCCGGGATATAAACATCAACAGGAACAATCTTATCAGCACCCTGCACTGTTGAATAATTATCATAAATACCTCCGCTGACAGCACAGGTTCCGAATGCTACAACCCATTTTGGCTCTGCCATCTGATCATAAATTTTTCTTAAAACAGGAGCTATCTTTTGAGAAATAGTCCCCACAATCATTAAAACATCAGACTGCCTCGGGGAAAATCGTGTAAGCCCGGCACCGAACCTATCTATATCAAAATGGGAGCAGGCTGCAGCAATGTATTCCATTCCGCAGCAAGCAGTAACGAATGGATATACAAACATTGAATATTTTCTTGCCCAACCGAGGATACTGTCAAATTTAGTGGTTATAAAATTTCTATTATCTACTCCCACTCAAAGCCTCCCTTTTTCCAGATATAGGCAAAAGCTATAATTATGACAAGAAAAAAGAGTCCGCCAACAATTAATAGTGTTAATTTATCAGTCACTCCTCTCAATATTAATGCCCACATCAGAAGATAAGAGGCTTCCACATCAAAAATCAGGAATGCAATTGCCACAAAAAAATAGATGGGGGTGTATGAAACACTGAACTTTTCAAGAAGTGGAGAACCGCATTCAAAAGGAGTCTCTTTTGTAGGATTATCACTCTTTGGACCTAAAACACCCGAGATATTAGCAGAGATAAAAGCAATTATTCCGAAAAAAGCTATTGCCACTAAAATCTCGATCATTGTTTTAAACTATAGCAATTTTTTCTCATTTTTTCAAGAAATTAACAAAAAATAGTTTTGGAGGGAAAAGGCGACAGATTACTTTTCCAATAACAAGATTCCTGTTAATAAGCCATCCCTCCCTACTATCATAAGAAGTCTGCAGATTATCCCCCATAACAAAAAGAAAACCATCGGGTATTATATAAGAATCTTTATTAAATTTCTTTCCACTTGATATTTTTATGTACCTCCCCTCCTTTACATATTCAAGAGCCATCCCTTTCTTAGCAACCACTCTTTTAACCAATTTTTCACTGCTTCCCTTTTTCGCGCTAAAAAACACTATAATATCTCCAACTTTAAAATTTTTGCTTTTTATCACAAGAATGTAGTCCCCATCCCTAAAAGTGGGATACATAGAGTTTCCGGATATCCTGAAAACAAAAAAATTCTCCACAATGAAAAAAAGACTTATAAAAAGAAAGATTAAAAGAAAAATCAAAAATTTATTTTTCAATTTTCTCTATTTTAATATCCCTCTCATTTTCATTAACTACTTCTATCCCAATAAAAAAACCGGGAAGCTCAAAAATATCTTCCCTAAGCCTATCCCCCCACTCAAGTATGATAAGACCTTCACCTACAAAGTCTGTTATCATCTCCTCAGCTTCCTCCGGAGTAAGTCTGTAAAGGTCAAGATGATATATTTTAACTTTTCCTTTGTAAACATTCATTAAAGTAAAAGTCGGGGAATTAACCTCTATCTCATTCACCCCAAAGACTTTGGCCATTCCTTTAATAAAAAGGGTCTTCCCTGCTCCAAGCTCCCCGCTTAAATATACAATTTCATTCCCTTTTAACTCCTTAGCAAATTCTTCCGCTATCTTTTTTGTATCATCAGGAGAAAAACTTTTAAACTTCCTCATCTTCTCCTTCATAATCCTCTTTCAAATATCCAAAAGCTTTCGGAAGATATTCGATTATATCTGTTGCAATAAGAGAATCTTCCCCTTTTTCAACCACTGCAAGATCAGCAGCTAAAGAGTGAATAAAAACAGAAAAAAGGACAGAGGATTCAAAAAGAGATGATGCCTCTTTCTGGGCCAAAACACCTCCTAAAATTCCCGAAAGCACATCTCCGCTTCCTCCTGTCGCCATTCCCGGGTTTCCGGCAGGATTTACATAACAATCCCCATCCCCGAAACATATCAGTGTTTTATATCCTTTCAATACAAGGTTTGTTCCGTATTTCTTTGAAAACTCTATTCCTTCAACCCATCTGTTATTTTTTATTTTTTCTTTTTTTATTCCCGAAATTCTTTCAAATTCTCCGGGATGCGGTGTAAAAACTATGTTTTTCTTTTTTATTTTTTTCACATCTTCTTTCAAATTATTGAGACCATCAGCATCAATAACAATTGGAATGGAAAGCTCTTTGGTAAGTTTAAAAATAAGTTTCTTAATTTCATTACTCACACCCATTCCCGGACCTATTACAAGAGCTGTTTTATCCTTTAAAAAATTCAAAAATTCCTTTTGATTTTTACAATAAATAAGACCATTTTTCTCTTCCAGAGAATAAAACATAGCTTCGGGTACGCTGTTTGCTACTCTCTCAATTACGGAGGGTACAGAAGCAACAGTTACCAAACCGGCTCCTGACCTTAAAGCTGCCTTCGCAGCCATTATAATAGCTCCGCTCTTATCTCTGCTCCCTCCCAAAATAACAAGATGTCCAAAATCACCTTTGTGAGAATTCAAATCTCTTTCAATTGGGAAAAATGGGAAATCCTCAGGAGATAGAATTTTAAAAATAGCTCTTTCCTGTATGATTTCAGGAGGTATTCCAATATCTCCCACAACAGTATGTCCGCAATATTCTTCCGAAGGGGGCAAAACATGTGCAGGTTTAAAACTTGCCATACTTACCGTAAGATCCGCAAATATATGATTACCCTCAGGAATTAAAGTATCACCATTAATACCCGAAGGGATATCAATTGATACTATCGCTCTTGCTTTGTCATTAATATCTCTTATAACAGCATTATAAAAGCCTTTCACACTTCCCTTAAACCCGGTTCCAAAAATAGCATCAACAATAATATCAGATTCTTCTATCAAATCCAGATACTTTTTCCATTTTTTTTCATCTTTAACAATAAAAATATCCACATTATAATTTTTCAGAACTTTATAATTTATCCGGGGATCCCTATTAAGCTTTGAAGGAGAAGTTAAAAGAATAAGGTAAACAATAGCTCCTCTATTGTAAAGATGTCTTGCCACAACAATTCCATCTCCCCCATTGTTCCCTTTTCCTGAAACAATTGTTATTAACTTTCCTTCAACCTCTCCGAAGCTATTTTCTATTGCATCAACCACTGATCTTCCGGCATTTTCCATTAAAAGTTCACTTGGAAATCTATAATCACCCATTGCAATACTATCAACAGCTCTTGAATCTTTTACGGTTAAAACATACATTTTTCACCTCCTACGATAAATTAGTTTATTATATTTTATGTTAATAAAATAT
>CAZWJH010000042.1:0-5041 GCA_964634755.1 uncultured Clostridia bacterium
TTGCGATTTTTCTTATTTATTCTTAACTATTCTCGCTTATTCGAGTTTTTGGGTATTTAGCCTAAAAGTCTAGCAATAGATTTAAAGCCGACCAGCAGAGTATCTGAACATTAAAAAACAAATATCCCCTAAAAAATTGAGGAATTATTGCCAATAGCTCAACATACACAAATAATAGGATAAACTTAAATGCATAAATTGGTTTTTTCCTTCCTTTGGGGATGTATTAAGAAAGTTCAAATTATTAAAAATTATAAAAAATTTAAATAAAAATTATCTGGGATCCAGCCGCTCTCTTATAAAATTCTCCAACCGTTAAAATCCCGTCAAGATCATTATACAAATCTTCTTTTTTCAATTTAAACATTTCAACCGCTAATTTACAGGCAAATATTTTTCCCCCTGAAGCAGTTATTATCTCCAAAAACTCACTTACAGATGGAATATCCAGCTTTTCCACCTCTTTTTTTATCATAACTGAGACCGCTGCCTCAACTCCCGGAAGCATTCCTATGATTGTCGGGAAGGGAAGACCACCGGGCATGGAAAGAGCAGGATTCCCCACAGTGGCAACATGTAGTTTATCCATTTTCTTTTTCGTTATTGCATCAAGCCCGAAAAAGGTGAAAAACATATCAACCTCAATCCCTTCCATTCTTGCTCCATTAGCAAGTATAAGGGCAGCATAAACACTGTCAATAGTTCCTTTTGAGCATATAATGGATACTTTCTTAATCTTTTCACTCATTGTAAAGCCTCACACACAGCCTGCCGGCTTAGGTACACCGGCAATTAATGATGCCTTTTTCAAAGGTCCATCAGGAAACAGTTGATAAAACTCTTTAATGGAAACTATTCCGGATTTTCCTATTTTTCTGATGGAAAGAGACTCACCACTCTTAATTTTTTCTCTGATAAATTTAATAATTTCAAAATGTTTGTCGGTAAGTGCAATTCCAACTTCTTTAGCAATCTCTTTTGCAAGCTCCTCATTCCAATCATCCATATCTGCAAGATAACCACTCTTATCTACTTCAACTGTAAAATTTCCGAATGTTTTCTCGGGCATAATAAACATCCTTTGTTAATTAGATAAGACTTTAACAAATTAAAAATAAAATATCAAATACTTTAATTGAATCTCATTTAACGATTTAAACTACAAATTTTTAATTCGTTGTTTTTTTAATTATTTAAAATACTTAATCGTATGCCTTTCTGATTTCCTCATTATCGAGAACCGGTTCCAATATCTCTTTCCACCAATCCTCCTCCCAAGTACCCAAACTTTTGTGTGTTTTATAATATTTTTCAGGAATCGGGTGCGTACCATAAACAACCTTAATCCCATACTTTTCTTCAATAAATTTTTTAAAATACCTTACATAGGGACAGGGTGGATAGCCCACTATAAAACCTGTAGCAAGATGAATTACGGAGACACCATTTTTTTTCATCTCTTCAGGGGTATATTCAATATTTCCTCCGGGACATCCCCCGCAGCTTGTAAATCCTGCCACAACAACATTATCGTTTTTGTCATAGATTTTAAAAGCACCTTCTCTGTTCTCCAATGCCCTGAAACATTTTCCGCCAGCACAGCTTTTGTAACGATCACAAATAATTATTCCGATTTTTATTGTTTTACCCATAATAACCTCCTTTTATTTTTTACGGAATTAAAAAAGTTTTGTTTACCCACTTTCCAATAAATTAAAAAATGCTATAATTAAAAATGAAAAATAAAGGATACTATATAGACCCTCATTTTCATCTCGAAAGCAAAAAATTTTCGGAAGACAGAAAAGAAATAATAAAGAGAGCAAAAGATTCAGGATTAAAGTATCTTTTATCTCCCATGGATTTTACTGATGAAGAGGCAGAAATTAAACCTGTAAGAGAGATAGTTGAAAAAACAGAGGATTATTACCTTGCCTTCGGTGTTCATCCTCACAATGCAAAGTACTGGAATTCAGAAACAGAAAAAAAACTTTTAGCACTTCTTGAAAATAATAGAGTAAAGGCAGTGGGAGAGATAGGGCTTGATTTTTATTATAATTTTTCCCCGAAAGAAGAGCAAATTGCAGCTTTTAAGGCACAGATAGAAATTGCAAAAGAGTTTGGTTTGCCTATCATAATTCACCTTAGGGATGCTTTTGATGATGCTGCAAAAATACTTTTTGAAAACGGGATAAAAGGAGTTTTGCATAGTTATACCGGAAAGCCAGACTTTTTAAAAGAGGGTTTAAAATTCGGATACTTTGCTTCATTCTCAGGGATGATTACCTTTAAAAAGGCAGACAATATAAGAGAATCTTTTATGGAAACTCCCCTTGAAGGACTTCTTTTGGAGACAGATGCTCCATATCTTGCACCTGTACCAAAGCGGGGAAAGAGGAATGAGCCCTCCTTTGTAGTATATACATACAAAAAAGCATCGGAGCTTTTGAATATTAATGAAGAAAAGATAAAAAGACAATTGGAGGTTAACTTTGAGAAACTCTTTTTACCACAAATCTAAACAATTTTTTATTTTATTATTAATAATTGCTTTTACCTCCCCCTTATTTTCTTATGAAGCGGGGATAAGTGCTGATGAGCCTTTGGCTGTTCTGGCGGGAAAGAGAATAATAGAGAAAGGTGGAAATGCTGTGGATGCAGCTGTTGCAATCGGTTTTGTTATGGCTGTGACCTACCCCCAAGCCGGAAACTTAGGAGGCGGAGGATTTATGATAATAAAAATGAAAGGTAAAGAGCCTGTTTTTATAGATTATAGGGAAACCGCCCCCTCAAAATTCGATTTAAAAGCCTTTTTTGATGAAAAGGGAAATTTTGTAAGAACCCGCTCCCTGTACGGATACCTTGCATCGGGAGTCCCCGGTACGGTCAAAGGGCTTTACAAAGCTTGGAAAATGTTCGGAAAACTTGAATGGAAAACCTTGCTACAACCGGCAATAGAGTTAGCCGAAAAAGGATTTATCATTAGACCACACCTTGCAAAATCATTTAAAAAATATGAAAAATTATTCAAACATTTCCCTGATTCCGAGAAAATTTTTCTAAACAATGGGAGAGGTTATATGGCAGGGGATATTCTTATCCAGCCTGAACTTGCCCGCACTTTAAAACTAATAGCGGAAAAGGGACCTGATGGGTTTTACAAAGGAGAAACAGCAGAGAAGATAGAAAAGGATTTTACCTCCCACGGCGGATGGATTACGAAAGAGGATCTTGAAAATTATAAGGCAATTGTAAGAAAACCGGTAATTATTGACTACAAAGGATACAAAATTATTTTACCATCTTTGCCATCTTCAGGAGGTCCGGTTATTGCAGAAATTTTAAACATATTTAAGAATTTTAAGATACCCGAAGATGATGTTTTCTATTACAATCTGCTTGCCGAAGCTATGAAAGTTTCATTTTTCGATAGATCATACTATATGGGAGATTATGATTTTCACAAAGATTTGCCCTTCAATGCTTTCTTAAATCCAGAATATGCAAATGAAAAGGCAAAATTAATTAAGATCGGAAAGGTTTTGAAAATAGAAAGAGAGAAGATGCCATCACCTTTTAGCTTTGAAAAAAACAATACAACCCACTTTTCAGTCGTGGACAGAGAGGGAAATGCAGTGTCAAACACATATACACTTAACTCTATATTTGGCTCCGGAGTAATTGCAAAGGGTACGGGAGTCATAATGAACAATGAGATAGATGATTTTGGCTTCGGTGAAAAAAATGCAAATCAATTTGGTCTTATTACATCAAAGTATAATCTTGCGGGTCCGGGGAAAAGAATGTTAAGTTCAATGAGTCCTGTAATTGCTTTAAAAGATGGAAAACCTCACATAATTTCCGGAGCAGCGGGAGGACCTAAAATCATAAGTGCAACCATTCAGATAATTTTAAATATAGTGGAAAGAGGAATGAATTTAAAAAAAGCGGCAGAATATCCCCGAATTCACCACCAGTATCTTCCGGATATTTTATTTGTAGATAAAAATATGCCGGATAATTATGTAAAAAAATTGGAAAAAATCGGATACAAAGTAAAAAGAAGAGCATCAATTGCAATTGCAAACTCCATTTTAATTGAAAATGAAAAGACATACATAAAACCTGACAGAAAAAAGGTTGGTTACGGAGTCTCATTTTAAATGCAGATTTTAGCAGCTTTCACTGTAATTCTCTTTATAATGGCAATCGGAGACATTATTTCAATTAAAACAAAGGCATATATTCCATCAGTATTTATTTCAGCCCTTATATTTTTAATCGGCTTCTGGACAATATTTCCAAAAGACCTGATGGAAATAGCAGGATTTTCAAAAGCTCTTATTAAGCTGAGCATATATTTGATTTTGGTTCATATGGGAACATTAATGAGTTTAAAGGAGCTTTTTGAGCAGTGGAAAGTCGTGGTAATTTCATTTGCCGGTATTTTAGGAGTGATTGTGATGACAATGAGCTTTGGTATATTACTTTTTGGGAAAGAGCTTTCAATAGTAGCAACCCCACCCCTTACAGGAGGAATAGTGGCCTCTTTTATGATGTCAGAAGCAGCAGCTTCAAAAGGGCTTGAATCTCTTGCTATTCTTGCAATCATAATATACATAATGCAGGGTTTTGCAGGCTATCCTCTCACAGCAATAATGCTAAAAAAAGAGGGGAAAAGATTACTTAAAGAGTTCAGAGAAAATGAGAAATATAAAGGAAAGGTAAAAGATGAAAGTTCAAGAACCTCAAAATTAAAAATCTTCTCAACTCTTCCTGAAAAATATCAGACAGTTTATATGCTTTTGACAAAAACCGGTTTTGTTGCCCTTCTTTCAATAGGATTTGCTTCTCTTACACATGAATTCATATCAAGTTATGTCGTATGCCTCGTATTCGGAGTGATTGCAGCTGAAATAGGATTTATTGAAAGAAAGGCTTTAAATGCTTCATCCTCTTTTGGCTTTATAATCACTGTGATTATGGCATACATCTTCTCTCAGCTTTCAAAATCAACTCCGGAAATGATTGGAAAACTTCT
>CAZWJH010000042.1:5141-6593 GCA_964634755.1 uncultured Clostridia bacterium
GGAAAACTTCTGGGACTTACAAAGGAAATGTCATTTTCAGTCTCCTTGACAGCCCTTTACGGGTTTCCTCCTAACTACATTCTTACGGAAGAAGCATCAAAAGCCCTTGCGGGAAATGAAGATGAGAAGGAATATCTTATGGATATAATGCTACCTCAAATGTTAGTCGGAGGTTTTACAACAGTAACAATAGTATCCGTAATATTAGCCGGAATCTTCTCAAAACTTTTGTAGGAGGTAAAAAAATGGATATTAAAAATGAGGTAAACTCCATAAAAGATTATATCGTTGAGCTAAGAAGGCATTTTCACAAAAATCCGGAGCCAAGCTGGAAAGAGTTTGAAACTTCGGAGTTCATAAAGGAGGAATTAAAAAATTTGGAAATCCCATTTGAGGAAATCGCAAAAACCGGCGTTATTGCAAAGATAGGGAGGGGAAACAAAAAAGTTGCTCTTAGAGCTGACATTGATGCTCTTGAAATAGAAGAGCTTAATAACAAAGAATATAAATCAGAAAAAAAAGGATTAATGCACGCGTGCGGGCATGATGGTCATATTGCCATGCTCCTCGGAGCTGCAAAAATATTGAAAAAATATGAAAGTGAGCTTAAAGGTGAGATCAGATTAATTTTCCAGTCCGCTGAAGAGCTCGGCGAAGGAGCAAAGGAAATCATAAAAGAGAGAGGCCTTGAAGGAGTTGACAATATATTTGGCATCCATCTTTGGAGCGGACTTGGGACAGGGAAGCTTTCAATCATGCCGGGAGAGATAATGGCATCCGCTGATTTATTTTCAATAAAAATCAAAGGAAAGGGAGGGCACGGTTCAATGCCCCATCAGGGAGTTGATGCTGCTGTTATAGGCGCCTCCATTGTACTCAATTTACAAACAATAGTCAGCAGAGAGATAAGTTCACTTGAGCCTACTGTGGTAAGCGTGGGTAAGATAGTTTCAGGAACAAGATACAATATAATAGCCCATGAAGCTTTAATAGAGGGAACAGTAAGAAGTTTTAATGATGAGCTAAGACAAACCATACCAGAAAGAATAAAGAGAATCTCAGAAAATATCGCAAAGGCTCACAGAGCTGAAGCAGAGCTTGAATATCTTTGGGGACCACCTCCTTTGAAAAATGATGCTGAATCAGCCCAAAGAGCCAAAAAATGTGCAAAATCGTTCTTCGGAGAAGATTCCATAAACAATCCAATAGGAAAAATAATGGCAGCAGAAGATTTTGCATATTACCTTAAAGAAATTCCGGGTGTATTCGCATTCGTGGGTTCGGGGAATAAAGAAAAAGGCACGGATTTTCCCCATCATCATCCTAAATTTGATATTGATGAAGATGCTCTTCTTGTGGGAGCTTCCCTTCACATAAAATATGCCATTGATTTCTTAAATGAAAATTAAGTAAAAGCTCTGAGCTAAACTATCTTTTATTTTGCCAAATTAA
>CAZWJH010000042.1:6693-20710 GCA_964634755.1 uncultured Clostridia bacterium
GATAGAATCGAGGGAATTCCTCCCCTTTCTCTCGACCAAATAGGTTCTCTTTTTTATTCAATTGGGCAAAATCTTAAACAGGTGGGAGAAACAATAAAAAACATATTTACTTCTGAGGAAGGAGAATACAGACTAAAAACAATCCTTAAAAATATGGCAGAAACATCAAAACAGGTCAATATTGCTGCCCAACAGATAAAAGAAGCTATTCCTGAAATGTTAAATGACACTAAAAGCAGTATGAATGAGCTTAACAAAATAGTTTTTGATATAACAAAGAGAATAGATAGCCTTACAATATCCCTTGAAACCATTGTTAATAATAATCAGGAGAGCGTGAAAGGAGGATTAAAATCATTTAAAAAATTGAGCGATGATCTTGAAGAGATTGCAGCAGAAGTTTCAAAGATGGCCAAATTAATAAACTCCGGAGAGGGAACAGCCGGAAAACTTTTAAAAGATGATAAGCTTTACAAGGACATAAAAAAAACAGTTATTTCCTTAAAGGAAAGCGTTGAAAGATTAAAAGGAATTGTTAAAACAAAGGATTCTGTGAAATTTTATTATGGATTTAGTTCTTATTATTATGGGGACTCAAAATTCAGAAACCTTTTGAAAATGGGTATAGGTAAAGACAATAATTTCATCGGGATGGACTTAACACAGGACCCCTATAATGAAGATTTTTTATACTCTATTTACGGAGCAAAAAGGATAGGAGTTTTTACTCCCAAAGTGGGAATAATAGATTCAACTTTTGGAATAGGGCTTGGAATTTCCCCTGAGAAACATTTTACCCTTGATTTTACATTAAAAGATTTTAACAAAGGCTCCTTTCCATACTGGCGAATCACAGGATTTTACAAAGTTTATTATGGTTTTAGCTTAAGTGGGGGGTATGAAGATAGAAGAGAGGGAAAGAAATTCTTTTTCGGAATTAGCTATATTGATTAAAAATGAAAGAAAAAAAATACTTTATTTGCTCTGAATGCGGATTTAAAACAACAAAATGGGCAGGAAGATGCCCTCAATGCGGAGCATGGAATTCGTTTGTGGAAAAAAAAGAAGAGAAAACTAATAAAATTTTGAAAAAAGACATAGAAGAGATTGAAATTTCATCACTTTTCAGTGTAAAACATAAAAAGGAAATCAGGTTTTCCTCAGGTATTTCAGAATTTGATAGGGTTCTCGGCGGAGGGCTTGTAAGAGGAGAAGTTGTTCTTTTGGGAGGAGAACCCGGAATTGGCAAATCAACAATACTTTTACAGGTAGCTGAAAAAGTATCTTCCACAAAAAAGGTACTTTATGTGTCAGGGGAGGAATCCATAGGACAAATAAAATTGAGAGCAGAAAGACTCGGGCTTAAAGGAGAGAATATTCTTATCTTATCCACAAACTCAGTAGAGGAGATTTTAGCGGTCATTGAAAAAACAGAGCCCGAACTTTTGATAGTAGATTCAATACAGACCATTTTCTTTGAAGGCATGAATTTTTCAGCAGGCTCAGTTGCCCAGATAAGAGAAGTTGCTTCAAAACTCATTGAGATATCCAAGAAGAATGAAATCACAACATTTATAATAGGCCACATAACAAAGGGAGGGGAAATTGCAGGTCCAAAAATTCTTGAGCACCTTGTGGATGCGGTCTTATACTTTGAAGGAGATCGTTTCCATCAGGGAAGAATCCTTAGAGCAATAAAAAACAGATTCGGAGCATCCTTTGAAATAGGCCTTTTTGAGATAACATCAAAAGGACTAATTCCCCTCGATGATCCCTTTAATTTATGGAATGGAGAAAGCAAAGAAAGAGAAAGTGGAATTTCAATTTTTGCAGCAATAGAGGGCTCGAGGCCTTTGCTCGTTGAAATTCAATCTCTGGTAACAAAATCCCCTTTTATGGGAAATCCAAGAAGAATGTTTGCAGGAGTGGATAGAAATAGAGCTACAATGTTAATTGCGGTAATGGAAAAAAAGATAGGTATAAAATTTTACGAAGATGATGTATTTGTAAAAGTTTCAGGGGGACTTAACATACAGGATCCTGCTATAGATCTTGCATTGGCCGCATCTTTAATCTCTTCAAAAATAGGAATAAAGATTGACAAAGATAGTATTTTTATAGGAGAAATTTCTCTGGGAGGGAAAGTGATGCCTCCGTTTATGCTTGAAGCAAGGTTAAGCGAAGCCATTAAATTTGGCTTTAAAAATATTTATACATCTGATATGATAAAGGAAATTGAGAAAAAAGGCATTAATATACATAAGGTTAGAAATATAAACCAATTAAGAAATATTTTTAATATTGATAATAAAAGAGGTTAAAATGTTAGGCTTAATATTCGGAGTAATAATCACATTAACAGGGGCAGCTGTAGGCTATTTTTATGCTCCTTCTCAGGAGCAAAGAATTTTATACGCAATTATAACCTTTCTAATTTCAATTATACTTCTATTCTTAATTAAAAAGATAGAAAAAACTGAGTTCCAACACTTCTGGGGTGGTTTAATAGGATTCATACTGGGCGTTTTCATATCCTATCTTCTTGTAAAAATTTGTCCTATAAACAAATTGTGGATGAAGAATTTTATATCAGTGATACTTCCACTTACAGGCTTATACTTTGGTATAGACAAAAGTGAATGGTTCAGACCATCAACAATAAAATCAATATTTAAAGAGAGAAAGGAAACAATTGCTGTTAAAATCCTTGACACATCAGCAGTAATCGATGGGAGAATTGCTGATCTTTGTGAGACAGGTTTCTTGGAAGGAAAAGTCCTTCTACCATCTTTTATAATGAACGAATTACAACAGGTAGCTGATTCTTCAGACTCACTCAAAAGACAGAGAGGAAGAAGGGGGTTTGATTTTTTAGAGCAGCTTAAAAAGTGTGTAAACATAGATTTTAAAATAATCGAGAGAGATTATCCTGATGTAAAAGAAGTGGATCATAAATTACTTCAGCTTGCGAAAGAGTTAAGAGCAAAGGTTATTACCACCGATTTTAATCTTAATAAACTTGCAAAAATTCAAGGGATAAAAATTTTAAATATAAATGAACTTGCTAATGCACTCAAACCAATTGTATTACCGGGAGAAAAGATAAAAGCCTATATATTAAAAGAAGGGAAGGAAAAGGATCAGGGGGTTGCTTATCTTGAAGATGGCACAATGGTAGTTGTGGATAACGCAAGAAAGATGATAGGGCAAACAATAGACATTACAGTAACTTCAGTCTTACAAACAGTAGCCGGTAAAATGATTTTCGGAAGATATGAACCTTAATCCCAAAAAAAATGTTTTTTCAGTTATCAAGTGTATTATTTTTCTATCATTTTTCAAGAAGTTTACATAATAAAAATATCGGAATTATAGGCTTCCCCTTTTTGGCATAATATTTGAATATTTGTTTTACTTTAAAGAAAAGGAGGATAAAATGAAGAAAAGAATATTTCTTCTTACATTAATCTTAATGTTTATACTATCAATACCAGCTCAATCTGGTATTCTCTGGATAAAATATGGGCTCTTTTATCCAAACTGTAATAGTGATTTGTGGGAAACAAATTTTGATAATTTGCTACTTCAGAAGTCAGACTTTAATACTTCTCAAGTATTTCTAACCTACGAAATGCCAATAAACAGACACTTGGGAATATCTCTTGATTTTGGAAGCATTGAAAAAAAAGAGGTAGATTCAGAATACAGGGACTATGTTTATGATGATGGAACAAGTATTAATCAGGCAATTAGGTACAAAATGGGAATCTTTGAAATTAATGCAAAATTTTATCCTATGAAAAAAAAAGAGATGATAGCTCCCTACTTACAAATAGGTGCAGGATTTTACTCGGTAGAATATAATCAATGGGGAGAATTTATTGATTTTGAAGGAGGATATGTCTATGAAGGTGATTTTTTATCAAAAACCACTTCACTGGGAGTAAATGGTGCGGTAGGAATAATAATAAGACCAACTGCAAGATTTTTATTAGGGGTTGAAGGAAGGTATCAGATGATCAAAACCACTCTTTCAAGTGAGTTTGAAGGATTTGAACCCCTTGATATGTCAGGAGCATCCTTTTCCTTTATGGTTGGTTTAATTCTTTAAAAACAAATAAAATAAGATTAAAGGCGGAAGATAATATCTTCCGCCTTTTTTATTCATCTTTTAAAAGATCTTTAAGCTCCTCAACAGAAGGTAAGTCTTCAAGGCTTTTAAGACCAAAAATTTCGAGAAATTTATCTGTTGTCTCATACAAAAGGGGATGTCCAGGAATCTCCTTTCTTCCTGAAATTTTAATAAGACCTGATTCCAAAAGCTGCTTTACCATGTATGAAGATTGAGTCCCTCTGTAATAGGAAATCTCCTTTAATGTTATAGGCTGTTTATAGGCAATCAAAGAAAGGGTCTCAAGAGCAGCTTTTGAAAATCTAAGTTCTTTTTTAAATCCAAAAAAATCTTTTATATAAGGATAAAATTCTTTTTTGGTTTTAAAGATAAAACCTCCAGCAACCTCTTCAAGATAAAGAGAGCTATTTTTTTCATAAAAATCTTGTATCTCACTTATAAAAGAGTCTATTTTCTCTTTTTCAATATCTGAAAAATATGAATAAAGCTCCCCTTTTTTTACCACTGTTCTTGCTGAAAATATTATGGCTTCTATTATTGATTTTAAATTTTCTTTAACTTCAGTTGACATAAAGCGCTCTCTCTTCCTCTTTCATTCTCGCAGGAAATACCAAAATATCTCCGAAAAAGGTTTCCTGCACAGCTATAACCTTTCTCCTTTTAATAAGCTCAAGGAGTGCAAAAAAGGAGAAAAAAGCATCATCAATACTATTGAATGATTCAAAATATTTATTAAAATTCAAAAATCTCTCTTTTCTGACAATTTTCAGAATACTATCCATTACTTCCTTAAGATTATATCTTCTCTCTTTTAATTTGAAATTTTCATCCCTTTCCCTAACCTTAATCAATTTAAAAAAAGTTTCTGCAAGAAGGAATGTACTGACCGGATATATTTCATACTCTCTCTCTCCAGTGTAAGGGAAATTAACCTTAAAGCCCTTTGTTTCTTGTTTATAATTCTTTTCCAAAATCTTCATTATCTCTTTTACTCTTTCAAATTGCTTTAATTGATCCAGAATATTAAATTCATCCTGCCTTTGCTCTTCCTCTTCCGCTGTTTTTGTATAAGGTAGAATCGCTTTTGACTTTAAAAGTATCAAAGTTGCCGCAACTGCGATAAAATCGGCTTCTCTGTCAAGATTTATACTTTCTCTTGATTTTAAAAAACTAAGGTAATCCCCTATGATTTTGGTTAGACTTATTTCTTCAATTTCAAGCTCCTGCCTTTTTACCAAAAAAAGCAGAAGATCAAAGGGACCTTCAAAATACTCTGTTGATATTACAAACTCATCTCTATTCATTTTTAAACCCTATTGCAGTAAAAACTTCATCCATTGTCTTTGCTGCAATCTCCTTTGCCTTTTTATTCCCCTCTCTTAAAACATCATTAACAAATGATTTATCCTTTTCAAGCTTATCTCTTTTTTCTTTTATAGGGACTAAAACTCTTTCAAGATTTTTTATCAGAATTTTTTTACAGTCAAGGCACCCTATCGTAGCGGTTGTGCATCCTTTTACTACTTCCCCCACTTCCTCCTGAGTTGAAAAAGCTTTGTGATAATAGAAAACAGGACAATCTTCAGGAACACCGGGATCAGTTCTCCTTTTTCTTCTTGTATCTGTCATCATAGGAAAAATTTTTTTCTTTACCTCATTAAAATCCTCTTTCAGGTAAATAGCATTATTATAACTTTTACTCATTTTTCTTCCATCAAGACCAGGGAGCCTTGGAACTTTTGTTAAAAGAGGTTGAGGTTCAGGAAAAACCTCTGTATAAAGATAATTAAACCTTCTAACTATCTCTCTTGATAACTCAATGTGAGATACCTGATCCTCTCCCACTGGTACAAGCTCCCCTTTGTATAAAATAATGTCCACAGTTTGAAGAACAGGGTACCCCAAAAATCCGTAAGTATCAATATTTTTAGCCTTCAACTGTTTTATCTGTTCTTTGTAAGTCGGTACTCTTTCAAGCCACCCGAGTGGAGTTATCATTGAAAGAATTAGATGGAGCTGATAGTGATGCTCGAACTTAGAGTGATCAAAAATAATGGATTTTTCTGGATCTATTCCGACACTAAGCCAATCAAGTACTATCTCTCTTGTATATTTAGGAATCTTATCAGAATTTGCATACTCTGATGTTAAGGCATGTAAAGAAGCTATTAAAAAATAGGTATTATATTTCTCCTGAAGAGAAACCCAGTTGTTCAAAGCTCCAACAAGGTGCCCTATATGAAGAGGGCCTGTCGGCCTCATTCCACTCAAAACTATCTTCTTTTTTTCCATTTTTTACCCCAATAATTTTAAAAATAATCTGAAAAAAGGCATTATAAAAAAGGCATAAACACCTGTGTAAATTAAAAACAGTAAAATAAAGAATCCGTACGGCTGTAGCTTTTCATACTTAATAGCAGCCTTAGGCGGAAGAATTCCTATTAAAATATTTCCTCCGTCAAGTGGAGGAATAGGAATCAAATTAAAAAGTCCTAAAAAAACATTTATAATAAAAAGTTCAAATAAGATAAAAGCAATACCAGCCAAAAGACTTGAAGGCATTGGAGTATTTGTGAAGATAAGAAGTTTTACAGCAGGATTAAAGTGAAAAATAATTCTCAATAGTATTGCAGAAAGTATTGCAACAGAAAAGTTTGAACCCGGACCTGCAAAAGCAACTGCGGCCATTTTTTTTCTTACACTATTGTAATCTCCATCAAAATTTCTCGGATCTATCATAACAGGTTTTGCCCAACCGAAAACCGGCATTTTAAAAATTATCAAAAAAGCGGGAACAATAATTGAACCAACAAGATCAAGATGGGCCATCGGGTTTAAGGTTAGTCTTCCGTCAACCTTAGGCGTAGGATCTCCAAACTTATAAGCAACATAACCATGAGAAGCCTCATGAATTGAAACAGCAAAAAGCAAAACCATAATATCTATAATAATTTTAACTATATTAAAACTCATCAATTAAATAGTAGCAGATATAGTATCTTTTGTCAAATTTCTTCAGTGATTAACACAATATATTTGGTGATAATAATTTTAATTATGATTTAATAATTCTTTTGCTCTTGACACAAGCTTAAAAACACTCTATTTTAAAAATGTTGGTTTTTTAACAAATAAAAGGAGGATAAGCAATGGAAAAACGAACAATTGTGGCACTTATAATTTTAAATAGGGATGATGTTGCTGTTAAAGTTCAAAAATTACTCACTGCATGGGGGTGTATGATCAAAACAAGGCTTGGAATTCACGATGGTGTTCTTGATAATTGTACACAAACAGGTCTTTTAATTCTTGAAATAGTTGGAGAAGATGAAAAGATAAATGAATTTGTAAGAAAATTAAACTTAATAAAAGGAGTTGATGCAAAAGCTCTTACATTAACACTAAAAACCAATTAGTTATATTTTTAACTCTACACTTTACTTCTTTTCTCTTATATTTTAAAACATATTTCTTTTTCTTTCGTATTTTTTTATACTTTAACAAATTTAAAAAATATGTTTTAATAAAGAAACTATTGCTCATGGAGGACCAAATGAAGAAAAGACTAGTTGTCCTTTTTTTGCTTTTTTCCATATTATCACCCCCTCTATTTTCTTATAACTTCTTAGGAAAAATAGATGATCAAAACGGAAAACCGCTGAAAGATGGTTATGTTTTATTAAAAAAACAGGGTGAAAAAAATTATATAAAAGCACCTTTAAACAAAAAAGGTGAATTTGTTTTCAGAGATTTAAAAGAGGGAACCTATGAATTTAAACTTGATATATATAGTGTTGAAAAACTAGAGCAAAAAATTGAAATAAATAAAGATCTTGATAAAAAGTTCATTGTTAATCTTTCACTTCTCGACAGAGTCTTAATCATAATAAGAAATATTTCGGATATTCTCTGGGGATCATGGATGGTTATACTTCTTGTCGGCACAGGAATAATACTTACACTTGTTACAAGATTCGTTCAGCTCAGAAAGATAATAGCTTCTCTAAATCTTGTTTTAAAAGGAGCTTTAAAAAAGGATAAAACAGAAAAAGAGGAGGGAGATATATCTCCTTATGCTGCTTTAATGACAGCACTTGCGGCAACTGTCGGAAATGGGAATATAGCAGGCGTCGCAACTGCAATAGCAACGGGAGGACCCGGCGCTCCCTTTTGGATGTGGGTTGCGGGTTTTTTTGGGATGGCCACAAAATACTCGGAAGGCTTTTTAGGAGTCAAATTTAGAAAAAAGAATGAGCTTGGAGAGATGGCCGGGGGCCCAATGTACTATGCAAGATACGGAATAAAGTGGAAACCAGTAGCAAAATTTTTAGGATTCCTTTTTGCAGGAGCCGGAGCAATTACAGCCCTTTTTGGTACAGGCAATATGGCTCAATCGAATTCCATGGCTCTTGCTTTTAAAACACAGTTTGGTGTCCCGTTCTGGATAAGCGGACTTCTAATTGCTGTTCTTACAGGAATCGTTACAATTGGAGGAATTAAAAAAATTGGGAGTGTTTCTGAAAAGTTAGTGCCAACAATGATAATCCTCTACTTCGGAGGTACACTTACTATTTTAATAACAAATTTTACTGCAATTCCCGCTGCATTTGTATTAATTTTTAAAGCTGCTTTCTCCGTAAAAGCAGTTGGAGGTGCACTTATTGGTACATCAGTAAAGCAAGCAATTTCAATAGGTGTAAGAAGAGGAGTTTTATCAAATGAATCAGGTCTTGGCTCAGCAGCAATAGCTCAGGCAGCATCAAGATCACCGGAGCCAACTTACAATGGGCTTATAGCAATGACAGGAACTTTTATAGATACAATCGTAGTTAACACTCTTACAACTCTGAGTATAGTTTTAACAGGAGCTTATTTGCAAACAGCTGCGTACGGCTCTTCAGCCGGATTGACATCCACAGCTCTTACAATGGAAGCCTTTAATCGGGTAATCCCTTACGGAGGAGCAATTATTGCTTTTTCTTCTTTTCTCTTTGGATACTCAACTTTACTAGGATGGAGCTATTATGGTGAAAAATGCGTTGAATTCGTCTTTGGTAGTAAAATAATCTATCCATATAGAATCATCTTTATTTTGCTTCTCTTCATAGGAGCTATAGTACAAGGAGCTCATCTTAATATAATTTGGTACACAGGGGATTCAGCAAATGCAATTATGGCATTGCCCAATCTTATAGCACTCCTTCTACTTTCACCTATAATAGCAAAAGAGACAACAGAAAAACTTTACAAAAAGAAATACTGGTAAACATCTTAATACCAAAACAATTCCTTCAAATATAATAGCAAATAAAAATTGAGATTTGCAAAAAACCAATGTTGACAAAATCATCTCCTTAAAATAAAATTTATATTAACCTAATATAAATAAATAAGGAGGTTTTTATGGCTTCATACATAGAAGTTGATGTAAAAAAGTTGGGCGATTTTGTAACAGAGGTTTTTAAAAAGCTTAATGTTGATGAGAAAGGGGCACGGGTGATAGCAGATGTTCTTATTGAAGCGGACAAAAGAGGAGTTGAATCTCACGGAGTTGCTAGGCTTAAAAGATATGTGGATGGAATCAAAAACGGAGTTATGATTCCTGATGCAAAATCAACAATTGAAAAAGAAACACCTGTTTCAATTGTGGCAAATGGAAATGGCGGCCTCGGGCAGGTTATAACTTATGAAATTACCAAAAAGTGCATTGAAAAAGCTAAGAAAAATTATCTGTGCTTTGCTGTTATCAGAAACTCCAATCACTACGGTATAGCCGGTTACTATCCACTTATGGCTTTAAAAGAGGGGCTTATCGGAATTTCAATGACAAATACATTCCCTCTCGTGGTTCCGACCTTTGGTAAAAACGCTTTAATAGGAACAAACCCTATTGCAGTTGGAGTTCCAGCAGATAAGCATCCTGACTTTCTTCTTGATATGGCAACCTCAACTGTTCCAAGAGGGAAACTTGAAGTTTACGCGAGAAAAGGAGAAAAAATTCCTAAAGTATGGGCAACAGATGAAAATGGTGTACCCACAGATGATCCACAAAAAGTTCTTGATAACTTAAAAGAAAGAAGAGGCGGTGGTCTTCTTCCCTTAGGTGGCGGTGAAGAGTTAACAGGTGGTCATAAAGGATATGGCCTCGGCATGATAGTTGAAATATTCACAGGAATTTTCTCAGGCGGTTCATTTGGTCCGTTTGTTTATGGAAAGAAGGGACAACCGGCAGATGTATGCCATTTTGTCGGAATAATTAATCCTGAAGCTTTTATTGGTGTTGATAAAATAAAAGAAGGGATGGACAAACTTCAGGATACAATGAAAAATTCTGAAAAAGCTGCTGGAAAAGATAGAATCTTTATAGCTGGAGAAAAAGAATACGAACTCGAATTAAAGTATAAAGAGAGAGTTCCGGTGCAGGACAAAGTTTATGCAATCATGGAAGAGATTGCTAAAGAAGTTGGTGTAAGCTTTGATATAAAATAATAATAATTAGAAAACGGAGGTTTTTTGAAAAGGAAAAACAACAGAAAAAACAATGAACTAAGAGAAATAAAGTTTACTCCAAATTATCTAAAATACGCGGAAGGTTCGTGTCTTGTGGAAGATGGGGATACAAAGGTAGTATGCTCTGTTTCTGTTGAAAAAAAAGTACCATTTTTTCTAAAAGGCAGTGGGACAGGATGGTTAACCGCGGAATATGGGATGCTCCCCCGTGCAACAAAAAAAAGAAACATTAGAGAGAGAACAAATGGAAGGATATCCGGAAGATCACAGGAGATTCAAAGATTAATCGGAAGAGCTCTCAGATATATGATTAATCTTGATGAGATCGGAGAAATAACCCTTTATATAGATTGTGATGTAATCCAAGCTGACGGAGGAACAAGAACAGCTTCCATAAATGCCGGAGCAGTTGCACTTGCACTAGCCCTAAAAAAACTTACATTTAAAAATCGATTCGCGAAAGAGCCTCTGACAGGACTTGTAAGCGCTATTTCTGTAGGAATTATAAATGGTGTTCCTATGCTTGACCTTGACTTTGAAGAGGATTCCGAAGCTGAGGTAGATCTTAATATTGTTGAAAATGAGAAAAAGGAACTCATTGAAATACAGGGGGCAGGGGAAAGGAGAGCCTTTACAATGAGAGAACTCTATGATTTAATTCTCCTTGGTGAAAAGGGAATAGAAAAGATTTTAAAATTTCAAAAGGAGTCAATCGAAAAAGGTTATGAAGAGTTTCTTCAAACAATTTAGTCTTTTAGCCGCACTTTTAAGCATAGGTGTTGTTTTTTCTTTTTCCTATAAAGAAAATTTATATCCAGATAACATTCTTCTTTTAAGCAAAACAAATTATGCGTTTCTAGTTGAGAAAAAAAGTCAAAAGATGTATGTTTATAGAGGTAAAGATATTGATCCTATAATGATTTTTACAATCACCACAGGGAAAAACAATGGTGATAAAATTAATGAAGGGGATGAAAAAACACCTGAAGGAGTTTATTTTTTTACAAAGATTTTAGAAGGGAAAAAGCTTCCACCTCTTTATGGGATAAGAGCCTTTGTAATGAATTATCCGAATCCCTTTGATATCTATAAAGGGAAAAGTGGTTCTGGCATCTGGCTTCATGGAACAGAGGACCCATTTAAACCTCTCACTCCTTTTTCAACAAAGGGTTGTGTCGCAATGAGAAATGCGGATTTAATTAAAGTCTCGCCCCTTATTCTTCTTGAAAAAACACCTATTATAAATGTTGAAGAAATCAGATTTCTTAAAGTTAATAAAGTTAGAGAAATAAGAAATTTTTTTAAAAACTTGGTTTATTCATGGAAGAGAGGATGGGAAAGTAGGGATATAAATAAATATATAAGCTTTTACTCAAAAAGGTTCAGAAATGGGAATATGGATTACTATACTTATAAAAAGTTTAAGGACAGGCTCAACAAAATATACAAATTCATAAAAATAGATATTGAAGGCCTTGAAATTTTTAAAACAGATAAATATGTTGTAACAGCATTTTATCAAAAATATAAATCAGATAGGATGAAATTCAGAGGTATTAAAAGACTTTACTGGATAAAAGAGGGAAATTCATGGAAAATAATAAGGGAGAAGGCTCTTGCTAATAAAAAGTGGGAAGATAAGAAAATAGTAATTAAAGGAAAAAAGATTTTAAAAATAGAAAATTTTTCCTGGGAAAATGATCCCCTTAATGCCAACTTCAAACTCAGTTTTAGAATAATGAATGGCCTTACGACTCCAACTGCAGGATATATTCTTGTCAAAATTCTAAATGAAGATAACTCAGGTTTTGCTTTTCTGAGAAACAGAGTAAAATACTTTGATGAAAAGATAAAATTTAACCCGAAAAGGAATGGGAAGTTTTTTAAAATTTTAAAAAGTAAAAATATAAAACTAAACTTTAAATATGGAAAAAACTTCTTCCCCAAAGCAGTTTCCGTGGAAATTTACGATTTGACAGGAGTATTAGTTTATTCAGAAAGAATAAATCTATGAAAAAATTCTCAATTTTTATTTTGCTTTTAATCCTTTTTCATTCTATTTCTTTTTCTACTCTTTATTATGAAAAGATGTTTCTTGTAAGCACTGATTTTCAATTTCCGGTAGTAAAGATAGAGGCTGAAAAGGATAAATCTCCGGTTATGCTGATTTTCGGGGGAATTCACGGTAATGAGCCCGGGGCATATCTTACAGCTGAAAAATTAACCGAATTAAAGCTGAAAAAAGGTACTGTAATAATCGTCCCAAGAGTCAATTTTTACTCTATAATGAAAAATGTGCGTGGCTATTTCGGAGATATGAACAGAAAATTCAAAAACTGGAAATCTAAAAAGAAAGATCCTGATACAAGAATAGTTAAAATTCTAAAGAAACTTATGGCAGAAGCGGATATTTTCATAAACCTTCATGATGCCTGGGGTTTTCATAGAAAATATCATAAAAATTTCGGACAATGTATAATTGTGGATGCCGCAAAAGTTATCTCAAAAAAAACAAAAAAAGAGATAAACCTTGAAAAAATAGGAAAAGAAGTTGTCAAAAAAGTTAATAAAAAGATAAAAAACCCGGATCACCTTTTTGCTTTTTGGAATACAGAAACAGAAAAGACACACAAGGAAAAGAATCTTGAGCAGATGAAATTCACGGCAACTTTCTATGCTTATAAAATTTATGGAATTCCTGCTTTCGGAGTTGAGACATCAAAAAACATCAAATCCGATGAACTGAAAGTAAGATATCATCTCCTGGTACTAAATGAACTCTTTAAAGTCTTTGGAATAACACCCGAAAACAAAATAAAACCTAAATTAAAAAAACCGGTGTTCTATTATGTAAAAATTTTCAATGAAAAGGGAAAGGAGTTCATAGTTCCGGAAAAATCCGTTTTGCTATTAAAACAAAATGAAACAATTATCATTAAAAGTATCCATGGAAGCAGAAAATTTGGCTGGGCTATTGATATCCTAGGCTGGGGTGGAGAAAATGATAGAAATAAAAGATATATTCTTACAAAAGGCACAACAGTACTTATAAGACATGATTATTATAAAATAACAAGTTTTAAAATTTGTCCTTCAAAAAGAATCCCCCAGTTTACTATAAAGATTAATGGAAAAGAGAAAAAAATTCCCGCAGGAGAGATTTTAAAGCTAAGGGAAAAAGATATTATTGTTCTTAAAGAGGCCAGGTTTAATGGTAAAGAACTTCCTGTTGACTTCAAAGGATTCGCATTAAAAAACAGAATAAATAGGGGAGACGATAGAAATATTAAAATAAAGTATGATAAGCTTCAAAAAGAGTTTTCTTTGGAAGGAAAAGGAAGACTGTATAAAGTAGAGGCAAAGTTAAAAAGGACC
>CAZWJH010000043.1:0-20559 GCA_964634755.1 uncultured Clostridia bacterium
TATATTTTATTAACATAAAATATAATAAACTAATTTATCGTAGGAGGAAAAAATGTCAGAAGATAAAAAGAATTGCCTTGATGGTGAAATTTACAGAGAGATAGTTGAAATTGAGGGAAAACCTTACGAACACCTCGGATTCAGAGATTATGAGAATAAATTCGGACAAATGCTTGAGAAATTGGTGGGTAAAAAGGTCAGAGTTTGTATAACAGTGGTTGAAGATGAAGAAGAAAGCTAAAAATCCAAGTTTTTATTGAATTTTCAATTAAAAATTTATATGATATAAAACAGCAAGGAGGTTAAGATGAGTGAAGATAAAAATTTACCCATAGACAAAGAACTTTTGGATATTCTTGCCTGTCCCGTATGTAAAACGGATGTTGTATTAACAGAAGATAAAAAGGGACTCAGATGCGTTAAGTGCGGAAGAATTTATCCGATAAAAGACGGAATTCCTGTAATGTTAGTGGATGAAGCAACACCACCCACTAACGAATAATTATTTTTTTACGAAGAGGCATAAAATGAAAAAAATATTATTAACCCTTAATTTGTTTATATTCGTTTTTTCCCTTTTGTTTTCATCGCAGCCTCAGGTTAAAAACCCATCACTTCAGGAAGAATTATCAAATCCGTTTTGCTTTTTTTTAGTCCCCTCCGATGAACTCGGATTTAAAAATTCACCCAAAGGCAGTCAGATAACTTATGATGGAGCGATTTTCACAGGACACGGAGAGCTTGATTTTTTCATTGGTCCGGATTTTAAACCTGTAAATCAGAGAATAAGAACACTTTACAGGGATTATATCCCCGTTTACACATACATTGAAAAATCAAACGGGATTACATACACAATCAAGGCATTTGCCGCTCCCCTTAACCTAAATCCTCTTAATATTCTCATTAACTTTATAGAAATAAAGGCTGAAAATAAAACAAAAAGTTCCAAAAAAGCCGGTGTGGGATTCTCTTTTGTTTCAGGAAAAGGTAAGTTCAGAAGATGCAAAAAAATTAATTATAGAAATTGGTATGAAAAAAAGTTTATGAAATCGGAAATTTACACTAAAAAAGAATTAAAAACAGAGTTTGGAATCGGGAATGCTTACAAAAACAAACATTTTGTATTCTCTTATGAATACAATGGAGATGTCAAAGATTTTAAAATTTCGGCAGAGCAGAGGTCAAAGCTTAAAATAAGATTTTCATTCACTTTAAAACCAGATGAAAAAGAGAGCTTTATAATTAAAATGCCCTATGTCCCCATATATGAGGAAAGAACAAAACTAATTAAGAAGGTAGTTGATAGCAATTATACCCTCTATTTGAAAAATATTATAAATTTCTGGGAAAGGGAGCTTTCAAAGGGTACTCAAATATTCATACCGGAGAAAAAGGTAAATGATACCATAAAAGCGGGATTTGCCTATCTTTTAATGGCAAGGGATACTATGGAAAACGGAAGAGTTGAGCAGCATGTAAATCAATTTCAGTATGATTTTTTCTATCCCCGTGATGGGGCTTACATGGCAAGAGTGTACAATATGTACAATAGGCTTGATTTTGCAAAGGGAACAGTAAACAATTTTATAAAATATGATAAAAGAGGGAACCCAACATCTTTTGTTAACAAATATCCCGATGATTGGGGCCAATCACTCTGGGCTGTAGGCTCATACTTCAGAACATCCAAAGATCTGAATTTTATTAAAAAGATTTATAAAATTATTCCGGACCACATAAATAGATTCATAAATTTTTGTAAAAAAGACCCCATAGGATTATGGCCTGTAGCAGGCCCCTATGATAATGAAGCAATAAACGGACATTACACAGGTCACAGCTTCTGGGCTCTTTTAGGATTAAATGATGCAATCTTCATAGCAAAAACACTAAAAAAAGAAAAAGATGCAATATTTTTTGAAAAGGTTTACAAGCAATACAAAAGTGTCTTCTTTAAAATACTAAAAGGTATAATTAAAAAAACCGGAGGTTACATACCGCCGGGGCTTGATAAACCTGAAGATGGATACGATTGGGCAAATGCCTCCGCAGGTGTTTACCCCTTTGAGATTTTATCCCCCTATGGGAAAATTGCCGAAGCAACAAGCTCTCTTTTAAGAAAGTACAAATACAGAGAAGGAATTATGACCTATGGTCCCAATGCCTATGCCTTAAAATTAGCTGAACTTAGCGGAAAAAATCTTAAACCCGGATGGCTCCATCATTATGAGACCTTTTATGTAACAGAAACTCTCCTTGCAATGGGAAAGCAGGAAGAGGTAATAGAGGATCTTCACTCAATTCTTGCCCATACTGGAAGTACAAATGATGGATTTGAGTTCTCAGTAAAGCCGTGGAGTAATAGGGATACAGGACACAATTTTCCTCCCCACGGCTGGTTTGCAGCAAGGTATAATGAACTCGTAAGAAATATGCTCGTAAGAGAATTTAAAAATGAGCTTCACCTTTTCTCCGCAATATCTCCCGAATGGGTAAAACCCGGAAATATTATAAAAGTGCAAAATGGTCTTACATATTTCGGGAAAATTTCAATGCAATATAAGATAAAAAAAGACGGAGCAAAAATTGAGATAAAAACAGAATTCAATTCTCCACCTGAGAAAATTCTATTCCACATCCCCTATTTTGCCAAAGTAAAAGAGATAAAAGTTGATGGTAAAAAAGCAAAAATAACAAATCTGAAGTATGACAGAGCTGTTGTTATTCAAAAAGTTCCCAAAATAATTAAAATCAGGTGGAAATTGGTAAAAACCAAAAAACTCAATTTCAAAACAGCTGCAATTTCCCTTTTGAAAAAATACCATTCAAAGGATAAAAATTTTAATAAAAAATACCTTTTTTAAGGGAAAAGATTAAAGCTTTTCCACGACAAGCTCATAAATTCGTGAATTTCTTTTAAGCGGAGTATTGTTGTGAACAGCTATTTCCAGAGCCTTGAGGTCCCCCACAAAAATAAGCATCTTTTTTGCTCTTGTAATTGCAGTGTATATAAGATTTCTTTGAAGCATAATTCCCTGTGATTTGCTTATCGGCACTATGATATAATCGTATTCACTTCCCTGTGATTTGTGTATTGATATTGCATAAGCCAGAGTTATCTCATTAAATTCTTTTCTCTCGTAAACAACCGTATTTCCGTAAAAATCCACTTCAACCGTTTGAGTATAATAGTTTACTCTTTTAACATTGCCCAAATCACCATTGAAAACATCTTTTTCATAATTGTTTTTCAATTGCATAACTTTATCGCCCTTTTTAAGCTCCCTTTCATAATGCTTTATTCCTCTTTTTGAGCTATTTAATTTTTTCTGGATTATACTGTTAATATTATCAACTCCTATTGTCCCCCTGTAAACAGGAGCAAGAATCTGAATTGAATCGGAAAATGGGTCAACCATAAATTTCGAAGGAATTCTTTCAGTATAAAGTTCTATTATAAGCTCCAAAATATCCTCTTCCCTTTCCTTTCTTACAAAATAAAAATCAGAAATTGTATCTCCCGAGGGGTTTAGTTCAGGCATCTCTCCCATTTTAACCTTAAGAGCATTTATATTAATAAGACTATCCTCTGATCTTCTGTAAATTTTATCTAAAAAATAGACCGGAATTTTACTTGAATTTACCAAATCCCTAAAAACATATCCGGGTCCTACAGGCGGAAGCTGGTAGTGGTCCCCGACAAGGATAAGCTGGGTGTTGGGGCCAAAAGCATCCAAAAGTCTGTAAAAAATAAAAATATCCATCATTGAGGCTTCGTCAATAATAACAGCATCAGCCTCCAATGGATTAAATCGGTTTTTCATAAAGCCCTCTTTTCCCGGGATGTATTCTAATAGCCTGTGAATTGTTTTTGCATCTTCACCGGAAGTTTCACTTATCCTCTTTGCCGCTCTACCCGTTGGAGCTGCAATCATAACAGTTTTTCCATTTTCTTTTAAAAGAGAAACTATAAATTTCAAAATCGTGGTTTTACCTGTCCCTGGTCCTCCTGTTATTATTGAAAGCTTGTTGTTAACAGCACTAAGGATTACTTCTCTCTGATTCTCATCTATTTTTATTCCCCACTTTTTCTCAATTTTTTCAATGGTTTTTTCAGAAGGCTTTAAAGTAAAAAGAAATGGATGTTTTTTCAAAATCAGGAGTTTATCCACAATTTTTTTCTCAATCTCATACACATATTTTAAATAAATTGCAGAATTCCAAACAATTATTTCATCCTCATCCTCCAATTCATCAAGCAGTAATTCAAAAGATTCAGGCGTGGAACCCATCTCTGAAATAAAAATATTCTCAAGCTCCTCTTTTTTCAAAAAAGTGTGTCCATCTTCAAGAGAGCTTTCAAGCAAATAAAGAATATAGCTTTTTAATCTGAATGGGGAATCTTCGGGAATTCCCAATTTTTTCGCGGCCCTGTCAGCCAATTTGAAACCTATTCCTTTTACCTTTTTAATTAAAATGTAGGGGTTTTCACTAATATCACGCTCAATGTCCCCTTCAAAATTTTCTAATATCTTATAAGAAAGTGCGGTTCCAAATCCGAGAAAAGAAAGAAAAACGAGAGAATCAAGGGTATCTCCCATCTCGGAAAGACTTTCCTTTATCCCTTTTATATTTTTTTTACCTATTCCCTTTATTTCAAGAAGTTTATCAGGCTTATTTTTTATTATCTCAATTGTATTCTCTCCGAACTTTTCAACAATTTTTCTTGCGGTTTTCTCTCCTATGCCCTTTATTCTACCCGAAGAGATAAATCTTATAATACTTTCCCTTTTCTCCTCTTTATCAAATAAAAAATCTTTGACAAGGAACTCCTTACCATAAACAGGATGATTTTTATACTCCCCTTTTAAGATCAAAGAATCTCCCTCTCCAACACCTTCCATTTTTCCGACAAGGCTAATTAAATTTCCCCCTTTTTCTCTTGCTTTAACTATCTTAAAACCTTTTTCCCCTTCAAAACTTATTGAAATGACCGTTGCTTTTATCTCTTCCATTATTTCAAAACTATGACGGGCTTAAATGCTCTCTTGCTTATTTCAGGTTCTGCAAGACAGAGAAATTTCCCCTCATCATTAAAAAGCTTAAAAAATTCAGCACTTACGCCTTCAACTTTTAAGACTTCTTCGGCAGGAACATAAGCACCATTTGATGCAAGAAATTCCCCTCTTGGAGAAACAATAATTTTGGGAAACTCAGGGAAAATTTTTTCAACAGGAATAACAAAGTTAAATATCTTTCCCTTTTTTATCTCTTTATCAAACTCTTCCAAAGTTAGTGCATGCTCAACTTTATAACCTCCCACTTCTGTTCTTCTGAGCTCTACCATTGTGGCACCAACTCCTAAAAGCTCTCCTATGTCATTTATTAAACTCCTAATATAAGTTCCGGAAGATGAGGAAACGATAAAGTTAAAATATGGTGGTTCATAATTTGTTAATTTCAAAAAATCTATTTTTATCTTAACGGGTTTTCTTTCAACCTCCTTACCTTCCCGGGCAAGTTTATAAAGGGGCCTCCCCTTAAATTTTTTAGCAGAAAACATAGGTGGAGTTTGAAGACTTTCGCCCAAGAATGAGTTCAAAGCATTTTCAAGTTCATTTTTAGTTATTACAAAATCCTCAATCTCCTTTATCACATTTCCTGTAATGTCAAAAGTATCTGTTTTCAAACCCAATTTTGCCTTTGCCTCATAAGTTTTAGAATCTCTTTTAAACAGATCAAAAAATTTAGTTGCTTTACCTATTCCTACTATCAAAAGCCCCGTAGCAATGGGATCAAGAGTTCCAAAATGTCCAACCTTGTTCCCATGAAAAACCTTTTTTACCCTTCTTACAATATCAAAAGAAGAAAAACCAGAAGGTTTATCAATAAGCAAGATTCCCGAAATTTTAAGCTCTTTCATGCTTTTTATTCACGTTACTGCAACTTAAATTAAGCACTTCCCACAACTTCCTCTTTTACTCTGTGAAATTCAAATGGATTTTTAATAAAGTTTATTGAAAGCTTATTAAAAAGGGTTGGTTGTTCTATATTACAAACATGTCCACTTTCTTTTATTATCCTCAAAACAGA
Organism: uncultured Clostridia bacterium; assembly: GCA_964634755.1. GTDB lineage: Bacteria > Acidobacteriota > Aminicenantia > JAMOAD01 > JAMOAD01 > JALXDT01. The sequence continues at coordinate 6,097 of CAZWJH010000043.1, forward strand.
ATTTTTGTGTTTCTTCACTACCGTCTTCACCCCCGGTAAAAACATATAATCTTCCTCTCCCATTAAATAAAGAGTGGGTATTTTTGTCTCTTTTTCCCTAAAAAATTTCATTAACGGATTTACCTCATATGTTAATCGGAGCCATCTTAAAAACTCTTTTTGATAAAGTTTTTTGGCTTCTCTAACAAAGATTAATCTGGACTCTTTATGTCTTTTTTTAGGCATTATAATCCAGGCATAAAGCTTATAAATCCACATATACGGGATAATCTTTTTAACCATATTCCCAACTGCTACCAAAAATTTTGAACGGATATTGAATCTGATAACAGCTCCTCCCAAAATCATTGATTCGACCCTTTCAGGATAAAGCTCTGCAATATTCCTTATAATAATTGTCCCAAGCGAGATGCCAACAAAATGTGCAGATTTCAAGTTAATATAATCCATAACTTCAAGAATATCCTCACTTATATCTTTGAAAGTATACTCATTATCTTTCCATCTTTGAAAAACATTTTTTGATTTTCCATGCCCTCTTAAATCCAAAAGCAAAACATTAAACTCTCTCCTAAATGCTCTGAGTTGCTTAAACCAAACAGTGGAGCTTCCCCCGGCCCCATGGATAAAAACAACCCACTTATCAGAATTTTTGTTTTCATATACTTTGAAATAGAGAGTCGGTCTCTTATTTTTTTTCTTCATTTTTCTCTCACTAAATCAAAATAATCTACAAGTTGAGTACTAGGATAATAATAATTTAAGATTTCTTTGTACTTTCTTCCCTTTAAAGCCATTCCATAAGCTCCAACTTGGCACATCCCAACACCGTGTCCCCAACCTCTTCCTATAAATGTTATCCTTTTTATCCCATTGTTGTCAAACTCTCTGTCAATGAAAAACAGAGTATCCCTTAAATCAAGAGCTCTTTTTATCTGATAACCATAAACAAAATAACTTTTATTTTCATCCTGAATTTCTAGTTTAATGACCCTTCCGGATTCACCTCTTTTAAGAGAAACAATATCATAAAGCTTTGCTATGGGAGTAAATTTTCTTATGGTTCTTTCAAGCTCTTTCAGAGTATAAGCTTTATGCCAAAAAGGATAAAAACTATCCGGTTTCAGAGAGAAATCTGGATATTCAACAATCATCATTTTTAGGTTATCTTTAACTCTAAAGACTTTTATCTTTTCCTTCCCTGTTAAAAAAAGCATATGGGCAGGATAAATTTTTCCCTTAATTTTTCTTAAAAGAATAGGAGATTCTACATTCAGCTTTATTTCATTCCCATTTTTATCTTTTAAGGTCAATTCATATCCAATTAAAGAGACAAAATTAACATCCTCAAAAATCTTAAAGTTTTTCATTAAAATAGTTGAAAGGATTGAAACAAATTTATTAAAACTTAAAGGCGCTTCCAAGTTATCCTTCTTATTTATTACTCCTTTTTTCAATAGATATTGAATCATGTAGGTATATCTCTTTCCGTATTTAATTATAAGAGGGTTGGGAAGTTCAAAAGGTTTAACTTCCTCTTTCGCTTTAATATAAATAGAAAAGAATTTATCAAATGGTTCCAAAAGAGAATGTATAGTTACTTTTTTTAGAAAAAAGTCTATATCCTTATCCATTAAAACAGCTACCTTTTTCAACAGAGGAGATGCTCTGTCCGGTGGGATTTTATTATTACCTTTTCTTAAATCAAATTCATCCACAAGATTTATTGCAAGGGCAAGATCCAATTCCATCGAATAAGGCTTAAAATTATCTGTATAGACCCAATACCATTTTATATCATCATATTCGCAGTGTTGGCTTATGAGATAAGGAGCCCCCATACCTTTAAACATCTTCTTTGCACTCTCTGTAAAACCTCCACACGAAGCACTATACAAAGAAGCAATTAACTTTCCCCCAAAAATAAGCACTTCCCCTTTTGTATCTTCCACAGCCTTATCAGTAAGAGCTGTTTCTCCGCTTTTCCCTTTATACACCTGACAATCCTGAGTAGCACATATATCATACCCTTCCTGCTCAAACTTTTTCAGATTAAAGAGCGCATATGTCCGTGATGCTACAGCTTGAGCTTTTAATGCCTCAATTTCTCCGTAAATTGATGGGGAAAGTTCATAAGGTAAAACACCTCTTAGATACTCCTCTATATTTAATATATTAACGAGATTAAGATATTCTCCTCTGTTCAAAAGCAAAAAAATTCCCCGGTATTCATTTTCTCCTATTTTTAGAAAAGAGCCTTTCTCAGGTAAAATAAACAAATCTCCTTTCAAAATTTGAGTTTCCTTACCTGTCTGAATTGTTATTGCACCATTGTTAAGGTTAAACTCTACCACACCCAAAATATTTTCGAAAACCTTTTGCCCTCTAAAATAAATCTTTAACCCACTAGTTGAGGATATTATTACATTTTTTTCTCCTAACACAAGACCTACCCTTATCACAGGAGATTCAATATTAATTCCCCCGGGATACAAAAGCCTCACTCTCTTTTTGCATGATTCTACCAAAAAAAAAGCCAATACCACTAAAAATAATAGGATTAGTTTTTTGAAGGCTTTCATCAAAAAGTACCTTTATAAAGCTCAAATATATCTTCTTTGGTAATCTTGGCAGGAGTAATTTTAAGATTTTTCTTTACTATTGTTTTTTCAACAAAAATTTTTATTTCCTCCTCTTTTATTCCATTTTCAGAAAGTTTTGTGGAAATATTTAATTCTTTTAAAAACTTTTCGACACCTCCATATTCTTCAAAAATACTTTCCAAAAGCTCTACCTTTTCTTTAACAGATGATTTCTTTCTCATAAACTCTAAAAATGCAGGCAATAGGATTGCATTTGCCCTTCCATGTGAAATACCGTGGAAAACAGTCAAAGGATATCCTGCTGCATGTAATAACAAAGTACCTGCATTTGTAATTGCGATACCCGCTATCATAGAAGCATAGGAGACTCTATCCATAGCTTCATTATTTCTCTTAAGAGCATCTTTCAAATTACCCATTATAATTTCAATAGCATGAATAGAAAGGACGTCATTAAAAGGAGTTGCTTTTGTTGAAAGATATGCTTCAAGAGCATGGGTTAAGGCATCTATACCAGTATTTATCAACACCTCATCAGGCATTGAATAGGTGAGTTCTGGGTCTATAATAGAAAAAATTGGGAAAATTCCGGGATTTGCAAACCCTCCTTTATCCTTTGAAACAGGATCCGTAAAAACAGCATAAGGAGTAACTTCACTCCCTGTCCCGGAAGTAGTCGGAATACAAACAATTGGCAAAGGTTTATTCTTAACCTCTTTCCCTTTCATATAATCTTTCATATCTCCTTCATTTGTAGAAAGAAGAGCAATTCCTTTGGCAGCATCCATAGGAGAACCACCCCCAACTCCTATAATAAGCTCTACCTTCTCATTCCTTGCAATTTCTGAACCATTTTTTAAAGTGGGGAAATCCGGATTTTCTTTAACATCACTAAAATAAACAAGCTTCTTATCTTTTAGTTGAGCTTTTATTTTGTCGTAAGCCCCGCTCTTTTTAAAAGAACTCTTGCCGGAGACAATTAAAATCTTTTTATAATCTTTTAGACTCTCTGATAGCTCCGAAATTCTTCCTTTTCCAAAAATTACCTTTGTTGGAAGATAAAAATTAAGATTTTTCATTTCCCTTTCTCCTCTCTACTCTTCTTCCTCTTCTTTTGCCTCTTTCTCTCCAAAAAGTTTTTTAAAAACTGACTTTATTTTTTTAGAAATCATCTTAAACTTCACATTAATTCCTTTACCTTCAAGTCTACTTATAGCAGGAGAAAATCCTCCGTCAATAGAAAGGGCTGTCTCCCAAATATGAATAGCCTTTGCAGGAAATCCTGCTAAATTATAAACATCTCCAAGATATACCCAAAAATACGGATTATTTCTATCTACCTCTATCGCCATCTTGAAAGCGTTTTCAGCATGATTTATTTTTTTAGATTCGAGAAAAGCTCTTCCCATAAAATAAAGAATTTTAGGATCTCTACTGCTATAATTTAGAGCCTTCTCAAAATTTTTACCAGCCTCAAAAAATTTCCCTTCAATGAATTTTTTCTTCCCACTAAGATAATAAAATTTACTTAAAATATCCGGGGGAAGAATCACATTAATATCTTCTCCTTTTTTGGCCCTATCCCTAACCACTTCTTCCATAGCTCCTTGAAACATAAGGAAATCCTTGATAATTTTCATATTCATTCCAACTGTCTCATACTCCAACTTTTTTTCAAGCGGATTAATAAAATTTAAATAATTCTGAACAATAACTCCCATTTGAGATTCGGGAGAAACACCTAAAACATAATATCCTTCTGCCATTTATTTAATTTTCCTCACTCTTATATTGCCTTCCTCGTCTTCTACCTTCACAATTATTATTTTAGCTATTTTTTCAGGGATTGTAAATGATTCTTTTTTTGAGTCAAAAATTTTATCATCGGGGAATAAAATTTTCCATTTTCTATCTCCTGTATGGTAAAAAGCTTTTGAAATATTGGAAATTTTATCTTTTACTATAAACTTTAAAGAAGCTCCTGATGACTTATTCAAATTAATAGTCGGCGGGGAATAATCTATTACAACATTTTTTATTATTTTATAAGAAGTTTTCGCATATTTTTTCGGATTAGACTTTTTATCACTCACTAAAACTTTCAAAAAATATTCTCCCTCCTGAAAATTTCTTTTGTCAAAACAGAACTTACTTTTTACAATTTCTTTTTCCACGAGGCTCCAAACCTTTCCATTTCCGAGATAAATATTATAAAAAATATTATCCCCGTCAGCATCCGAACCCATAATATTCACACAAATTTTGTTTGAATCTTTCTTGTCATTTCTCAAATACACTTTATCAATCACAGGCGCTCTATTCACAGGAAGATAATAAAATTTTAAAAAAGATAACACCGGATTTTGTCCTCCCTTAACCATTTCTACCTTAAACTGAAAATACCTTTTTCTGTTCACCCCTATCTTAAAGGGAAAGGTCTTTTGAACAGGGGACCAATCCGACCAAGAATTATCATATTTTGATGTATTGCCAGCTCTATAAGAGATGCCGACATCCCCTTCTGTCTTTGCATAAAAATTGCCAAAAAAGGACAAAGCCTCTGTGTCATAAACTGCTGAAATATATACTCCATTATTTAACTTAGCATCTTCAATTTCAAGAACACCTGCAGGAAAATCATAGAGAGTTAAAAATTTTCCTTTTACCCTGTAAAGAGAAACTCCTATTTTACCTTCAAGCTCACCTATTAAATTTACCTTACCATCCTCATAAGAGTAAATTCTTCCCTTATCTCCCGTAACCCATAAAACTTTTCCATTATTACCTTTTAAATCATAAGGCATTTCATCATTAGAATTCCATATTTTTTTTACTTCCCCGTCAGTGCCTATTTTAAAGACTTCGCCGGCAGTATTAGTTTTTCTTATAACAATCTTTTTAAAATATTTACTGGACTTTGCAAGAGATTCTCCCCCTGTTGCGATGAAAACCTCGTCTTTTGAATTCACATAAATTCCTTTTACTTCTTTTCTATCACTTTGAAATATGGATTGTTTTCTTCCATTCTTTATCTCGTAAACAGTCCCCTTTTCACTTCCACCAAGATAAATTCTGTCATCTTTAATAAAAAATTTGAATACATTTAATTCCTCTATTTGATACGTTGTCTCAAGATGTCCATCGTTAAGGCTAACTTTATATAGTTTACCACCTGTTCCTCCAGCAGCAATAAAAAGAGATGAATTTTTAATTTCCATCTGCCAAAAAAATCTGTCTTTACTATCAAAAAACTCCTTTACCTTTCCATCCTTTCCCATTTTATAAACTTTTCCATTAGGAGAAGTTGCAAAATAAATATTACCTTTTCTATCTGAGGTAATAGCAAAAATGTCGGGCTCCTTTGCAGTATATACAACACTAATCTTTTTGCCACTAACTTTATACAATTTTCCGGAATGCCCTGTCCCTATGTAAATATTACCACTGCCATCCATTGTTGCTGAGAAAACAAGGTTCTCGGGAGGTTTTACTATTTGATTAAATTTATATGACAGAGAAAGCTCACCATCTTCATTCAACATAATCCCCTTAAATTCTCCTCCTAAAAAATCTTTCCAATTTTCATATTTTACCCTTACTGTTTTCGCAGAAAAAAGAATAACACTCATTGAAGCTAACAGAAAGATGAAGCTTATTTTTTTTCTCATCTTTAATCTCCTTTATTTAATCTCAAGTTTAATCAAAGCTTTCCCTTCAAATTTATAATCTATCGGAAGAGCATATTCCTTAATTATACTAATATTAGGGGATGAATAATTATAATCCTTCTGAGAAGGCAAAAGTAGTTTAAATACAGAAGAGGGAGCCCCTGAGTAATCATACCCATTAAGAAAAACCGACTTTCTTAAAGCAAAGACTTTAAGGTATACGATATCATTTTTTCTTAAATTATTTAAAGCTCTTAATAAGGCTACCTCTGTTTCCGGAAATTTAAAGCCTCCTTGATATTTTTTCGCCTCAAAAGCTTGCATGCTCTTTGCATCAGCAATAAAAATGTAAAGAATAGAACCCTTTTCAAATGGAGGAATCGGAATACTAAGTTTTTCAACTTTAAGTTTCTCTTTTAAAGGTTTGTAATAAAGTGAAAAATTAACATTCTCCCCTGGTAAAACTCTGTATTTTTCTGAAATCACCTTTTTAAGCACTGCAACTCTTTTCTTCTCATAAGGGCTGATACTCACTTCTATTCTATCTATATCAAACTCTTTTACAGGATTATCCATTAAAATATAAGCAAGAGAAGCATAAAGAAGTGAAAATTCTCCCATGGTATCATTACTTGAAAATATATCATTGTAAACAACAGATTTTCCATTTCTTAAATAAATAATACCATCCACTCGCAGAGAAAGTTCTCCGACAGCCTTTATTTCACTGCTTATAACATTTGCAAGAGCATTATAGATCAAAAGGGGAGTGAGAAGTTTGTCCCTAATTACTTTAATTTCAAACTCCTTGGGCTTCATGTAATTCATTGTAATTTTCATGGGCATAAGATCAGGAAAGCTTCCAATTTCCCCTACAATTGCGCTTGTTCTATCAGCCACGATTTTACCTATATAATTCTCAACAGAAGAAAGTTTAAAAGATGACTCATAACTTGGAACAACACCTATTATCTTTGCTTTTGAAACAGGATATTCAATTTTTCCTAAATTAAAAAAAGGATGACCGAAAGCATAAAAAGTATCCCCTTTTACATGAGTTACAGTACCCCCAGCTGAAAGATCAAAATCTCCTATCATCAAATGCACATTTACAGCATCTCCATCTCTTAAATTAACTGAAGTAGCATCAATTTTCTCTGGAATTCTAATTTTTCCCGAAGAAGAGGATGGGATTGCCATAAAATGAAAAGGAGAAAATTCCTCGTTTAATTTTTTCACAATATCCGTCGAAAAACCTGATGCTTTAAGAGGAATTTTAAAAAAACCAAAACTTACCGCTCTTTTCTTTAGTTCTTTTTTTAACCTCTCAATTATCTTTCCATTGGAAATATCTTTCAAATCAATTTTTATATCTACTTCAGGAGCAGTTTTTTTCTCAGTAGTAATCATATCTTCATAAGGTGTTATACCTGCTATAGCTCTTTTAGTAAAAGGGAAAGAGAAAGACACCGCACCTACTATTTCACCATTATAATAAACAGGGCTACCTGACATTCCTGCTATAACGCCTGTTTCCTTATAATAATCACCTTCTATTTCTCCCACAATAAAACTTTTATTAGGATACATATTTTTAAGAATACCTGTAACCTTTACCTTAAACTCCGACAGTTTTTCTCCTTTTAAAACTGTTTTACCCGTAAAGATCATCCCTTCCTTAACTTTACTCAATGGAAGAAATTCAGCAGATACCAAAATAAAAGGAACTAAAAATAAAATTAAAACCGCCGCCTTTTTCTTCATTTTTTCTCCTAACTCTTTATTTTCACAACTGACGGAATCAAGCTAAATTTTACCGGAAGAAATTTACCCAACTCTCCGTCATACTCAAGAGGGATTCTATCATTTTTATTAACAGGCTCAATTAATACTTCTTTTACTCTTTTTATTAAAATTTCTTTATCTCTTATATGAGCTCCCCTATAAATTTTTATAATTTTTTTTAAAAGTTCAGCTTTTGATACTTTCCTTAAGAGTAAAAAGTCAAAATATCCATCATCAAGCTTCGCATCAGGAGCAACTTTCATCTTGCCCCCAAAATACATCCCATTACAAAGAGCTCCTATCATCACATCATCCTCCAACTCGTTTCCATCATCAAATCTTAATCTAACTCTTTTTGGCTCAAAAGTTCTTAGAGTTTTTAAAGCCCCTAAAAAATATATAAATCCGTATTTTATTTTTTTTCTTAGCTCTACTATATTCTCAACGACTTCACCACTAAACCCAAAAGATGATACATTTACAAAATAAGAGCTCCCCTTTTCACTTTCAATTTTCCCCACATCTATTGTTCTTTTACTGTCAGTCAAGAATAAATCTTTCCATTTTTTTATTTTGTTCTGATATTTTACAGTCCTGAGAAAATCATTTCCCTTACCGGAAGGGAAAAGAGAGATAAAGGCATTCTCATTTAAAGGTTTATCCTTTTTTAAATATCCATTAACTATCTCATTAAAGGTTCCATCTCCTCCAACGCCAAGGATGTGTTCAAATCCTTTTCTTATGGATTCTTTCGTAATCTCCACCGCATGTCTGGGAGCTTCTGTAAACTCACACTTCATATCTTTAAAAACTGATGATAAAATTTCCTTAATTTTCTTCCACTTTTTATAAGTTTTTCCAAATGCAGAGTAAGGATTGACTATAACTTTTGTCTTATACTTCATCACTCTCTTTCTCTTCCTGCGGTAACTCCTTTTTAACTTTATCTTTTTTGCCTTTACTTGATAAAGCCTGTGCCAAAGCTCCTCCAATAGTAGGAAATACGAGATAAAAGATAATAAAGGCAAAACTTAAGAAAAAAATTATCGTTCTAAATCCGACTCTGTCAACAAACTCTATTATTCTTCGAGCCTCTGGAGTGTTCACATCCAAAAGTTTTTGGCGGGCGAGTTCAAACTTTTTTGCCTTAATCCCTATGGAAATAAAAGTAAGAATAGTACTGAATATCCAACCAAAAACACCTGAAAGAGCTCCGTAAATAAGCCCGTCTGTACTTCTTGGAATGTAATCGTTTTTCCTGGAAGCAATAATGTAAGAGACAGCACCTCCTATAACCAACCACATACAACAAAGAAGATTAAAAGCACTAATAATAGGCATTATAGAAAAAAAGGCCATTAAAAGCCCCCCTAAAATAGGGGCATCAAGATAAAGTTTTGAGTTTTGGGTCAAACTGCTATTTTCCACTCTTTCCTCCATTTCCATATATAGAATAAGAAAATATTATACCAATTAAAACACCAGATAACCAGCGTAATAAATTTAATGAGCTTAAATCTATAAAAGAAGGAGCTATTTTAGTAATAATAAGAATAATAACTGAAATTACTAAGATTTTTATTAAATAAGTTCTTTGAAACTTTACATTTTTAAAATAAAAGAACAATGAGCTTACAAAAAAAGACTGATAAATCCCAGTGCATCTTGAACAAACTGTAAGTTTTGTACCATTGATCCAGAAACTCAGGCTATCAGACTGGTGACATACAAAAGAGAAAAGCTTGTAAATAATAAAATTAATAAAAACGCCTAAGTTAAAAAGAGGTAAAATTATCAGAACATTAAGAACAAAAAAAAGGATAAGCAAAAAAATCTTGGTTTTAGTTTCTATCTCTTCTATGAATATTCGAGATACAGAGAACTCCATCTTTGTCATAATATATATTTATTTTACTCCTCCTCTTAGTCTTTTTCTTAGAATAAGAGATATTAAGCTTAGGTATAATTCCTTTATACTCTTTAATTACCTTTTTTACATACCGGATAGTTTCGCGGTATGGAGGGATTCCTCCATAGGTATCCACCGCAGTTTCACCTGCATTGTATGCAGCAAGAACCTTTTGAAGATTATTTATTCCATACTTGTTTATTAACCTTTTAAGATGCCTTATCCCGGCAGTAAGGTTTTTCTCCGGATCAAATACCTCATCAGAATAAACTCCGTAATCTCTCGCAGTTTCTTCCATTAACTGCATTAAACCTTTTGCCCCTTTGTTTGAAATTGCAACAGAATTAAAATTTGACTCCACTTTTATTATAGCTTTAACTAAATTAGGGTCCACCCCATACTTAGAAGAGATTCTATATATTTTTTCCTCATATTTTTTACTTTTAAGATTACTTCTAAAAAAATGTTTTTTTGTTTTTATGATTTTTAAGATTTTTTTGTATTCATAGGGACTAAAATTTGAAATAATCTTTTGACCATCCTTTGAGATATAAACATAGATATCTGAAAAAACAAACACACTTCCAACTAACAGAATAAAAAAGACACTTAAAAACCTTTTAAACTTCATTTTCTATCTTTTCTTTCAATTTCTCTCTTAAAAGCTCTATATTCTCAGGTTTCGAGCCACCTGCCTCACCAAAATCATCTCTTCCTCCGCCGCCTCCTCCGATTATAGGAGCGGAATATTTTATCAAATCTTTAGCTTTAAGCTTTTCCGATAAAGGCTTTGTAATAGCAAAAACAAGAGAAAGTTTTTTACCATTTGTTTGATAGAGAACTATAACACTATTTTTAGCTTTGGTTTTTAAATTATCTGACAATGTTCTTATCTCTTCTCTTTTTAAACCTTCAACTTTATGAAAAATAAACTTAATTCCATTTATCGCCTCTGCTTTTCCAATAATTTCATCCAAAGAAGAAGCTATTAATTTTTGTCTGAGTTCATCCCTTTCTTTTTGTAAAGACTTTAGCTCTTCTTTTAATTTTCGAGCTATTTCCAATAATTTACCTTCTGAAGTGTTAAGTTCTTTCTTTAAATCACTTATCTCTGTAAAAAGTCTCGAGACTCTTTTCACCGCTTCCATCCCCGTAACAGCCTCTATTCTTCTGACGCCCGCAGAAACACTCATTTCAGAAATAATTTTAAAAAATCCAATCTCACCTGAATAATCAAGATGGGTACCACCGCAAAGCTCCTTTGAAAAATCTCCCACTGAAACCACCCTTACGGTTTCTCCATACTTTTCTTCGAAAATTGCCATAGCCCCTGTCTTTACTGCTTCATCTATTGACATAATTTCAGTATTAACTTTTAAATTCTCCTGAATTTTTCTATTTACAAGCTCTTCAACCATTACGATTTCTCTGGGAGAGAGAGCCTGAAAATGGGTAAAATCAAATCTCGACACATCAGGTGCAACCTTTGAACCCGATTGTTTAACATGAGGACCAATTATCTCCCTTAGTGCCTTGTGTAAAAGATGAGTGGAGGTATGATTCTTTTTTATTGCCCATCTTCTCTCTTTATCAACTTTTAACTCCACTTTATCTCCCACAGCAACACTTCCTCTTTTCACTTTTATCTTATGGGAAATCACATTATCAGTGGGTTTTTGCGTATCTATCACCTCTGCAAAAAAAGATTCGTTTTCCACAACTCCGGTATCTCCTACCTGACCGCCTGCTTCTCCGTAAAAGGGTGTTTTCCTGACTATTAATTCTCCTTCTTCCCCCTCTGAAAGAGTCTCAACAGCTTTGTTTTCCTTAAACAATGCTATAATTTCACTTTCTCCTTCCAAATCCGTATAGCCAATAAATTCTACTTTCTCATTTTCCAGAATTTTATACTTCTCTATCTCTTTAATCTTTTCATCTCCTTTCCAAAAGCTTCTTGCTCTTTCTCTCTGTTTGTTAAGCTCTTTATAAAACTCGTTAACATCATATTCAAACCCATTTTCCTCAAGTATATCTTTCACAAGGTCAGGTGGAAAACCATAGGTATCATAAAGCTTGAAAACTTTTTTCCCATCAATTCTATTTTCACCTTTGCTTTTTGCATCTTTAATCATTTCGGAAAGTTTACTGTATCCTATGTCAAGAGTTTTATAGAATCTCTCCTCTTCAGCTTTACATATATTTGCCACTGTAAGGTGAGATGATTCTATTTCAGGATAAGCTTTTCCCATAATATCAACAACAGTTCCCGTTAATTTATATAAAAATGGTTTGTTAAGCCCGAGATCCTTTCCATACCTGAAAGCTCTTCTTATAACTCTTCTGAGCACATATCCCCTTCCCTCGTTTGTAGGTAAAACCCCGTCTGAAATTAAAAAAGTTATGGCTCTTACATGATCAGCTATAACTCTCATAGCAACTTTATTTTTTTTACTCGCATTATAGTCTTCCCCTGTTAATTCCTCAACTCTTTTAATAATCGGCATAAAAAGGTCGGTTTCAAAATTACTTTCAACCCCTTGCAAAATACTTGCCAATCTTTCAAGTCCCATCCCTGTATCTATTGAAGGAGAAGGCAAAGGAGAAAGTTTCCCATTTTCATCCCTATTAAATTCCATAAAAACAAGATTCCATATTTCAATGTATCTGTCGCCCTCTTTTTCACCTAATTTATAGTTACCATACTTTTCTCCCCTATCATAATGAATTTCAGTGCAGGGACCACAGGGACCTGTCTCTCCCATCTCCCAAAAATTGTCTTTTTCGCCCATTCTAATAATTTTATCTTCAGGGACTCCTATTATTTCATTCCATATTTTAAAAGCTTCATCATCCTCCCTGAAAACTGTTATATACAATTTTTCCGAAGGTGTTTTATAAACATCTGTTAAAAGTTCCCATGCATATTCAATAGCTTTTCTTTTAAAATAATCGCCAAAGGAAAAATTTCCCAACATCTCAAAAAAAGTGTGGTGTCTGTCAGTCTTTCCAACCTGCTCAAGATCATTGTGTTTCCCCCCGGCTCTCATGCACTTCTGAGAAGAGGTGGCTCTTTTATAATCCCTTTTTTCTATTCCCAAAAAAACATTTTTAAATTGGTTCATCCCTGCATTTGTAAAAAGTAAAGTGGGATCTTTTGCAGGAACAAGACTTGAGCTTTTTACTATTCTATGCCCCTTTTCTTTAAAGAAATTTAAAAATCTTAAGCGAATTTCATTGCTATTCATGTATATCTTCGGTACCTCCAGTTACAAGTTTTTCCATTTCTTCAAGAGCTGTATCCTGAGTGGACTGTACACCCATAACTTTAAGTTTAAATTCATCAGGATTTGAAGCCCATCTAAGAGCTTCTTCATATGTAATAAGTTTTTTCTCCCATAAGAAATAAAGGGATTGATCAAATGTCTGCATCCCGTATTGGGAGACACCTTTTTGTATTGCCTCTTTTATAAATTTCGTTTTTTCAGGATTTATAATACAATCCTGAATATAGGGAGTATTTATCATAACTTCTGTAGCGGGGACTCTTCCCTTTTTATCAGCTCTCGGCACCAATCTCATAGAAATAACAGCTTTAAGGACCATTGCAAGCTGTAATCTCACCTGTTTTTGATGATAAGGGGGGAACATTGAAACAATTCTGTCAATTGTCTCAATAGCATCCAATGTGTGCAATGTACTTAAAACGAGGTGTCCGGTTTCAGCTGCCAAAAGAGCAGTCTCAATTGTCTCAAGATCTCTCATCTCTCCCACAAGAATAACATCAGGGTCCTGTCTTAAAGCTGCTCTGAGAGCTGATGAGAATGAAGGAGTATCCATTCCTATTTCTCTCTGATTCACAATGCTTTTCTTATCTCTGTGTAAAAATTCAATTGGATCTTCAATAGTTATTATGTTTGCAGTTTTGTAAGTGTTAATATAATCCACCATTGCTGCTAAAGTTGTTGATTTTCCGGATCCTGTTGTTCCCGTAACAAGGATTAAGCCTCTCTCCTCTTTTGCTATTTTTTCAAGTACTATCGGAAGATTCAACTCCTTTATGGGCTTGATTTTCGTTGGAATAACCCTTAAAACCATTCCTATGGTGTTTCTCTGATAGAAAATACTTACTCTGAATCTTCCGAGTCCCGGAACAGAATAAGCAAGATCAATTTCATTTCTCTCTTTAAATCTCTGTTTGTCTCTCTGACTCATAATTGAATATGCAAGGGCAATAGTATCCTCTGACATCAATCTTTTAAGCTCTGTAAGAAAGTGAAGTTTTCCGTCTATTCTAACTATAGGATAATTACCAACTTTTAAATGAAGGTCCGAAGCCCCTCTTTCAATTGCTGTTTTTAAAAGCTCATTTATATGCATAGTACCTCCTTTACTAACTATTAAGATAGTATTTTTTGCAAAAATAGTCAAGGGCGACCCAAAGTTGTGAAGTTACAAATTAAAGATGTCATAAAAAGTTACAACAAATTATGTCACATAT
>CAZWJH010000044.1:0-20421 GCA_964634755.1 uncultured Clostridia bacterium
GTTTTCCTCTCACTATTATTCAGCCTCATACACAACTTTCTTGACAAGTGCCACATATGGCGGTAGCTTATTCCTAACAGACTACTTGCTTCTTTCACTCTTATTCGCTTCTTAACCAATTCTTCCAATACTCTTAATCTTTTCATGCTTTCCTCCGTAAATATTCCTTCCTCCATGCGCACCTCCTGTTAAAATTTTCCTTAACTCTCTTCTCTTCTACTCTTTTTTTCGGAGGCGCGCTACAAGATGTTTTATTAAAATAAAACTTTATATCTTTTAATATGTGACATAATTTGTTGTAACTTTTTATGACATCTTTAATTTGTAACTTCATAAAATGTTTACTCTTGAGAAAATTTTTTAATAGATATAAGATAATACAATGAACGAAACAGAATCTGTTGATTTATCTAAAAATAGAGAGTCTAAACTTTCGGATATAAATATGGCGTCTTATCTTCTTTTGCTATCCAATTTGAAAAAGGGGGAATTGGTTAATGATAGATATGAAATAATAGAAAAGATAGGGGAAGGAGGAGTGGGCTTTGTTTATAAGGCCTATGATAGATTTCTAAGTCAAACTGTGGCTTTAAAATTTATAAATCCCATGGTTACCTTTAATTCACGAAAACTATATAGAATAAAAAGGGAAGTTAGAATTTCCCGAGAAATAAGTGACCCCAGAATTGTAAAAATATTTTCACTGGAAAGCTGGAATGATATATATTTTAATGTAATGGAATATATTGAGGGGAAGAGCTTAAAATCTTACTTGATAAAGAAGAAAAAATTGAAGTGGGATGAATTTAAATCGATATTCTTTGAGGTTTTAAAAGGTGTAAAAGCTCTGCATGAGAAAAATATTATTCATAGGGATCTTAAACCTTCCAATATACTTATTACTAAGGATAAAGGGATAAAAATAGTTGATTTTGGCCTTTCCAAAGATCTGGAAGATGAAACAAAGACTTCTTCTATAGGAGAAATAACAGGAACTCCGTATTACATAACTCCTGAGCAGGTAATCGGAGAAAAGATGGGCTTTTATTCTGATGTGTATCAGCTGGGAGTTATGCTTTTTAGAGTATTAACAGGTAAATTTCCCTTTGAAGAACATACTTCAACTGTAGAGCTCCTTTACAAAAAGGTAAGTGTAAATTATTTTGATGATTGTTTGGAGATAGAGACTCTTCCTGACTTTTTAAGTTTTGCTATAAGAAAAGCAATGGCTATTGATTATAAAAATAGATTTAAAAATATAGGAGAATTAGAAAATTTTTTGCTTAAAGAAAAACTTACAATCAGGGATAGATTGAAAGATAGTATTTCTCGAAATAGAAAGCTTATAAGAAAAATAGGTGTTTTTATAATATTTTTATTCTTTTTGTTAAGTGTTTATTTTGTAGTGATTAATATAAAAACGGTTTCTTATTTGTCTCATGAAGATTCTATTTTGGAAGGGTATAATACCTTTGGGGTAAAAGTTTTGAAAAAGGATTTTTCTCCTTATACTGTTTTTAAGGCAATTAAATTAAAAAAAGAAAAAAATTTAGAAGGAATAGACGGATTGGTGAGTTTAGGAAATTCTAAGAGTAAAATTTTAGTATTTTTAAATCATAAGAATTATAAGTTTTTCCCTATTAAGGATAGTATACTTTCCACTAAAAGAAGTGGAAGAATCATTTTTCTTGATAACAAAGGAAAAGAGGTAAGTGAAAGCAACCGTTTGATGGATGATTATTCTTATGAATTTGCGAAGAATTTTTATTTTTCAGGATTTAGAGAATTTAATATAGGAAAGGAAAAATTTTTTGTGGTTAATTTGAAACACTTTTTGGGAATGTATCCTTCCGCCTTTTTTTTAATTAGTGAAAATGGTAAGATTTATGAATTATTTAGTCCAGGAATAATTTTCTCTTATAAATTGCTTAAAATAAAAAATTCATTACCAAAGCTTTTGATCTTGGGGAAAAACAATATTTTCTCCCATTTGTCTTATTTTATTCCTTTTAATTTGAGAAGCGGAGATAATAGATCTGCCTATAAAATTACTATAATTCCTCAATTAAATCCTTTTAGAGAAACTCATTTCAACAATTTTATCTACTTTTTCCCCAGTCATACTTTTTTTGTTGATTCTATAGGGGGTAATCAGTTCAAATTTCTAAGTATTAAAACTGGAGAAAGTATGATTCTTCAAATTAGTGGAAAAAAGGTTCTTTTAACCATTTCAAATGATAGAGAGAAAAAAATATTTTGTGATTTTAAACCTACTTTAAAGAAAGTATTATTTCTTGTAAATGATTTTTATTATGCTTTTTTGAAGGATAGGGATTATGAAAGTGCTTATAAGATAATAAATGAGATTATAAAAAAAGATATTAAAAACCCGTATTTAAGAGCAGCTTTTTATTATTTGAAAGGTTTGGTTGAATTGAAGTTACTAGATTATAAAAATGCAGAGAAAAGCTTTCAAAAATCTGTATTTTTCTATCCTTTAAACTCTGATGCCATTCAGAAACTTTGCGAGATTGAGTTTTTAAAGGGGAATTTAAAAAAAGCTTTGGATTTGAGTGAGAAAAAATATAAGGATATAGGAGATTTTTGGGGCCTAACCCATGATATAGGAAAGAATCTTTTTAGCTATTATGTGAATCTTCAGAGGGGAAAGTTCTTCAATGCTCAAGAAATTGCAAAAAAGATGAATGTTAAAGAAGGGCAGAAGAAAATAATGAGGGGTATTGTTAAATTGTTTTATGGGGAATATCTATCATCTCTTAGGATTTTATCAGAACTTTTGGGAAAAGATCCCTCGTGTTTTACTATTGCTGAGTATAGATTATTCTTTTCACGGAGTGCTTTTATTTATGATATTTTAGGTTTAAGCGGTATTAAAAATGGAAAGGATTTGGTTGATTTGGCTGGTTTTTATTTTGAAGATTTGTATCTTAACTCGCCTTATAAAAGAAAGTTTGCTGCTATGTCCTATGCTTACCTGCTTCTAAAAAGAGGGGAGTTGAAAAATGCTATGAAATTAGCTAAAGAAACTATGAACTTTCTCGAAAAAGAAAAAAGAAGTTCATTTAGAACAAGACTCTGGTATTTTTATGATTCCTTTGTTTATGGTGTAATAATGGAAAGGGTGGGGGATAAAAAAGAGGCTATAAGAGGTTATAAGGAATCCATCAAAACCAATCCTTATCCCCAACTTGCCAAAATAGCTTTGAGTAGAATAAGAGTTTTAAACTCCTGAGTTTTAAACCTTTTGGTATTCTTCCTTTAATTTTTTGGATAACAAGTAGATAAAAAGATCACTTTTCCTTATATTTTCAATATTCCCTTCTCTTATGGTAAACCAAAAAAGAGCTGTAAGAAAAAGAGCTTCAAAAATTGGAATAAAGTCTCTGTTTTTTTTTGCTTGTTTTAAATAGTTTTCTATTTCTTCTTTATTAAACTTATAAAAAAAATCAAAATTATCTATGTATGTTGTAAGAAATTCTGACTTAAGCACCTCTCTTTTGCTACCTTCAAAAACATCTTTTTCTTCAAATAGCTTTACCATATCCATTACTAAATCATAAAGCTGTTTGAAAAGTAAAGCCCCTTTTTTATTTGGAACTTTGTTTAAAGCAATAGCTAAAAGGTGCTGGAGAACTTTCCTCCTTATCTCAATCCTTTCCATAGCTCTAAAGTATTTTAATGAAGCATCAGGATCCATTTGTTGCTTTTTTCTTAAAGATAAAAGAACTTCTTCCTTTTCTTCCGCTTGAGAAAAGTAGTCTTCAATTTCTTTTGTTAGATTTTCATCTATTTTCACAAAATCAATATCTCTTTGCGTGTGAATTCTTTCCAAAATAAGTTTTCTTAGAATGTATATCTTTTTTACTTCCATACCATTTTTTATAATATACTAAATATTTTGTCAAATTTTGGCTTTGTTTCAAAAAGTAATTTAATCTACTATAATAGGTAAATAAAGATGAAAAAGAAAATTTTCTTTATTAGCCTGTACTTAATTGTTCTTTCCGCAGTACTTCTTAATTTTTTTGTTCATTATAGGGGTGAAAAGAGATGGGAATTTTATAATTTCATCCACAATAAAGTTTTAGCAAATAAAAAATATCCTTACTCAGAAAGAGTCTTAGCCTATGGAGTGTACAAAACAGTTGAGCCCGGTAAATACAGAGCTATTTTTCACTATAAAAAGGCTTCTTCAGGGGATTTTTATCTGTTTGAAATTGCCTATAAAAGAGGAAAGAAGATAAAAGTACAAAAATCAGTAAGAATTCCTGATAGTAATGGTCGAATAACCTTGAATTTTAAATTGGGAAAATCACGGGAAGTGGAGCCGAGAATAAGACTTAAAGATGGGAAAGGAGGGATAAAGCTTGATAAGGTTGAGTTAATTAGAACTTCTTTTTATGTCTCCCCTTTTGTCGTTTTTTATAAAAGTATTTTAATCTTTGTTTTTCTTTCCATTATGATTTTTACTTTCTTGAACATTAAAAACAGGGAAAATTGGAAAAAGTGGTTATCATTACTTTTTGTGTCTGCTGGCTTTTATTTTATCTTTATAAAGAGCTGGGTTTCTGAGGATGCTTTTATCACATTAAGAATAGTAAAAAATTTTCTTTCAGGACACGGACCTGTATATAACATAGGGGAAAGAGTTGAAGGGTTTACCCATGCCCTCTGGTTTTTTGTGGTGTCAGCTATTAAATCTTTGGGCGTAAATTATAAAGAAGCCGTGATTTTACCTGCTTTACTCTTTTCTTTTTTTACCTTGTATATTCTTTTTTTCAAAATAAGGTTTGGAGAAAAATCATTAAAATTAAATTTTGCAGGAATTATGTTAATTGGTTCAAGTGCTTTTATTGATTTTGGAACGAGCGGACTTGAAACCTCTTTGTCTTTTCTTTTACTTTCTCTTTATGCTTTTTTTATTTCTGAAAACTTGTATGATAAAAAGCCACTTGTTTTTGGTATTTTGATTTCTCTTTTGGTTTTAAACAGACCTGATTTTGGAGTCTTTTTAATTCTTTTGTTGATTATTTTTTCTTATAAATTAATTAGAAAAAGGATAAAGGCAGTAAATTTTGCTAAATTTTTAATACCTATTTTTTTGCTTTTAGGGGGATATCAAATTTTTAGACTCGGTTATTATGCAAGTTTTTTCCCGAATCCTTTTTATACAAAAAGTGGCGCAGGCTCATACTTTTCTCAAGGGATTCTTTATTTGAAGGATTTAGTTGAAGGAAGCCTTTTCTTAGTTGTTTTCTTGTTGGCTGTGATTGCTTTGATTATCACAAGGAAAAAGCACTCATTTGGAGCAAGATTATTAATCTTTTTTTCAGGTTTTCTTCACGGGTTCTTTGTTATTCGCGGTGGAGGAGACTTTATGCATGGAAGATTTCTTCTTCCGGCTTTTCTTTTACTGGCTTTTTCGAGTGTAGGTGCCTTTGATTTTCTATTTGAAAAAAATGTTTTTAGGAAAGTTCTTGGGATTACACTTTCTCTCCTTATTTTTGCTATTTCTCTTTATATAAAACCTGTTCAAAAAAAAGGACGGTTTTACAATAAAGGTGGAATTTCTGATGAGAGGTTTGCCTATTATAGAAATAATAAATTGGAAGATTTTAAAGATCTTTTTGAAGAGGGTCTTATCTTTATGTGGAAAACAATGGGGCAGGATTATAAGGGATTATCTGAAAGGTCAGGTGTTAGGTTAAAAATAGCATACAAAAATATAGGTTTTTTAGGGTTTTACGCTGGAGAAAAAGTTTATGTTATTGATAAGCTGGGGTTAACGGATCCGATTGTTTCGCGGGTGAAAATTAGAGAAAGAAGAAGACCGGGGCACGAGAAAATGGCTCCTTTTGCCTATCTTGAATATAAGAAATTGACTTTTGGTATGACTCCGTTCAAATTTTGGAATAGTATGGCTTACACAAAATATGGGATTCTCTGGGACATTTCTCCAAAAACAATAAGAAAATTCTCTTTCTTTCTTCCTAAGAACTTTAAAGCAAATATTGATAGCAAGATAGTAGCTTTTTTAAGGAAATGTGATTATAATTGTCAGAAGGAAAATGCTGATTTTCTTTTTTTCCTTAAAAAGTTTTGGTATCCTTTTGCAGGAATTTATAGAAGTGAGTTTGATAAAGTTTATGATTTTGAATTAATTAAGAAACACTCTTTTGATTATAATTGGTTGGAAAGGAATAAAGAAAAGATTCTCTTAATAAAAAGGAGAATTTCAGGAAGGCTAAGTTTTAGAAAATTCTTCAGTAATATTGGCTTTGCTATTTTTAAGTCAGATAAAATTTATTTTGATGAGGAAGGATGGCCAGGTTAAAGTATAAGTCCCTCTTTTTATTATTTTTTACTCCCTTTTTGTATTTTTTTTATTTTTTCAAAGAGGATTGCATTAAAAGAATTTTATTTCTTTTTATTTTGTTTCTCTTTTCCTTTGTTTTTGAAAATTTTGCATTTTTTGTAAAATTGGTTAATTCTTTTTTGAAAAAACTAAGTGGGAAAAAGAAAATTTTTTTTATTTGTTTTTTTGCTTTAAACTTTATATTCATTCTTACTTTTACTAAAAAGTACTCGTATTTAGGAGGGGATGAGCCTCACTATCTTGTTATTGCACAATCTTTGGTTGAGGATGGTGATATTGACCTTGCGAATAATTATAAGAAAGGCACATACGATATTTTTCACCCTGTAAAGCTTTCTCCTCATACGCACTTTGGAGGACAAGAGAAAGGATGGTATCCTTTTCATTCTCCGGCTCTTTCTGTTGTTCTTATTCCTTCTTACCTCTTGATAAAAGCTTTAGCCCACAAGAATTATTTTCTATCTACCTTTATCTTAAGATCTTACATATCTATTTTTGGATTAGCTTTTGTTTTAATTTTCTTCAAGCTTTATAATGAAGAGAACTTGCCTGTTTTGTTTGTTCTTTTACCTGTTTTTTATTTTTCTTCTCCTCTCTTTTTTTCTTCTATTCATCTTTATCCGGAATTATTTGCTCTCTTGATAAGTTTTTTAACCTATTTCTTATTGGAAGAAAAAAGAGTTTTTATGGCTGGTGTTTTAATTTCCCTTCTTATTTTTTTTCATACTAAAATTTTAATTATAGAATTGGGCTTTATCCTTTTTTATTTTGTTTATCAAAAGGGTAAAAAAGTTTGGCTTTTTGCTCTCCCCTCCCTTTTTACTTTTATTTTACATTCAATTTACCTTAAATTAATTTACGGGAGTTTTTCTCCCACTCTTGTATATGAGGGAATGAAGACAAAAGAATGGCTTAACATTCTATTTTCAATTCCTTTTAAAATGAGAGTGGAGAGTTTTTTAGGTTATTTTCTTGATCAAAGAGATGGTCTTTTACCCTATGCTCCTTATTTTTTTCTTATATTTTTATCTTTCAATATTTTAAAAAGAGACAGAAAATTATTATTGCTTTTTCTAACGATTTTTTTACCTTATGCTTTTTACTATGCCTTTTTAACCTCAAGAGGAGCATATTCACCGCCTGCAAGACCACTCGTTCCTATTTTGTGGGTTGTTTTTATTATTGTTTATGAATTTTTTAAGGAAACCCGGGCAAACAAAAGATTATTTTACCTTTTGGGGGCAATTTCTTTAGGCATATTTCTCATTCTATTATTCAATCCTCTTTTTTTATATCAACCAACTACATTAGGAATTAAAGAAAGAGCGTCTTCACTTTTCGTGTATCTTAGCAATATGAATATATATTTTCCGAATTATCTTCCATCCTTTGTAAAAGGTCTCACAAAAAATCTTTTATATTTACCAAACATTATCTGGATTTTTTCTATGATAGGAGTATGTTTTCTCTTTTTATTATTTAAAAAAGAAAAATTTATTTGTTAACTTGGTTTTTTATTTTGTACTTCTGTTTTTTCTTATTTCAAGGGTACTTTTCCCCTATCCCCAGGCAAAAAATCCTTTAAAGTTAAAGAGAGTTAAAGGGATTGTCTTTTACAATGTAAGTAAGGATTTAAGACTTTTACACAATGAAAAAGGGTTTTTTATTGTTCACAATAGGAAGAAGGGTTTAAAATTTTATTTTCCTCATTTTCAAGGCTCAAAAAAATTAGTTTAACAATAGGGGGGCAGACAATGTTTTTGATTTTTATATGTTTTTTGGAGATAAAAAGTTTTTGCTTGGGGGAATAAGAGATAAAAAATTAATTATTGATTCTCCAGAAACATATAAAAAAGGAAGACAGTATTTTTATTATTTGAGGATAAAATTAGAAAGTGGAAAAGATTTAAGAAAATACCCTTTTGTTATTGTTTTTGACTCTCTTTCTTTTTTAAAAAATTAATTATTTTGTACTTTACAAGGGCTAAAAAGAAAATCCCATAAACAAACAAATCTTTGGGTTTTCTTATATCTTTTATAGCTTTTTTTATTTTTGATTTAGATATTCTCTTCTTACTTACCGATGACCATCTAAGCACCAAATTTGCAATTTGCCACCAAGAAAGCTTGTGTTTAAAAAGAGGAACATCTCCCTGAGCTGCAGGAAGTGTTTCCACCCTTTTCATATCTTCCTCTTTTGACCAGGAAAAATCCTTCGGCAGAATACCTTCTTCCTTTGCGATGTACTCAAGAGGGGTTCCGGGGTAAATATGAAGGATTGCAACCGAAATGTCCGCATTTGGGTTTATCTCTTTTACCTTTTCTATTATTTTTAATGTTTCCTGAGCCTCTTCCCATGTTTCTGTATGATGAGAAAATATAAAGAAAGGCCCCGGAATAAAATCCAATTCTTTAGACCATTCCAAAAATTGGTATGCTTTTTCTATATCAAAATTTTTCTTAACAATATTTTTTCTAACTCTTGAAGAACCGGCTTCAATACCAAAAAAACCCTGTTCAAGTCCGGCCTCTTTCATTTTTTCCAAAAGTGTTTTGTCTACCACATCTATTCTAAATTCATTTGCAAATTTTATATTCAACTTTCTTTCTATTATCATATCCATTATTTTGTGAAGTCTTTTTTTATTATAATTTAAGGTATCATCATAAAACCAGATAAACTCTGCTTCATATTTTTCTACTAAAATTTCAATTTCTTTTATAACTCTTTCAGGGCTGTGTCCTCTCATCCTTCTACCCCAATTCACCGGTGTCGCACAAAAATAACAGTTAAAGGGACATCCTCTTGAAGTCATTATATTCTGGGCTTTTCTCCTTTTCCCATCTCTTGTTTCAACATGAAAATTGTACTTTTCCATTGGAATTAAATGTCTTGCTGGAAACGGTAATATATCTAAATCTTCTATTCTTGGTCTTTCTCCTGTAAATATTATTTCATTATTATCTCTGAAAATAAGCCCTTTTACCTTATAAAGAGAATCTCCTGTTTCTAAGGCTTTTGCTAACTCTTTTATAGTATTTTCTCCTTCTCCTATTGAGACAATATCAACTTCTTTTCTATGCTTTATTGTATCTTCTCTTGCCATTGAGATATGAGGACCGCCTAAAAGAGTTATTATTTTAGGATTTGTTTCTTTGGCTATCCTTGCAAGTTTAAAACTTTCAAATCTGTTTTCTGTTGTTGTAGTGATACCTACAACATTAGGTTTAAAATCATCAATTTTTTTTGCAATATCACTCCAGTTTAATTTTAAAATATCAGCGGGAACTATTTCCGCTTCATATCCTTCCTTTTCTAAAACAGCTGCGAGAAATAGAATTCCAAGAGGAGGCATGGAATTTCCCTCTTCCCATCTTTGGGCGACGTATCCTTGAGGCGGTACAAATATTTGAAATTTTGGTTTCATAATAACTCCAGAGGACTAATTCTATCATAATGAGGCTTTCTAAGAAAGTTTGAATAATTAATTACAAAAAGAAGCATACGAGAAGAAATGAAACATTTTTATTATTAAAATGATTTTTTGTATTGAATGCCTCTTTTTATTATAGTAAAATGTATAATGACTGGTCCAAGATACGAGTTATATTATATGCCTATAAGTCTTGAAAAGTTCAGACCTGATTCAATTGTTAATTTTAGCCTTTATATGAAAGTGAAGGATAAGCTGGTTTTATACAGAGATAAAAACATAGTAATAACAGCTGATGATATTGAGAATTTAAAAGCAAGTGGAGTAAAGTTTTTATACATTAAAAAGGAAGAGAGAAAAAAATATAGAGAGTACATGGAAAATAATCTTGAGGGAATTTTAAAGGATCCAAGTGTAGATCAGCATGTAAAAGCTACATATCTTTATGAAGCTGCTGTTAATGTTGTGGAAGATATTTTTGAGCATCCGAAAAGAGGAGAAGTTGTAAAGAGGTCAAAAGAGGTTGTTAATCATACGGTTGATTTTATTTTAAGTGGGCCTGATGCTTTTGTAAATCTTCTTCAAATAAGAGCTCATGATTATTATACATTTACCCATTCGGTAAATGTTTGTACCTTTGCAGTTGCTTTGGGAAATAAGATAGGGGCATTTGATGATAAAACATTGAGAGAGTTGGGAGTGGGTGCTCTTTTACATGATTTGGGAAAATCAATGGTTGATCCCAAAATAATTAATAAGCCCGGTAAGCTTACTCCTGCAGAATGGGAAGAGATGAAAAAGCATCCTGAGTACGGAGTGGAGCTTGCAAAACAAAGTGGGCTTGTCTCTGAACAGAGTATGCTTATTATTGGACAACACCATGAAAAATTTGATGGAACCGGCTATCCCCAGGGTTTAAAAGGTAGGCAGATCTCCCTTTTTGGAAGAATTGGTACAGTAGTAGATGTTTTTGATGCGATAACAACTACGAGATCTTATTCAAAAGCCAAAGAGCCAATAGAAGCTGCTAAATTTATGTTAGAGCATAAAGAAGCTTTTGATGAAAAACTTCTTTACGCCTTTATTGAATTGATTACTGTGAAATAATCTTTTTGTTTCCCTTCAAAGCTTTATTGCATAAAGCTACATAATAGTTTACAATAGTCATTTGTCGGAGGTGAATTATGGGTGATAGAAAATGGGTTGAAACTTTGAATCTCCCAAAAACAGAGTTTCCTATGAAAGCAAAGCTCAATCAGAGAGAGCCTGAGTTTCTTGCAAAATGGGAAAAAATGGATATTTACAGCAGAATCCTTGAAGAGAGAAAAGATTTCCCTCTTTTTATTTTGCACGACGGGCCGCCATATGCAAATGGGCGAATACATTTAGGTCATGCGTTAAACAAAGTGCTAAAGGATTTTATCGTGAAATATAAGACTATGAGAGGTTTTCGTGCTCCTTATGTTCCCGGCTGGGACTGCCATGGCCTTCCAATTGAGAAAAAAGTAGATACAGAATTAGGAGAAAAGAAAAAGGGGATGAAAAAAATTGAGATAAGAAAGGCCTGTGAAGATTACGCAAGAAAATACATAAATATACAGAGAGAAGATTTTAAAAGATTAGGAGTTTTCGGGGATTGGAATAATCCATATCTTACAATAGATAAAGAATATGAATACTATATTATTAAGTATTTTGCCTCCTTTATTGAAAAGGGAAATGTTTACAGAAAAAAGAAACCTATTTATTGGTGTGCTTCATGTAAAACTGCCCTTGCAGAGGCTGAGATTGAATATCATGATCACAAAAGTCCTTCTGTATATGTTAGGTTTAAGATAAAGAATCTTGAGGAAAAATTCCCCAAATTTAAAAACAAAGATTCTTATGTGATAATCTGGACGACAACCCCATGGACCCTTCCTGCAAATCTTGCAGTAGCTTTTCATCCTGATTTTGAATATGATATTTTCGAATACAGTGGTGAACTTTATGTGGCTGCTTCAAGGCTTGTTCCTGTTATTACAGAAAAGTTCGGATGGGATAATTATAAAACACTTGAAAGAGTTAAGGGAACGATCTTTGAAGGTTTAAAAGCTGAACATCCGATTTTTGATAATAAAGATTCGGTTTTTGTCCTTGCTGATTATGTTACACTTGAACAGGGAACAGGTTGTGTCCATACTGCTCCCGGACACGGAGAGGAGGACTATTTAACAGGATTAAAGTACAATCTTGAAATATATGCTCCTGTTGATGATGAAGGGAAGTTTGATAATACTGTTGAAAAATATAAAGGTATTCATGTTTTTGAAGCAAATTCTTTGATAGTGGAAGATTTGAAGAAAGATGGACAGCTAATTTTATCTGAAGAAATAAAGCATTCCTATCCCCATTGCTGGAGATGTAAAAATCCTATAGTTTTCAGAGCAACCGAGCAATGGTTTATCTCTCTTGATGAGGGTCAGTTAAGGGATAAAGCTAAAGAGGAAATTACAAAGGTAAGATGGCTTCCAGAATGGGGAGAAGAGAGAATAAAAAACATGGTGGAAAATAGGCCTGATTGGTGTATCTCAAGACAACGTGCATGGGGTGTCCCTATCCCTGCTTTTTACTGTAAAGACTGTGGAAATACAATAATAGATAAAGATATAGCTTTAAAGGTTGCTGAAGTTTTTAAAGAGAATGGTTCTAATTCCTGGTTTGAGCTTGATGAAAAAGAATTTTTGCCAGAAGGTTATAAATGTCCTCACTGTGGTTCAACAAACTTGAAAAAAGAGGAAGATATCCTGGATGTTTGGTTTGAATCAGGGGCAAGTCACTCGGTTCTTGAATACAGAGACGGACACCGTTATCCAGCTGATATTTACATTGAAGGTAATGACCAATACAGAGGGTGGTTCCAGAGTTCTCTTTTAGTCGGAGTTTCTGCAAAAAATTCTTCTCCTTATAAGACAGTGATTACTCACGGTTGGGTTTTGGATGAAAAGGGAAGAGCAATGTCAAAATCAATGGGAAATGTTATTGAACCGCAGGAAATTATCAAGGATAAAGGGGCTGAGATAATAAGGCTTTGGGTCGCAATGGTAAACTATCAAGAGGATTTGAAATTAGGGAAGAAGATTCTTGCCGGATTGACCGAAGCTTATAAAAAGATAAGAAATACCTGGAGATTTATGCTCGGAAATCTAAATGATTATGAGCCCGATAAAGAAGAAGGAAAAGAAGCACTTTCGGTAGTGGATAAATATATTCTTGAAAAATACTATGAGTTAAAGGAAAATATAATAAAAGCCTATGAAAACTTTCAGTTTTACAAGATCTATCATCTTATTTATAATTTTTTTGTTGTTGATTTAAGCTCTTTTTATTTAAATATTAAAAAAGATGTCCTTTATTGTAATCTTCCGAATGATCCCAAAAGAAGAGCGGCTCAATATATTATGTTTAAAATTTTAAAAGGAACGCTCATTTTTATGGCTCCTATTTTGCCATTTACAACAGAAGAAGCGTACTCTTTTCTTCCCAATTTTAAAGGCAAAAAAGATTCAATCCATCTTGAGAGAATTGAGGAAGGAGAGGAAGCTTTCTTATCAGATAATGATCGAAAGGAATTTGAAAGGGTAATGGAGATAAGGGAGCTTGTTTTGAAGGAGCTTGAAAACAAACGAACGGAAAAGATAATAAAAGATTCTCTTGAAGCAAAAGTTATTATGAAATTGCCGGAGGCGGATTATTTAATGGTTAAAAAGTATGAAGATATAATTAAAGAAATTCTTGTTGTTTCTGATGTTGAAATTCAAAAAGATGAAAAAATTGAAATAAAAGCTGAAAAATTTGAAGCTAAGAAATGTCCAAGGTGCTGGAATTACTCTCTTCAAATTGGAGAAGATAAAGATTCTCCAGAACTCTGCCCGAGATGTGCTGTTGTAGTAAGGGAGCTTGATTCTTAATGAAAAAGTTTGTCAAATATCTTCCAATTGGTGTTTTAATTTTTGTATTGGATCAAATAACGAAATCTCTGGTTGATAAAAAAATTGCCTTATATCAGTATTTTGAGATTATTCCCGGTTTTCTGAGAATAACAAAAACTTATAACAAAGGGGTAGTTTTTGGCTTTTTGTCCTCTCACAAAAGCCCGTTTATTACTACAATTATAACAATAATTTCAATTACAGCTCTTTTTGTTTTAATTGTTTTGTTTTACAAATCAGAAAATCATTTTTTATCCGAAATTTTTATGGTTTTTATTATTGCAGGAGCACTTGGGAATATCTTTGATCGGGTTGTAAGAGGAAGAGTTGTGGATTTTATAGAAGTATATTATAAAAGATGGAGCTGGCCTGTATTTAATGTAGCGGATTCTTTTATTACTGTTGGGGTTGTTGCTTTGATATTTATAGAGTTTTTTAGGAGGGATAATGCATCCAGTACTGATTAAAATATTTGGAATTACTATTTATACTTATGGATTTATGTTTGCTCTTGGAATAGGCTCTGGAATTTTTCTCTCCCTTTGGACAGCAAAAAAAGAAGGTATTGATACAGATAAATTTTCAGATCTTATCTTTTGGAGTGTAGTAATTGGTATTTTGGGAGCAAAATTATTATTGGTAATTACGAATCCTCAAATGTTAAAATCTCCCTCTTTTTTTTCTGACATTCTAAGATCCGGAGGAACCTTTTATGGAGGAATAGTTTTTGGATTACCTTTTGCAATCTTTTATGCGAAAAAGAAGAAATTACCTCTTTTAAAGCTTGCTGATATAATTGCTCCCTATATTGCATTGGGGCATGGATTTGGAAGATTGGGATGTTTTTCAGCCGGATGTTGTTATGGAAGACCTACGGATTCTCCAATTGGAGTTATTTTTAAAAATCCGATTGCTCATCAAAACACAGGGGTCCCTCTTTTTACAAAGATTTATCCTACCCAGCTTATGGAATCAATCTTAAATTTTATAAATTTTATTGTTCTCTTTATTTTTTATAGAAAAAAGAAATATGATGGTAATATCTTTATCCTTTATGTTATGAATTATGCTGTCATAAGATTTGTCCTTGAATTTTTCAGGGGAGATCCTGATAGAGGTTATATTTTCGGGGGTATTGACCACCCCTTTTCCTCTCTTTCTGTTCCTCAATTTATTTCATTAATAGGATTTTTTGGGGGGTTGTATTTTTGGGTTAAAATAAAGAAAAAAGAGAAATATTCCTGAAATTCATTAATTTTTTTATGCTATAATACTCCAAAAAAAGGAGTAAAAAATGGAAAAAATTGTTGAGATAATGGATGATTTTAATAGAATTTTGGAAGAAAAACAGGGAGTTCTCTTTTACTTTTCAATTCCCACATGTAATGTCTGTAAAGTTCTTAAACCGAAAGTTAAAAATATGTTGAAAGAAAAATTTGAAGAGATAGAGTTTTATTATGTTAATGTTGAAAAGGCTAAAGAGCTTGCAGCCAATTTGTCCATTTTTACGATTCCCACAATACTTGTGTTCTTTGGGGGCAAAGAATTTCTCAGAAAGAGTAGATACATAGGAATAAAAGAATTGGAAAATTACATAAAAAGGCCGTATACAATTTTTTCAAGGGGATAAATACGCTAAGACAATAGAAAATTGTCTAGATTTTTGTTAGAATTATAATTAATGAAAAATAGGAGGAAAGAATGATCATAATGGTCCTCAATAGTGGCTCTTCATCGGTTAAGTATCAACTCTTTAATATTGATAAAGAAGAAGTTTTAGCAAAAGGAATAGTTGAAAGAATAGGTCTTGATGGTTCAAGACTAAAGCATGTAACAGAAAAGAAAGATTTATTTATTGAGCTGGAGATAAATGACCATGATGAGGCGATTGAATTAATTTTGAAGGTTCTTGTGGATGAAGATTATGGGGTAATTAATAATATAACTGAAATAAAAGCAGTTGGACATAGAGTCGTTCATGGTGGAGAATATTTTACAGAATCATCTCTTATAACAGAGGATGTGATGAAAATATTGGAAGAATGTATCCCCCTGGCTCCTCTTCATAACCCTGCTAATATTATGGGAATAAAAGCAATGTCAAAGATTTTACCCGAAATCCCTCAAGTTGCTGTTTTTGATACTTCTTTTCATCAGACTATACCGAATTATGCTTTCCTTTATGCTATACCCTATGAGTTTTACGAAAAACAAAAGATTAGAAGATACGGATTTCATGGAACTTCTCACAGATATGTTTCCAAAAGAGCAGCCCAGCTTGCAAAAATAGATTACAATAAAGCAAAAATAATTTCTGCCCATCTCGGGAATGGAGCATCTATAACCGCTATTTCAGGGGGAAAATCTATGGATACTTCTATGGGGTATACTCCTCTTGAAGGTCTTGTGATGGGAACAAGAAGCGGAGATATTGATCCCGCTATTCTAGTAGCCCTGTTGAGGGAAAAAAAGATGAGCGCCACTTCAATAGACAATTTGTTAAACAAAAAAAGCGGAGTTTTAGGAATTTCAGGTATTTCAAGTGATATGAGAGATCTTGAAAAAGCTGCGGCAAATGGAGAGAAAAGAGCGGAGCTCGCTCTTACCATTTATGCTTATCGCCTAAAAAAATACATAGGAGCATATTTAGCTGTTTTAGGAGGAGCCGATTTATTGGTTTTTACCGGGGGGATTGGGGAAAACTCCTTTTTTATTAGAGAAAAAGCGCTTGAAGGATTGGATTTTTTTGGTATAATTTTAGATAAGGAAAAGAATAAGAAAGCCAAAAAGAAGGAGGTCGATATTTCGGCTGAAGAGTCTAAGGTCAAAATTTTAGTGGTGCCTACTAATGAAGAACTTGTAATAGCAAGAGATACGAGGGAAATAATTGAAAGGGAGGTAAAATGAGTGAAAATGACGAATTAAAGTATTATAGGGAAACGTTGGATTCCGAAGAGCTTGAGCAAGCATTAATGGGGGTACAGGTGTTAGCTCAGATTCCTGATCGAGAGGCAAGAAAGATTTTAATAAATAAAGTAAATCATCCACTCTGGCAAGTAAGGAATGCAATTGTGGAAGCTTTAATAGAAATAATTGAAAAAGAGGATGTCCCTCTTTTGGTTGAAAAAATTAGATCTCAGGATGCCAAAGAGAGAAATGCAGCTAGATCCATTTTGAAAGAGAGGGGAGATATAGTGATTCCCTTTCTTGTAAAAAACCTTGAAAGTGATGATGTTGATGTGAAAATCCTTTCTCTTAATACATTGGGAATGGTTAGAGCAAGAGAAGCGATTGATTCAATTGTAAAAATGCTTGATGATCCAGACCAAAATGTCAGAGAAAGTGCAATTGAAGCATTGGGACTTTTAAAGGCAGAGCTTGAAGTAGAAATATTAACAGAGAGAATGTTAAAAGAAAAGGATGAATGGTCAAAGATTCCATACATAGTTACTCTCGGAGAGATAGGCGATTCTTATCCGGTTCCTTATTTAATAGAGTATCTTGATTCTGAGATTTTGCAATTACCTGCTATAGAAGCTTTAGGTAAGATAAAAGATGAGAGAGCTTTCTTCCCTCTTTTAAAACTTTTAAAAACCGATGATGAAGATATTATTACTCAGGCAGTTCTTGCAAGGGCTGAGATTTTAAACAATGTTAAGGAGAGATTGAAAGAAGAAGATTTAGAATGGGTGCTTGAGGCGATTAAGGAAAAAACGAGGAAAAAAGTAGCCGGTCAGTTAATTGGGAAAGTTCTTTCATTGGTAAAGAACTTTAATAATGAGCAATTAATTAAAGTCTTTGATTCAATAATCTGGGTAGGTGCAAAAGTTCCTTTAAGTTCTTTATTACCCTATCTTGAAAGGGAGGAGATAAATGAAAGTGCAGAAAAAGTTCTC
The DNA here is from genome assembly GCA_964634755.1 of uncultured Clostridia bacterium. Taxonomy (GTDB): domain Bacteria; phylum Acidobacteriota; class Aminicenantia; order JAMOAD01; family JAMOAD01; genus JALXDT01. The sequence continues at coordinate 17,699 of CAZWJH010000044.1, forward strand.
TTAGAAAATTCTGTTGAAGATATTGACCCCTGGGAAATTCTTTCTTCGGGAAAGTACGGAAAGTTTGTGGTGAAATCAATTATTAAGTATATAGGAGAGAAGAAAAAAGAAAAGAAAAAGGATTGGTTTTTTAAATGTATAGACTCCTCTTTTGATCCAATAATAAAAGTCTTTACCATAAAAGAATGGGGAAATTGGTTAGAGAGAGAAGATCTTAAGAGTTTAATAGATATAATTAAGAATGAGACAGATGAAAGTGTTTTAAGAGAAGCTATTCATCTTGTATCCAAATATGTTGAACTTGAAGAGGAGATTAAAGTATATGCGAGTGATGAAAATCCTACCTTGAGAGAGATGGCTATAAAAACATTGGGAATAATGAAATCAGATTTTTTAGATGAAAATTATGCATTATTTTTAGATGATGCTTCCCCAAAGGTAAGAGCTATGACTCTTAGAAGTCTTGGCTATTATTACAAGGGGAAAAAAGATAGATTAGATGAGAACAAACTTTCGGCTATTGCAGCACTTATTAATGATGAAAATGATGAAGTTAAAGATGAAGTTATTATTTCATTGGGAAGAATAGGAACATCTGAAGTTGTTGATTATCTTTTAGAATTTGTAAATCCAGAAATGGATGTAAATTTTTCTCTTCTGTTTTATATCCTTTCGGAATTGGAAGATGAGAGAATAAAGAAAAAGTTTAAGGAAATTTTAAAAGAAAACAATAATGAGCAATTTGTTTATCTTACGGTGGAAAATATCGGTAAAAAACCTGACTCTTATTATTATGAAGAGTTGAAAACTCTTCTTAACGCGGATGATTCATTCCTTTTAACAGCTGTTTTGGAGGCTCTCAGTGGGATTGAGGTGAAGGAAGAGGAAGTTTTGAAAAAGGTGAAGAAAATTCTTGAAAATTCAAGTGATTACAATATTTTATCTTCTTCAATTAAAATTTTAGGCAATTCTAAATATTTTCCTGCTGTAGAATCTATCAAAAAACTTACGAAGAACCAGCGAGAAAATTATCCTGATTTTCTCTTGATTTCCATATTGGAAGCTTTAAGAAATATGAATGTGTTTTGTACAAATTTAATTTACTATATGTTTTCCCGTAAAAAGTTTATCCCGGAACTTTTTGAGTATTTACAAGGGATTTCTGAATCGCATAGAAATGAAGTTATTAAAATATATGAAAATTTAAGGTCTTACGGGGAAAAAAGGGCTTTCTTGGTTGTTTACAGAAGAATAAGAGATAAAGAATCTATAAATCATTTAAAATTAGCGTTAAAGGAAAAAGCGGTAAGTGTTAGAGGAACTGCCTATCTTCATCTCTATTCTATTTTTAAAGAAACAGGTGATGATTCAATAAAGATGATAGAGAAACTTGAGAGAGAAAAGATAGATCCATTTCTTTTAAACTTTGAATTTGATTGGGGTAAAAAATGAGGGTTGAGCAAATAAAAGAGGATGAGCTTTTGTTAATAAAAAAATTACTTTATGAGCAAACAGGTCTGGCTTTTGAAGAAAGCCAGTGGAATTTTTTTAAGAAGAGAATAATAAAAAGATTGGAAGAATCAAAGTTTAATTCTTTTAAAGAGTATCTAAGTTTTTTAAAATTTGATAGAAGAGGAAAGGATGAGCTTAAAGATTTATATAATCTTTTAACTGTAAATGAAACATATTTTTTCAGGGAAATGCCTCAGCTTAAAGCTCTTGTTGATATAGTTATACCCGAGATTCTTGAAAGAAAAAAAAATGAGATTCTTAAAAGTATAAGAATCTGGAGTGCTGCCTGTTCTAATGGGGCAGAACCCTATTCTTTAGCTATTATGCTTAAGGAGCATGGCTTTACCGATAAGGAAGTTAAGATAAATATTTATGGTACAGATATAAATACAGAGGTTATAAATACAGCCCGTTCAGGAATTTTTTCAGAACCTGATCTTAGAAATACTCCGGAAGATTTGAAGAAAAAATATTTCGTGAAAAAAGGAAGTTTTTATGAACTTAGTAGTGAGATAAAGAAAATGGTGACATTTAGTGTGGTAAATCTCTTTTCAAAAACTCAGACATTTACGATTAAGAATATTGATATAATTTTTTGTAGAAATGTTTTGATTTATTTTAACCTTAAATCTAAAAAGATTGTTGCAAGCAATCTCTATAATTCTTTAAATCCGGGAGGATATCTATTCCTTGGAATGTCTGATACTCTTTTTAAAGTTACAAATTTATTTTTGTTGAAGCCATTGAAAGGAGTTATGGTTTACAGAAAACCAGAAGGGGGTGTAAAATGAATTTTTTATTGGTAGATGATTCTGCAATAATAAGGAAAATGGTTAAAATAGCGTTAAAAAAAGTTTTCAGAGGAGAAATTTTAGAGGCGGGAGATGGGCTTGAAGCCTTGAATGTTTTAACTATGAATCCTATAGATTTGATTATATGTGATATAAACATGCCTAATATGGATGGAATGGAGTTTTTATCAAGAGTAAAGGAAACAGATGATTTTAAAGAAATTCCTGTTATTATGTTATCAACAGAGCAAGGGGAAGAGGATATAAAGGAGGCAATAGAAAGAGGGGCTGCTGCTTATTTGAAAAAACCTGTAAAACCGGATGTTTTAATTAAAACAATTTATGAAGTAATAAAAAAATCCTACTAAGGAGTCAACTATAAGGAATGAAAGAGCGGGTTGAATTTTTGATTTTTAGAGA
>CAZWJH010000045.1:0-20143 GCA_964634755.1 uncultured Clostridia bacterium
AGCCGTTTTAGACTTAAGTTCCTTGGCATGCTACTTGCTAAAACTTTTTAAGGAGGTTAAAATGAACAAAAAAATTTTTGCAAGTTTGTTGGTCCTTTTTGTGTTGGGAAGTATACTCTATTCTGCTGGAAGAATTAATGTAATTTCTCCCACATCGGGAAGTGTGTGGACTTGGGAAACATATGTTCCAGTAAAATGGAGAATGACAATAAAGAAATATATTATTTCTCATGTGAATATCTATTTGTATGATAAACAAGGGAAGGTTCTGGACATAAAGAATAATGTTTTTAATAATGGAAATTACAAATGGTTAGTTCCGACGAATTTAAAACCGGGGCTTTATTATATAAAAATAGAGGCTATTAATAGAGTTGTTTCCGGGAACAGTGACTTTTTTACTATTAAGGAACCTGCTCCTGCCATAGCTATTCAGTCTCCTTATAAAAATCAAAAATTGTATAAAGGAGTGGATGTGCTTGATATTGCTTGGATGCGTTTGTTCTCTATGGATAAATATGTGAATATTTTTTTATTTAAGCCTGATAAAAAAACTTTACAGAGTGTAATTACAAGAGGAGTGTCAAATAGTGGTAATTATAGATGGAATATTCCTTCTTCTATACATGAAGGCCAATATGTTATTAAAGTAATAACTACAGACGGGAGAGTGTTTGATTTTAGTGATGTTTTTTATATACTTGATATTCCCCCTACCTTAAAATTACAAACCCCGGAAAAAGGTTTTAAATGGTATCAAGGGATGACTTATGACATAGCATGGTTTACCATTTCATTATCAAAGTTGGATCCATATATTGAACTTTCTCTTTACAGAGCAGATAATAAAAAATTACAAGCTATTATAACGAGACGATATCCAACCAGTACAAAAAATTATAAGTGGAAGATCCCCACAGCGGTTCCTGTGGGTAAATATTTTATTAGAATAAAAACAAAAGATGGTAAGTTTTCTGATGATAGTGGAGTATTTACAATAACACAGATGAAAGTAATGAAACTGAAAAAAAATATTATTAATAAAAATGTAAAATTCTTGCCATAGTTTATTAATTAATTAGAAAACGAAAGTAAAAGAGCTTGTTTTTATGTTAAAAAAATGAAAAAAAGGAAGAGAAAAGGTATTAATTAAGAATACAAGTAGTAACAAAGCTGAAAAGTGTGAAAAAGGATGTTCTTTTTAGAGAAAAAGTTGTTTATAAAGGGATAGTATTATCTTCCCCTGAGTAAAAAAATATTTGAGAGATAAATGGAAATATTGTGAAAAGTGTTCTATATGAGAGTGATTTGTATATATCAAATAAGAGGTGAAAAGAAAAAATAAAGAAATATTGCTCTACTTAAAACTAAGTTACGAAGAGTAAGAAATTCAGACAAAAATGTCGAGATATTAACAAAAAAGTCATATTGTTTGTTTAACTAAAATAAATAAGTATTTAAAAAGTTAGCAATATATTGATTTTTTATTTGTTAGAAAGTTGGCACAATAATTGAATATTATCTATATTAATACAGAGGAGGTGAAGTATGCGAAAGAGATTTTTCATTTCAATTTTAATCCTCTTTATTTCCTTTACCCTATGTTTTGGCCAGATAATTAAAATAAAAGAGCCCAATTCAAGGTCAGAATGGATAAAAGGGGAAAGATATGTGATTAGATGGGAAAAGAGTGGTGTTATGTCCAAAGCAGTAAAGATAAGATTGTATCAGAAGGGGCGAAAGATTTTGTCCATCACGGACTTAACAGAGAATGATGGGCTTTTTGAATGGGTTATTCCACAGGAAATACAGGAAGGTTATTATTATATCAGGGTAAAAACCGTCGATAATAGAGTTTATGATGATAGTGATGTTTTCCGAATTAAAAAAGCGCTTAAAGGTAAAATTATTATTACTTCTCCTTTGGATGGTGATTATTGGCAAAAGGGCAAAAAATATTATGTTAAATGGAAGAGCGAAGGAGAGATTAACCCTTTTGTAAAAATTAGACTTTACAATGAAAATAAAGAAGTACTCAAAATAACAGACAGAGCTCCTAATAATGGTAGTTTTTTATGGGAAATTCCTCAAAATATAGAAGAGGGTTATTATTACATACGAGTAAAAACAATTGATAATCTTACATATGATAACAGTGATCCTTTTGTTATAACAAACCCTTCTCAACGGAGAATCACAGTGATTTATCCTAACGGGGGTGAGAAAATAGGTGCACCGGGAACATTAGAGATTAAGTGGAAAGCTTCTCCGGAAATAAAATATGTTAGAATTGTGGGGCTCTACATACCGCAAGGGAGAACAGAGCCTGTAAAGCAGGTTTTAGCTGAAAGAGAGAATACTGGCAGTTTTTCAATACAAATGAGTGAAAAAATTTATGATAGTAAAAAATATAAAGTTAGAATAGAAGACTGTAATAATCCATCCGTTTACGATGAATCTGACGGTTATTTTGAGATATATCACAAAAACAAGCCGTATCTAAAAGTTGTTTATCCGCGGGGAGGAGAGAGTTTTAATATGGGTGATAAAATCGAAGTTAAGTGGGAAGCAAAGGGTTTTGACCTTGAGGTTAAAGGAGAATTATGGAAAGGAAATGGTAAGATTGGGACTATATTTGAGAATCTTACAATGAACCAGGCACTTGAAGGGAAAAGATTGTGGACAGTAGGAGAGACAAAAGAGGGGGGTAAAATTTCTGGAGGAAATGATTATTATATAAAATTAATTGCAAAAAACATTAATGGTTTACAAAGTTCTGGAGGTTCGTTTTCAATTAATGTGAAAAACAAAGAAGGAAAACCATATATTGAAAGAGTTTATCCCCAAAAAGCATATTCTGATGAAGATATTTTTATCTTCGGTAAAAACTTTCATAATGAAAATGATTATGCTGTTTATCTTTATGGAGGAGGATCTAAGATTTTTACTGATGTATCAAAATGGAGCTCTTCTCGTATTATTTTTAAGATAAGGGATAAGAATATAAAACCGGGGGTATACAAAGTCGGAATAGAAAAAAAACATTCTATTGAAAAATCAAATATGGTAAATTTAGAGGTTGTAAAAAGAGAGAAATGTTTTCTTAAAATTGTTTATTTAAAACTTTTGAAAGACAGATATACTCTTAATGATAAACTTCAATATCTTATGAGAGTAAAAAATATGAGTAATGAGGAGTATAAGGGAGATTTATTACCGATAGTTGATTTCATAGGGATAAAGAAGAATACATATAGGACTTACTGGGATGTAGTTTTAAAACCGGGAGAAGAAAGAGATCTTAAGATTGTTCATCTACCTTTGAAAGAATTTATTTCTAAGGGGGGGAGATATAGTGTCAAATTTGGAATAGCTGGTGAAATGGTTAGAGGTAAAAAAGGGTGTGAGGATAATGTAAGTGAAAAATTTGTCATTTATGTATCATCGGATGTGAAAAAGGAGTACGATCTTAAAGCTACAAATTGTGCCTATGTGAAAAATGTGTTCACAAAAGGAGAAATGGGTGATTTTAGTATAACTCCATACAATTCCGGACCTTCTACTGTATCAGGATATAAAATTACAGCGTGGAGTGTGAGAGGAGATGGCACAGGTCTTATTATGATAAGGGGTAGAACTAATTTTTCAGATAGAAGGCAAACAGTGTTAAAGAGCGGGCAGTCAAAGATGGAATACTTTAAGGTTAAGATAAATGATTCTCCGGGAGATTACACACTTTTTGTTAAGGTTGAAGCCCAGAGCCCTTCAGCGAACCTTGATAAGAATCAAAGCAACAATGTATGTAAGATAAGATATAAGGTTGTGTATAAAACAAAAATTCTTTCCACGTATAATAAGAGAGTATTACTGACTTTTCCGGATTTGACATTTGATAGAGTTAGAACAAAGATAGGGGTGAATGGTATAGAGGCGGTTATAAAAAATTTAAAATATAAAAGTGCAAAATTACCTTTACCGGAAGTCAAGAAGATTTATGTAAGGATAATAAATACAAGTAAAGAGAGATTTTCTATAAATGCATTGGAGTTTTTTCTTCCGAAATTTGTAATAAAAGAGCTTAATGAAAAAGGTGAAACAGATTATCTCTCAAGATTAAATATTGTGTTTCCGGAAGCAAAATTGGTAATAGATTCTAAAAATAATATTATAGAATCAAATGAAACCAATAATTCAATGAGTATTAAATAGGATCCGGATTAATTTTAATACAATAAAATAAAGGAGGGCTAAGCTTATGAAAAGAGGCGCTTTAACAATTATAATCTTGATTCTTTTTATTTACTGCTCTGCATGGGCATCAGATTCAAACAGAGTCATAAAAATTACAAGTCCACATCCCAGGCTTATTTCTACCTGGCACCCCGGCAAAGATTATTGGATAAAGTGGATGTGGAATAAACCTCCTGATGAACCGAAAGTGGAAATAGGTATTTATGCAGGTTTTGTTTCAATATCTCGTAGAGTTACAAGAATGGTGGTTTCAAATTCAGGAAGTTTTAAATGGCATATCCCCACCAACTTTCAAAATGGAAAGTATGTGATAAGAATAAGAGGACTTAATCAAAATGAAAAATATACTGGTACATACGGGGACAGTGGAGTGTTTAGAATCTCATCCGGATCTTTAACCTCTTCGAATAAAACTGGTATTAAAACCCAGGTTTCAAACAAAAATTCTGAGCCTCCAAAATTACCTGATCTTGAGATTGATAAAACAAAAGGTTGGCTAGACTTTTGGGAAGATAAGGAAATCAGGAATTATGGCAATGGTGTTTTTTACGGTGAAATCACCATACGGAACAGGGGTAAAAAAGCTGCAAGATGGATTCCTGTTTATCTGAGGATAAGATTGTATGATTCTCATAATAGGATGTTCGGTGAAGAGATCATAAGTAGTGTTATTGATTACATAGGTGTGAATAAGAGTAAACTGCTTCCTTTTGTTACTAAAACACATTTTCATCTTGGAGATAGAATCGTTAATGCTGTTTTGACTATTGAAATTAATCCTCACCATTCTTTTAGGGAGTTGAGATATAAAAATAATGTTCACACAATAGTGCAAAGAGGTATTAAAGCTCCCATTCATCTCCTTTGTTATATAGAAGTTGTAAAAAACGGCGGTATCTGGAAAAGGTCTAAAATAAAAATTCATTTTCATACGCCCTATGGTAAAGTTACCGATGGAAGAGTATCTATCGATATAGAGGGGAAAAGTACAACCTACCACAATCTACCGGTAATTACCTCTTCTAAAGAGTTTGTAATAGTAAGAAAGCCCTGGTTTCATCTGGTTGATTATCATTGTCATATAAGAGCGTGGGTAGTGAGTTATAATGGAAAAGGGTTTGACCCTAAGATTTGTGATGAGAAAGTAATTAAAGTAAAATGAATCCACTTGTATGGTTACATTTTTATTTTAAATTTATAGGGAGAAAATATTACTATTTTTTTAGGAATGTAGATTTTTACTTTAGTATTTAAAATTATAATAACTATGAATTTTTAAAGGTATAATGATTATTAAAAAAAGATAATAAAAAATCCTCCGCCTTAATACGACTGGTTTTATCATTTTTTTGGAAAATAAGAAGTGAATAAGTTACTATTCGACATAATTGTCGTTTGCTTACACAGTTTCGTCTATGGGTTAGAAGAGAGAAGGTATTTTTGCTTATTTTTTAGATATAAAAAAGAAGATTTTTTGGCACGGAATTTGCAAATGTCTTTTGTGGGATTTTAAGGAGGAAAAAAATGAAAAAAAAGGTTCTCTTAACTTTTTTAATCATTTTGTTGGGGATAGGCTTTATTTATTCACAAACAATAATAGTAACCTCTCCGCATTCAGGAGACACATGGGTAAAGGGACAGAGATACACAATAAGGTGGACAAAAAGCGGAAATATGAACGATTTTGTAAAGATAAGGCTTTATAAGGGAAGTACTAAGATTTTAGGAATAACTGACAGAACAGAAAATGATGGACGCTTTAACTGGACAGTGTCGAATACGATAAGTCCGGGAACATACAAAATTAGAGTAAAGACGGTTGATAATCAGGTGTATGATGACAGTGAAAATTTTACTATTAAAAATCCCTATATAAGAATTGAGAGCCCAAGTTCTAATGATGTGTGGTATAAGGGGAAGACATATAGAATAAAATGGAAGGCGGGAGGTATTCTCTCAGGTACTTTGATAAAGATTAGTATATACAAAGACTTAATAGTTCCCTCTAATTCAAAGCAACAGTTAACCTGTACAAGCAATGTTAGTAAAAGTCTTTCCCAAACAGAATCATGGACCATTCCTACCGATTTTGAGTCAGGAAAATATTATATAAGGATTAAGACAGGTGATGGCTCTGTTTATGGAGATAGTGCTGCTTTTATTATTTCAAATCCTCTTGTTAAGAATGGGAATTTAATAACAAAAAAGAGTACAACCCGTCCTGTCTCAAAATTAAAGTTTCCAGATTTAGCGGTTTTAAGAGAAGACATTTCTAAAAAAGTGGAAGGGTTTTATGAAAAAATAAAGATTCATGTAGTTGTCAAGAATATAGGATTAGCAGATGCTGGGAGTGTACCTTATCTTTTTAAAATCATCAGAACTTTAAAAGGTATTAACTCAACTGTTTTAGCTGAAAGAGGAAATCTTCCTCCAATTCAAAGAGGGGAAGAAGCTACCTTTGATGAAAGTTATTCGATTTCTCTATCAAAATTAATGGGATCAGAAAAATATACTTTTATTTTTAAGGTTAATCCTTTAGATAATGGAAAAAGGGTAATTATCGAAACCTCTTACAATAATAATAAAATAAGTAAAGCAATTAGTTTTTACCCGAAGATAAAATAAAAGTATCTGATGTATCAGTATGGCCATTTTCTTTTAGTAGAAGTTTCGTAATTGAAAAGGTTAGGAGAAATATAAAAATAAAATAAATTTATATTTGTTGTATGTATTGTTCACAAAGACAAGTTTGTCGCAAACACGGCAATTTTGTTAGAGAAAGAAGATCATATAATGGGAAAAATTTTTATAATAATTTTTTATAATCCTTATTCTTCGATTTTGGCACAAATTTTGTGTATTATATGTACTAAAAAAATAGGAGGTTTAATATGTTGTTTAGATGGAAACAGATTAAAATGACAATTATCTTATTTTTGTTTGGGTTTGGTTTTTCTTTTGCTCAGACAGTTACTGTAACATCACCACAGTCAGGGCAAGTTTGGTATAAGGGACAGACATATACCATTACATGGACAAAAAGCGGTACTATGAATTCAAAGGTAAAGATAAGATTGTATCAAGGTGCAACAAAGGTTCTGTCAATAACAGATTCTACAGAGAATGATGGTTCTTTTATCTGGACAATTCCTACGAACCTGACTGCCGGTGATTATTTTATAAGAGTTAAGACCATCGATAATCTTGTTTACGGTAATAGTGGTGCTTTCAGAATTGCTGATGTTAATACCTATATCTCTATAATGAAGCCATATTGGGGTGATCAATGGTATTATGGCAAAAAATATAATATTCAGTGGAACAAAGGAGGCACTATGGCTTCCAATGTTAAAATAGGCCTTTTTAGAAATAATAATAAAATACTTGATATAACAACTTCAACTCCCAATGATGGAGTATATGAGTGGACAATACCATCAAATCTTGAGCAAGCAGGAGATTATAAAATAAAAGTAACCACCGTTGATAATACAGTAAGTGGGGAAAGTGGGGTGTTTTTTATAGGAAGTAGTATTAAGGTTGTCGGGGGGATAAATGTTAACCTTCAACAGATTCCCAAAGCTGATCTTGAAGTATATGGCACAACTCTGAATTTTACGGGTTCAAAAATGGGAGAAGTAAAATTTCATGTGGCGGTTAAAAACAAAGGTAATAAAAATGTTGTTAATATCCCTTATATTTTAAGGATAAGCGGATCTACCGGTAAATATCAGCGTTATGTTTTGACAGGAATCTTTGTTTCCTTGCCAGAAGGGATGACCGTTACTTTAGACAAAACATTTCTCCTTGATGGAAAAGGAAATTACACCTTTACTTTTATTGTAAATCCCAATCTAAAAGCCTTTCCTGAATATGGTTATAATAACAATAAAGTTACAAAAACGATTTATTTTAAGGGCTTGCCGGATTTAATCGTCTCTTTTATAGGTGTTGGAATGAATTCAAGGATTGGTTTCTCTCATAAAATAACATTTGAAATAAAAAATATAGGAGATAGCAGTTCTTCCCCCTGTAAACTAAGAACTTACATTGAAGGAAATGGAGTAAAGTTTTATAATGTCCCTTCCATTGCTCCCGGCCAGATAATTAAAATTAACAGAAGTGCAAAGTGGTTTAAACTGGGATACAAGAGGATAGAGGCTATAATAGATTACTACAATGTAGTAGAGGAAAAAAATGAAAACAACAACAAAAGCCGGGTAAAGACAAAAGTGATAACAGGAACAATTTTTGATTAAGAGGGGCTTTTTATGAAGAAAAAGATTTTTTTTATTTTCTTCTTTGTAGTGACTTACTTATCTTTTTCCCAGAGTATAACGATTACTTCTCCTACAAGAGGAGAAAAACTATACAAGGGAGATAGATATTTGGGAAAAATTGGAAGAAACATTCAAAATAAAGGAGGTTATTACTGGTACACTTGGGTTTTGCCTGCTTCTAAAAATCCGAATAATTTTGGTATTGTCAGACCCGGTGATGGTTTTAGAATGAAAGTGAAGAGTGTAAATAATCCCAATATTTTTGATTTTTCAGATCGCCCTTTTTCTGTAATGATCTCTTTTGATTTTATTTTTCCTCCCCCGAATAGTACAGTAACAATATACAAAGGGGAGAAATTTGTTTTCAAATGTAAAACAAGGAGAATTCTAAGGTTCCAAAGATGGAACTCCGAGTTGTTCATGTGACAAATGGTAAATATAATCCAGAAAGAGCAGTTGTTTACTTTGTTGTGAATGAAGATAATACCTCTTTTGAGTGGCGAGTTCCTTATGATTTTGAGAGGGACTTTATAAACTTATTTTACAGTCAAGACAAGCTTATGGTGAATCAAGTGAGTTTTATATAAGAAAGAGATTGAAAATTGATTCGAAAAAGGGAAAATTTTAAAATTTAGTAAAATAAAGAGAAGAGAGGGAAGAGAATTTATTTTAATAGTAAAAAATAATGACAAAAAAGGTGTGAAATCGACGGTTTTGTAGATTTTTTTATCTATCTTAATATGTAAAGCTTTTTAATAGCAATAAAAGAGAAATGGCATAAAAATTGATCTAATTTTTCATTAAACACAAAGGAGGCAAAAATGTCAAAAAGGATTATTCTTTTTATTTTAATACTTATAATATTTGTTTCGTTTGCATGGGTTCAAACAATAACAGTAAAATCTCCCTTATCTGGTGATATTTGGTACAAAGGTCAAACTTACACTATAAAATGGGATAAGAGTGGAAATATGAATTCAAAAGTAAAAATAAGGTTGTATCAGGGAGGAACTAAAATACTTGGGGTAACTGATAACACAGAAAATGATGGTTCTTTTTCTTGGACAATTCCAGCAAATTTAAATGATGGAACATATTATATAAGAGTTAAAACAATTGACAACCTCGTGTATGATGATAGTGAAAAGTTTACTATAAAAAAGTATTCTGCTCCTACTTTAAAGGTAGTGTCTCCTGGCTCCGGAGTTACCTGGACAGCAGAAAATTCATATGAAATTACCTGGGTTAAAAGCGGGGACATGAATTCTCATTTGAAAATAACTCTTTACAAATCTGATAGTGTTACTTTACAAAATATTATTGTTGACTCAACTTTAAATGATGGGAAATTCAGATGGACAATACCATCGGGTATTTCCACCGGAAGTTACTTAATAAAATTAGAGACAATAGATAAGGCTGTTTCTGGAAAAAGTGGAGTGTTTAGAATTGAAAGCACACCTTCACCTTCAATATTTGTTAAGAAACCTACAAAAGGAGAAAAATTGGAGAAAGGCTCTACTTATACTATAGAATGGGAAAAAAGAGGGGGTATGGATCATTTTGTTGGAATATGGTTATGTAAAAATAGAGCATATTTAATAGAAATTATATTTAGAACAGAAAATGATGGAGTGTTTAGATGGGAGATTCCTAAAAGTTTGATTTCCGGTACTTATTATATTAAGATTAAAACTGTGGATGGTAAAGTTTCCGGAGAAAGTGAACCATTCTACATCATAGGAACTGACCAAAAGCCAGATTTAGAAGTAAAAGGGATTAGGTTAAATGGCATGCCTGACAAGAATATAGTAAATAGTTTTAATATTTCTGTTAAAAATAATGGTGATGATTTTTCAGGCTATGTTGACTATAGGGTCATTGGGATGGATAAATTTTTAAGCGGAGGTAAATATGCTTTTGATAGAAAAGGAAAGACTCGTTTAAAATTAGCCAGAGGTGAAACAGGTACAAAAACACTCTTCAGAGGCTTTTCCTGGCCTCCTGATATTTGCAAGGTAACTTATAGTGTTACACTCGATCCTTTAAAAAAGATATATGATTTGAATAGGAAAAACAATACTTTTTCCAAAACTTTTTACAAGGGGGAAATACTTGGAAAAAAATATTGTAATATTAGAATAATCCCTCGAATGATAAAAATCGGAAAAGCAAATTTAAGAGCTGTTCCTTCCGGAGGTTCTATTGTTTTAAGTGATAATAAGTTTGATATTTTCTTTACTTTAAGAAATAATTGTAGCGAAGATAAAGCATGGGATTTTTATATTATTTATGATTTCAATCCTTTGACAGCAAGAGGAGAGAATAAAGTAATATGGCACAGCAACATCAGATTAAAATCTTGTGAAGTTAAGCCTTTAAGAATTACAGGGTTAAAGATTCCTACAAAAAAAGAATTTAAAATTCTGGCACTGAGAATATTAGAATCTTTTGGGAAGCAGAAAGGTTACAGTACTATTTACCAGGTAAGAGTAAAAGTAAATAAATGACCACAAAATTTTTAAAATATCTTTTTGTGTAATTTTTTTATGGAGAAATGAATAAGAATTTCCATCTTTAAAGTGAAGAATAACAGCTTATTTAAAACCTGACAATTGTGTAGTTTCTACGACAATATTGTCATTAAAAATCTCTCAATGATTTTTTATTTGTTAAAAATCAGTGTATTTGAGCCTCCCGACTATTGGCATAAAAGTTGTTAAGCTGTTTTTTAAGGAGGTTATAATGAAGAAAAAACTTTTTTTGATTCTATTGATTGCGGTTTTTATTACTGCTTTTGCTTATTCTCAAAAAATCACAGTCACAAATCCCCATTCAGGCTCAACATGGTACAAAGGGCAAGCTTATACAATCAAATGGACAAAGAGTGGAGCCATGGATTCAAAGGTGAAGATAAGACTGTTTCAAGGTGGGAGAAAAATCCTTGATATTACGAATAACACGGCTAACAATGGCTCTTATAACTGGAAAGTTCCTGCTACTCTTGCTGATGGTAATTACATAATAAGAGTAAAAACAGTAGACAATCATGTGTTTGACGATAGTGACTCCTTTATTATTACAAAGAAAGTTGCCACTTCAAGGAAAATTACCATAACATATCCTCACTCAGGGGATAAGTGGGTGAAAGGGATGGGTTATAAGATTAAATGGACAAAGAGTGGAGGTATGAATCCAAATGTAAAGATTGAATTATATCAGGGTTCAACAAAAGTCCTTTCAATAACTAACAATACTCCTAATAACGGTTATTATAACTGGCAAATTCCAAGAAGTTTACCCGATGGTTTTTATACTCTTAAGATAAAGACAGTGGATAATCTTGTGTCTGCTGATAATGTATCTTTTGAGATAGGTACTTTCGATATTATAGTGAAAGAGCCTGGTGACTCTTATTCTACATTATATTATGGTTATACTTATCCTATTAAGTGGGAAGCAAGAGGAAATTTAAATTCAAAAGTCAGGATTACACTTTTTAATCAGAAATGTTGTGAGCCGGAAAAAAAGATTTTAGACATTATAAGCAGCACAGATAATGATGGACTTTATAATTGGAAAGTTCCTGAGAGTATACCTCCTGATGGTAATTATGAAGTAAAAATTGAGACTATTGATAATAAAGTGAGAGGTTGGAGTAGAGATTTTTTATAAAAGCAAATGATATTGATATTATAAGCCCAACTTACAAGGATAAATGGGTTGCGGGTAAGACTTATACAATACGATGGACCAAAGCTGGGAAAATAGGTCCAACAGTAAAAATCGAATTATATAAATATGAAAAATGGTCAAAGGTACTCGATATTGCAACATCAGCTCCTAACAGTGGAACTTATAATTGGAAAGTTCCTTTGAGTATAGGAAATTATAACTATTCTTATCGAATAAAAGTGAGCACACTGGATAATAAAACTTCTGCAGAAAGTAACAGTTTTCGCATATTGCCTTCAAAATTATTTGATAATGTGAATAAATATAAAGGTAGCATTAACCTTAAAAATACTCAAAAAAAGCTCATTGATAAAATGAGCTTCGGAACAAAGGTTTATAAGTTAAGGCCTGATGCTGCCGCTCACAGCGCAAAAAAATATTATGGCCCCAAAGGTTATGGAAAGACAGATGTATATGGCAATGAAACACCACCGACATTTGGTGTATGGGCAGGCTACTACTGTTTTAAAGTTGGTAGTGAAACATTGCTGTATTTTTACAGAACAGAGCTTGGTTTTAATGTAAAACAATTAAAAGGTAAAGGAAAGATTGTAAGAGCAAGTTTGCATTATCGCAGGTATAAAAACAAGTGCTCCGGTATGGGAGGGACAAGACCATGCGGATTTAAGGTTTATAATGTTATAAAGAGTGAATCGGATATATTTCATTCTAAAATATCTTCTCAACCTATCAGAATAGATAATTTCGCTTCTCTTGTTGAGGAATGGATTAAGAGCGGAAAAAATTATCCGAGGCTTCTTTTTATGGGGGAGAGCGAAAATAGATATATGAGAGGTGATAAAACATGTATGACTTACCTGGATAATGTTTACATCAGGGTGGAAGTTGAACCTAATAAATAATTATAAAACAAAGCTCACATATTTATAAAGGGAGGTTCTTCAAACCTCCCTTTTTTTTATTTATAACTAAAATTTTTAAAAACAAGCTACAACAAAATTGTTTACTTATTTACAGAATTGTCGAGAAAAATCATTTATATTTACCTTTTTTTGTTAAAAATCAATGTATTCAAATGTTCCAACTATTGGCATAAAAGTTGAAGGACTTTTTTTAAAGGAGGTTATTATGAGAAAAAAAGTTTTACTTTTGGTTGTGGTTATTTCATTTCTTGCTATAACAGCTTATTCAGGTACAATTACAATAAAATCACCCAGAACCGGGGATGTATGGTATAAGGGAAAAACTTATACGATAAAATGGGATAAAAGCGGACAGATGAACTCAAGAGTAAAAATAAGGCTTTATCGGGGAAATATGGTCATTTTAAATATTACGGATAGCACTGAAAATGATGGCTCTTTTTCTTGGAAAGTTCTGACCGCTCTTCCTGATGGCAATTATGTAGTTAGAGTAAAAACTATTGATAATAAGATATTTGATGATAGTGATAATTTCAAGATTCTAAAAGAATTCTCTAATATTTCCGGAATAAATACAAGAATGAAGAAAATGAATCTCACTAAGGGAAGTATTAACAAAAACTTTATTAAAAAATTAAAATTCAGGAAAAAAGTATATTACATAAAGCCTGAAATTGAAAGAGCTTACATAAGATTCCGTGGAGAAGGAAAGGGTGAATTAGCAGGTGTTCTTACCGAAGATACTTTTGTTTTGAAACCATTTGATACTGTAATGGCGGGATTTGCAAGTCTGGCATTTAATAAAGATCCCGTGAGAAAAGACGGTTGGGTTGATGTCTACAGGTCAACAGTATATTTCAATGTGTCTTTTCTTAAAGGTAAGGGGATAGTTAAAAGAGCTGTTATCCATTATAAGAACCGAAAAAGTGAATGTGCTGGAATTACTCCTTGCAGAAAATGTGGATTTAAGCTTTACAAAATAAAGGATCCAAATTATATTAACATTTTTCAGTGTGATCCTCAAATTTCCCGAATCTGGGATCCCGGTGATTTGAAAGACATTGTTTCTGAATGGATTAATATAGCTAATTATGGGCTTTTATATGTAGGCGAAACTGGCGATTACTCAAAAATAGAGCTAAATCAGGCATGTTTAATAAAATACAAAATTTCCTATCTTGAAGTTGAGATGGAATAGATTACTGTTTTAAAAGTGATTCGGACAAATTCCCGGAAAAGTTGTAAGGGAGGCTCTTTTAGCCTCCCTTTTTCATTTATTTCTTGGTTTTTAAAATAGGGTTGTTTATCAATTTAGGCGGATATTATCAAAGGTTTATTTAGGAGGCTATTTCTAAATATTAATTATTTCAAAAATTTCAAAATTGGCACGGAGTTTGCATATGTGTTTTATTAAAGTAAAATATCGTAGGAGGTAAAAATGAGTAAAAAAATATCTCCTTTTGTTTTTATTTTATTTTTTGTTGGTAATTTTCTTTATTCAGCCTCAATTACCGTAATTTATCCTGGACACGGGCACCTCTACAGAGCCTATAGTTATACTATAAAATGGGTAAAAAGCGGGGCCATGGATTCAAGAGTTAAGATTAAGTTAATGCAGGGGAACACAAAAGTTCTTGATATTAGTAATGATACTCCTAATGATGGAGAATTTGTGTGGTTAGTTCCTACTACTATTTATGATGGGAATTATAAGATAAGAGTAAAAACTTTGGATAACAAGGTTTATGGGGATAGTAAAATGTTTGAAATAACCAGTCCTCAATGTATCTGGCTGAAGTGGTGTCCTATTAGAGTCAATTATCCAAAAGACAATGATTGTTGGGAGAAAGGGAAGAGTTATCATATTGAGTGGGTTCCCTACAAGACAATGAACTTTTATGTGAAGATAAGATTGTATCAGGGAAACACTAAAGTCCTGAGTATAACTGATTCAACTCTTAATGATAGGGAATTCACCTGGAATATTCCCGCTTCTATTCCTGATGGTACTTATTATATAAGGGTGAAGACTATTGATAATCAAAAGTATGGTGATAGCGAACTCTTCAGAATAAAAACAAATTGTCCCAATTTAAACAGTATAGGAAAATTTTTATCCGAAAAGAATTGGGTGAAAATCTTGCTCTCTTTTAACTCTCGTACTTTTTTTCTGGAAGGAATGGATAAAATAAGAAATTATCTGGAACAAGCCGGTATAAATAAACCAGTAACTTTCAAATTATTACATGGTAATAAAGTGGTTGCAAATCTTGGGACTTTTAGCCCCGTTTTAAGAAAGGGGAAGGTTATTTTTAATTCAATACCTTCAAAATTGAAGGTGAATATTAATGTAGAAAGAAAGATAAATAGCAACAAATTTTATAAGCTTCTTATATTTGGCTCAGGGAAAATCATAGGGGAAAAAGTGATTCAGGTAAAAAGATAATAAAAGAAGTAATGCGATTATGCAAAGTCTTTTATTGTTTTAAACCTGTGTTAATTTATGCTAAATTTTTTAGGTGGATTATTTCTGTAAGAACTTTATTATTCGACAAAATTGTTTTTAACTCAACATAAATGTTCCCTTTATATAAGTGTTTTTTTTAGAATGTTATTACTTAGTTCTCTTTCCAATATGGCACGAAATTTGCACTTTATGTTTGTTGAAAAATTAAAAAGGAGGTAAAGGATGAAAAAACGGCTTTTTCTTTTCGTTTTAATCATATCTTTTATTGTTAGTTTAGGTCTTAGTTCTCCTTCTATAACTGTTACTAATCCTCATTCTGGAAGTATTTGGTACAATGGGCAGACTTACACCATCACCTGGAACAAAGTTGGACAGATGGATGACCATGTTAAAATCAGGCTTTTAAAGAATGGAGCGAAAGTTCTGGACATTACAAATAGCACATTGAATAACGGCTCTTACCAATGGACAGTTCCTAATAGTGTACAGTCTGGCAATTATGTAATAAGGGTAAAAACTTTGGATAATCAGGTATATGATGATAGTAATATCTTCACAATTGCAAATCAACCCTCTCCTTCAGGTTCATTAACAGTTGTAAAGCCTGCAGCTGGAGACTGTTGGGAGAAGAATAAGACATATTTAATTCAGTGGAACTCTTCCAATATTACAGAGTTAGTTAAGGTTAGACTTTATCAGGGTAGCACTCGTGTTTTGGCTATTTCTGACTCAACAGACAATGATGGCTCTTATTCCTGGACCATTCCTAATAGTCTTTCCGATGGAAATTACAAAATAATGATTAAAACTCTTAGTAATCAGTATTCTGACATGAGTGATGAATTTTCAATAAAAAGTTCCTGTAACAGTGGTGGCGGCAGTAGTACTCCGTTCCCCGGAAATATGAACTTTGTTGCGGGGTTGAATTTGGCAGAGCTTGCGGTTTATATGCACGGCCCCGGACCCCGTATAAGGGAATTTGAAGTAATAAGAGCCACTCTTGAAAAAAACAGGGTTAAAAGCCCTGTTACAGTTAAACTCTTTCAGGGAAACAGAGAAGTGGCTAATCTTGGTACATATGCTCCTACGGTGAGAAGTGGAAAGGTAAGATTTAGCACAATGCCTTCTGTTATGAATCTTAATCTTACTCCCAGACAGAGAGCCATGATGGAGGAAAATCCTCAAGGGTTTAAGCTTATATTTTTTTCGGGAAGTACGATAGTAGGGCAAATTCCCATAAAAGTTGTTCCGGACAATAATGGTATTAAAAGGATTCCTAATGCAGTTTCTTATAATAAGCTCGAAGCTACTCACGGTGGTAAGATTTATAAATGTCCTGATTTAGCTGTTGTTTCTCTTGATGTTAAGATTTTACAGAAATATTCTCCCACCAAAGCTAAAATTCAAATAACTGGTGTTGTTAAAAATATAGGTGGTTTGGATTATGGTAGTGTGGATGGTTTCCATATTAGAATAGATATTGTTTCTTCTTCACCACCTGTAGTCAATACTTTAAAAAGTGTTTTTTTTAAAAGCTTAAAAAAGGGGAAATCTATAAGGGTTAGGAAAGAGTTGATTTGGGACATTAAAAAAACCACTGGAATCAGAGACTCTTCTAAGTATATTAAGGTAGTGATTGCTCCTGTTGATCCTATTCCCCGTGCAAACCCAAACCCCTATGACGATGAGTGCAGTTGGGTAAATAATAGTATGGAAAAGAGCATTGAAGAAATAAACACTATGATAAGAAATTTTTAAAGATTAGAGATTTTCCTATGAGCCCCTTTCTCAGAAAGGGGCTCTTTCCTTTGTTATTATAATCATTTTTTAGTATAATTTTTTATATATACCTTTTAATGGAATATAAAAGGAAACAAAGAGTTTTTTATTTTATGCGGTGGATAATTTTATTTTTTGTCCTTTGCCCCTTAAGTGGAATTTATAAAGGTAATATAAATGTTTAAAAATAAAAAGAATTTTTTAATAGTTTTTATACTTTTAGTTATTCTTCTATTTTTTAGATGTTTAAATAGAAAAGAAGTTAATATCCCAGAGATAAAACATGTATATTTAATCACCATAGACACTTTAAGAGCTGATCATTTAAGCTGCTATGGTTATCCTGTAAAAACCACTCCATTTATTGATTTTCTTGCAAAAAATGGTGTTTTGTTTAAAAATGCCTTCTCCCAGTCTGCTACAACCTGTCCGTCTCATGCCTCAATAATGACAGGCCTTTATCCTTCTGAGCACAGGGTGCTTGCCAATGGTTATATTTTAGAAGATTCATACACCACACTTGCAGAAATTCTTAAAAAAGCCGGGTTTAAGACCTTTGCTTTTACCTCTACTGATAGACATTTTTTAGCGTCTCACATTGATCAGGGTTTTAAATTTTATGATGAGCCCCCCGATACGGTGAAAACTTACGGATACAAGTACAGACCGGCGAGACTCACTATTAATAAGGCAATAATGTATCTTAATAATAGTATTCGCCCCGAAGATAGATTATTTGTTTGGATTCATCTTTTTGACCCTCACCTTCCTTATCATCCGCCACAAAAGTACATAGAGTATGTAAAAAGGCAGTTAAACAAAGCATCTTTAAAAGATTTTGTGAAAAGGGCTAATGTAAATCTTGAAATTTTCCAAAACTCCTTTGATAATTTTTATGAGCACATTTTAAGCTATGATTCTGAGATCCGATATGTAGATGAAGAGTTAAAAAGATTTTTTAAAATAATGAAAAAGAGAGGATTTTTTAAAGATTCTCTTATTATAATAACCGCGGATCATGGAGAGGGGTTGGGTCAGCACAACTGGCTTCAGCATGCAAAGCAAATTTATCAGGAAGAAATCCATGTACCTTTGATATTCTATTTTTCGGATATAAGAATGAAGAGGAAGGTGTTTTCAGAATATGTTGAAAATTTTGATATCTTCAGCTCTGTTCTTGATTTCCTTAATATTAATATTGATAAAAAACTTAAAAAAGCCATAAGCTCTGTTTCTTTGAAGAATTTAGTTCTTTTTAACAAAAAAATAAACAAACCTGTTTTTGTCGAAAGACAATTTTACAAAAAAAGAGAAGAGAATAAACAAGCTCCTTTATGGAAAATTGAGTATGAAAGGGGTATAAGAGTGGCTTTAATTAAAGAGGGGTTTAAATATATTTATGCATCTGATTATCCTGATGAGTTCTATAATTTAAAGCGAGATTCTTTTGAACTCAATAATATTTTATTTCAAAGAAAAGAGTATTCTTTAAGGTTCAAAAAATTGATAATGCGAAAATTAAGCAAATTCAAAAATAAAAGAATAAAGAAAGTTGATAAAGATGTTTTCAGAAAACTAAGAAGTTTGGGGTATGTGGAATGAGCAAAAGGCCTTTTCAATTTGACAGATAAAGGCTTTTGTAATATAAATAAGTCATATATGGTTTTGGCTTTAATTTTGGAAGAGAGTGCGGCAAGATAATAAAGGGCGGTAGCTTATCTAATAAAATTTTGGAGATGAATTAATGAAGAAAATTTTAATTACTGGCACAGCTGGGTTTATAGGTTTTCACCTTGTAAAAAGAGTTGCAGATGAAGAGTATGAGATCGTAGGTTTTGATAATATCAACAATTACTATGATGTTGAACTTAAATACGGAAGATTAAAAGAGACTGGTATTGATAAGGAAAAGATTGAGTATGGAAAGTTCGTTAAATCATCAAAGTATGAAAATTACAGATTCATAAAACTTAATCTTGAGGACAAAGAGAAAATAGATTTTCTTTTTAAAACAGAAGGTTTTGATATTATTTGCCATCTGGCGGCTCAGGCCGGAGTAAGATATAGTATTACTCACCCTTATTCATACATAAACAGCAATATTTTGGGTTTTATGAATATTCTGGAGGCAAGTAAGAATAACAAAATAGAACATCTTATTTATGCAAGCTCCTCATCTGTTTATGGTAAAAACAAAGATATTCCATTTAAAGAGACTGATAATGTTGACCGGCCCATATCCCTTTATGCTGCCACAAAAAAAGCTGATGAGCTTTTTGCTCACACTTACAGCCATCTTTTCGGTTTAAAAACCACAGGGTTGAGATTTTTTACAGTGTACGGACCGTGGGGGCGTCCTGACATGGCAGCTTTTAAATTCGTAAAAGCTATATTTGAAGACAGTCCCATAGATGTTTATAATTACGGTAATATGGAAAGAGATTTCACCTATATTGATGATATTATTGAGGGGGTTTCTAAAATAATTTATAGTGGAGAAAGACAAAAGGAGATTTATAAAATATACAATATAGGACACAGCAGCCCTGTAGGGTTGATGGATTTTGTTAAAGCCATTGAAAAAGCTGTTGGCAAAGAGGCAAAAAAGAACTTTTTACCAATGCAACCGGGAGATGTCCCCTCTACCTATGCTGATGTTTCAGAGCTTATTAAAGATTTTGGCTATAAACCAAAAACCTCGATAGAAAAAGGTGTCAAAGAGTTTGTGGGGTGGTTTAGGGATTATT
>CAZWJH010000046.1:0-19747 GCA_964634755.1 uncultured Clostridia bacterium
AAATGTCAACAAGTGTTTACTGTTTTTTTCAAAGCATCAATAATATTATTAAAAGGAATCGAGCCCTCTCTAATCAATTTCACAGAGTCTTCAGTTAAATCTATTATAGTAGAAGGATAACCGCCAAGTTCTCCACCATCAATATAGAGATCAACTTTTCTACCAAAATACTTTCTTGCATCATCAATTGTCCTTGCCGGAGGCTTACCCGAAATATTAGCGCTTGTTGAGATTATAGGGAAATCAAGTTCCCTTAAAACTTTTTGTAAAAAATCCATAGAAGGGATTCTAACAGCAACTTTCCCTTCTGAAGAGACTATATAATCAACCTTTACCCTCACCCTAAGAAGCATAGTAATAGGCCCCGGTATTAATCGTGCAGCCTTTAATTTCAAAAAAGAAACAGGAATTTCATTCAATATTCCCCTTATTTTATTTAGACTATCCATCAACAAGATAAAAGGTGAAGTTCTCCCTTTAAGTTCAGAAACTTTTTTTAATAACTGTTTTTCATAAGCACTTACGGAAAGCCCATATATAGTATCAGTAGGGATACAGACTATTTTTTTGTTTTTTAATGCTTCAACAGTGGGTGAAATACTTAAATTAAGATTTCCCATTTAAGAACTTTTTCCACTCTGGAATAAGATTTTCGGGGGTTTTTCCTTTAAAAAAATCTTCAATGGCTTTTATAGACATCATAGCCATCTTTTCTCTTGTTTCCACTGTAGCTGAACCTATATGAGGCAAAAGCACCACATTATCAAGGTTTTTAAGTTCATACGGAACAACAGGCTCTCTTTCATAAACATCAAAACCAGCTCCGAAAATCCTTCTTTTTTTTAACATTTTAATAAGATATTCTTCATCCACAATAGGACCTCTTGCTGTATTTATCAAGACCGCATCTTTTTTTAGAAGTTCCAATCTTTCCTTGCTCAAAAGATGGTAGCTCTCCTTTGTCAAAGGAATATGGAGTGAAATAAAATCAGATTCTCTCAGAAGTTCATTTAATTCTTTAAACTCAACCCCGAGGGTACTCTCCTCTTTTTTAGATAATCTTGTTCTTGAATAATAGATAACATTCATTCCAAAACCCTTACATCTTCTTGCAAAAGCTTTTCCTATTCTCCCCATTCCTATAATACCAACTGTTTTTCCTGAAATCTCTTTCCCAAGTAATAAATTTGGTTCCCATCCTTTGAATTTATCTTCAAGCACAAAATTGTGAGATTCAACAATTCTTCTTGAAACCGCAAGAAGAAGGGCAAAAGCAATATCTGCAGTAGCTTCGGTTAGGACACCCGGAGTATGGGTAACATAAATCCCTTTTTTAATACAACAATCATAATCAATGTTATTGTAGCCAACCGCATAATTTGAAATTATTTTTAAATTTGGAGCAGAATCAATTACATCTCTGTCAATTGGATCAGCAAGTAAAGATATAAGAGCTTCCTTATCTCTTACCAGTTCAATTATCTCTTCCTTCTTTAAGTTCCTTTCATAGTTGCCAATAGTTAACTCCGAAATTTCAAGAAGGTATTTAATTGGCTTATCCTGAAAAGCTCTTGTTAACAAAACTTTAGGTCTCACATTTCCTCCATTATTTTTTCAAAAGTTTTTTTAAAATTCCCTTTTATCTTATCATTTATTTTCACTTTATCTCCCCATCTATCTGTTAAAATATAAATAGGATAAGCTTCTATATTGTGTTTTTTTGCCCATCTAAATATAAAACCCCATTCCATCTCTATAAATAAATTATTCTTATACCTGTTCAATTTCTTGAATTCTTCCAATGGGAAAAATCCAGCAAAATCAACTGTCATAGAAGGAGCTGATCTAATGTTAAAAATTTTTTCTATCTTTGTTCTTTTATCTTTCTCTAATTCTAAACGCTTCGTAAATCTATCTTCATACTTCAAAAATATAAAATTTTCTCTGGGATATACGATATCTCCTGTTTTATACTCTCCAGAAAAAGAAGCTGCACCAAAAAAAATAATCTTCTCTATATCTTTTGACAAAAGTTGCAGCAAAGACAAAGAATGAGAATATCCAAGGAAATCGTAAACTATTGTCTTATCTTGGCTATCAAAAACCTTTGCCTTCATAAGTTCTCTCTTAGGAACTCCCTTTACAAGAGTTTTTTCAATCATCCACGGAATCATTACAATTTTATTCATTGTTCCTCCTTTCTTCTCCAGGAATATCTTCTACCAGTATTTCTACCTCTTTATTGTACAAAAAAGATTCTCTATACCATTCATAAATATCTCTTAAAAATATTTTTAAAACACCTGCAAAGGGAATGGAAAGAATCATGCCTGTTATCCCAAAGTACTCTCCGGCAAAAATAATAATAAGGATAATAATAACAGGATGGACACCTACTCTATCCCCTATTAACTTAGGGTAAACAAACCAGTCTTCAACAATTTTAATTACAGCAAAGACTAAAATCACCAAAAGAACAGATTTTAATGTGTGAAAATAAAAAAGAGCAACAATAACAGAAAGTAAAACCCCAAAAAGTGTTCCAAGGTACGGAACAATATCTCCAAGACCTGCTATTATCCCTATTAATATTGCAAAAGGCAATCCAATAATTGAAAGGCCTATTGAATAAGCAACAGCTAAACCCGCAGAGATAATAAACTGCCCTCTTACAAAAGTGGAAACCACTTCATTAACCTCATTAACCTTTTCTTTTACAGCAGGCCTTATTCTCGGAGGAACTAATTTTTCTAAAAAATCTTTGATATAAGGCAATTCTTTCAATAGGTAAAAGGAAAAAATAGGTATTAAGATCAGATAAAGGATACTCAATATTATGCTGTATATATTTGAAAATATAGAAGGTATGAAAGAGGATAATCCTGATAGAAACTTCAAAATTTCTTTTTCGAGCTCCTTCGCAAAATTTATTTTAACAGCAGAAGGCAATTTAAAATGATTATCCAGCCATTTTGTAAAATTTGAAGTTGATTTTGTAGCATTATCGATAAGTTCAGGTAAATTTTTCATAAAATTATTGAATTGATTTACTATAATAGGAATTACCAAAGAAAAGAGCCCTATAACAAGAATAATAAAAATCACAATAATGGAGAAAGAGATAAAAGGCCTTCCCCATTTGATTTTTTCTTCAACATTTTTAACTATAGGGTCAAGAAAATATGCAAGTAAAACCGAAAGAAGGAGAGGCGCAAGAATAACTTTGAAAGCTGCAAAAAAGGCAAATATAAAAAAATAGATAATTAAAAAAATAAGAAGATTAAACAAAGGTGCGTATTTTTTATACATTTTTGCCCCCATTATCCCCTATTATTTTAAACCCCATCTTAACATAACCATAAGTTGAAATTAATACAAATGTTAAGGTTAAAACATAAAGATAATTTATAAAAATACAAGGTCTTTTTAAATAATTAAAAAGAAGGACAAAAAATACTGTCAAATCTTGCAAAACCATAGCAATTTTGCCCCATATAGAAACTTTTATGATAATATCATCTTTTAATAAAAAAATAACTCCTATCCCAAATACAATAATTAAATCTCTTGAAACAACAAAAATAGTAAGCCAAGTTGGTATTGTATTCGTAAGGTGAAGAGCCTTCATACTCAAAGAAATGTACATCGTTAATGACATCAATTTATCTGCTAAAGGATCAAGAAATTTCCCAATATCAGTAATTTCCTTTCGTTTTCTTGCGATATATCCATCAAAAAAATCAGTAATAGCTGCAATAGTGTAAATTAAAAAGGCCCAATTATCTTTCCCGTAAACTATCGCAACAAGAACAATCGGTGTTAAAAATATTCTTAAAAGCGTGAGTTCATTCGGTAACTTGAAAAGTTCATTTTTTACAGCATCAAATGTCTTAAATTTCATTAATTCTTATCTCTCAGTAAAATTGATAGTCTTTCTAAAATAGCACTTAACTCCTTACCAGCGATTTTTCTTTGAGGATAAAACCTTTTGTCTTTATCAAGAACCATCAAACCATTGCTTACAGCAAAATTTATATATTTTCTTTTAAAGTGATAAGGAGGAACATCAGCAATTCTAATCTTTTTCCCTTTAACTCTAACTTTTACTCTCTTCGTAAATCTATACAATATCTCAGCCATATCCAAGCGAGAAACTTCTTTGCTCAAATTAAAATTGTGGTTCAACTCTACTTTCATTATTCCTGTAAAAACAACTTTTTTAACAAAATCTTTTGCCCATGAGTTTTGTATATCTAAAATTATTCTTGGTCTTAAGGGTAATGCATCTATAATTTTACTAAATCTTGAATAAAGGACAGCAGCTAGCTCTTCTCTTGATATACTCTTTTTTTCCTCTATTCTTTTTATATATTTATCAATTTTCAGAGATTCTATCTTTGCTTTCCAATCATAGTATAATCTTTCAAATTCGAGGTCATCAGGATAATCCTTATAAAGTTCCTCCATTTCCAAAAGAGCACTTGTATACATTTCACTTTTGTAAAGAGATTTTGCATAAATAGTTCTTATCTTTTTTCCCGGTCTATTTTCATAATTTAATAATTCATCATAATGTTCAACAACCTTTTTATAATTTCCCTCTGAGAAATAGTACCTTATTAATTCTTCCCTCAATTTACTCATTTCGGGAGAGACAAATAGAATATCTTCTATTAAATCGGCTCTTTTCCTAAGAGACTCTTCTTTTTCAAGTTTCTTTAATAGACTTTGTGTTAGAACTCCTTTGAGATAATCCATTTTACTCTTAATATAAGGATTTTCCTCTTCTCCCGTCTCCAATGCTTGTCGGTAGTAATAGAAAGCTTCTTCAAATTTTTTTTCAATTTCTTTTAATTGAGCTAAACCTGCTAAAGCTGAATAACCTTCTCTATGTTTCAATGCCTTTTTAAATAGCTTTTCACTTTTTTCGTAAGATTTCATCTCAAGATAAGAATAAGCAAGTCCTGTATTTTTTAAATATGGGTTATCAATTTTACTAAAAAAAGAAATAGCCTTTCGGGGTTTATTTTTTTCAAGATACTGCCAACCTGCTGATCTAGTAAGTGCCCTCTCCCCATAAAGTCTTATAGATGGAGTTTTTCGAGCACAAAAAGTAATTAACAAGCTATAAACAATCAAAACAAAAATGGAGAATTTTTTCATAGGATTTCGCCTTTTCCTTTTAATTTCGGTAAAAATTTTACCATATCTTCGTATTTTATGTAAACATCAATGATAATTTCTTCACCAATTTTGCTTTTTTTTACTACAAATCCCCAAATATCAAGATTTTTTACCACACCTTCATCTCTTGCTGAAAACTTAACTTTAAAAAGCTTATAATCCTTAAAAAGCACATAC
This sequence comes from uncultured Clostridia bacterium, assembly GCA_964634755.1. GTDB lineage: Bacteria > Acidobacteriota > Aminicenantia > JAMOAD01 > JAMOAD01 > JALXDT01. The sequence continues at coordinate 5,362 of CAZWJH010000046.1, forward strand.
TCAATCTTTTCCAAAAGATTATCAATACCCCACTCTTTTTTTGCAGATATGAAAACTTCCCTATCATCCTTTGCCCTGTTTTTCTTTAAAAGTGAGAAACCATCGTCAATTTTGTCTATCTTATTATAAACATTAATTACACTTTTATCCGAAACTCCGATCTCTTCAAATGTATTTTTAACAGAAAGTATATTATCATTATATCTATCACTACTATAATCTATTACATGCAAGATTAAATCAGATTGGACCATCTCCTCTAATGTGCTTTTAAAAGCTTTTACAAGTTCTACGGGAAGTTTTTTAATAAAACCAACAGTATCAGAAATAAAAAATTTTAATCCATTTTTCAAATTAACCACTCTTGTAAGGGGATCAAGTGTTGAAAATAGTTTTTTTGAGACAAAATAATCCTCGGAAGTAAGAAGATTAAAAAGCGTTGTTTTTCCTGCAGAAGTATAACCAGCAAGAGAAACCATAGGAATTTTTGATTTTCTTCTCTTTTCTCTATGAAGGCCTCTTCTCTTTGAAATGGTTTTAAGTTCTCTCTTTATTTTTGCAATCCTATCCCTAATTCTTCTTCTTTCATATTCCAATTTTTTTTCACCAGGCCCTCTTGTCCCTATTCCTCCTCCAAGTCTTGAAAGCTCAACTCCTTTTCCCGTTAATCGTGGTAAAAGATACATTAATTGAGCAAGTTCAACTTGAAGTTTCCCCTCTTTACTTCTAGCTCTTTGAGCAAAAATATCAAGGATTAGTTGAGTTCTATCAATAACTTTAACACCTGTTCTTTTCTCAAGATTCCTGTACTGAGCAGCAGAAAGACGATCATCAAAAACAATAACCTCAAAATTCAATTCTCCTTTTTTCTCAAGAATCTCACGAAGTTTCCCTTCCCCAATATAATATTTGGGATTTATCTTTTCTCTGTGCTGTAAGAAAGAACCGACAACATCAGCTCCCGCAGAAATCACAAGATCTTGAAGTTCATTCAAGGATTCTTCAGCTTCCTTTCTTCTTACATTACCTGTATATACACCTACAATGACAGCTCTTTCCATTTTATCTCTTTCTGGACATAATTCATAATTTTTTCAAGATCTGAGGGATTAAAATGCTGAAAACCTTTTTCCTTCTTAAACCAAACAATTTGTCTTTTGGCATAATGACGGGTATCCCTTTGCATCAATCTAAGAGCTTCTTCTCTATCAATTTCCCCTTTAATAATCATCAAAGCGTACTTATATCCAATGGATTGAAATGCAGGGGACTTTTCATTATAACCTTTTTTAATAAGAGCTTTAACCTCTTCAATAAGACCATTATCAAACATTATTTCCACTCTTCTGTTAATCTTTTCATATAACTTATCCCTTCTCTCATTCAAAAAAATTTTAATAGGATAAAACTCTTTAAGAGGAAATTCTGTTAATCTAAAATTTTCGGTAAGAGTTTTCCCGGTTTTGTAATAAACTTCGAGAGCTCTAATGATTCTTACTTTATCATTAGGGCTTATCTTTTCCGCATACTTTCTATCAATTTCCATTAACTTTTCATACACTTTTTTCCAACCTTTATCCTCACCTTCTGCAATAATCTTCTCTCTTAATTTTTCATCTCTTTTGCCTTCCGGAAATAAACCATACAGAAGAGAATGAATATACAAACCGGTTCCTCCAACAACAATTGGTACTTTTTTTCTCATCGTAATTTTTCTTATTATCCGAGATGCTCTTTCCATGTACTCAAAAGCTGAAAATCTTTGATTTCCATCAAGGAAGCTGAAAAAATGATGGGGCACAATTTTTAATTCTTCAGGAGATGGTTTTCCCGTTCCAATATCAAAATCTTTGTAAATCTGCCTTGAGTCAGCATTTACAATCTCCCCATTCAATTGTTTCGCCAATTCAATACCCACACTACTCTTCCCAATAGCAGTAGGACCTCCAATAATGATATAGAATCTTTTTTTATCTTCCATCCACAAGATTCAGATTCGTTGACATTAATAAGGAGTGAGAGATATTAAAAATTACCTTCGTCACCATTAATATCTTTTATCATTGAAATTATTCTCTCCTCATACTCCTTCCCGAGAACTCTCTTTACAGCAAGAATCTCTGCCATCAAAAGATCATCTAAAAGTTTTAACAAAACACTTTTTCTTTTCTCTCTCTTTATAGTCCATAGAGATTTTAAAAGCTCCTCTTCATCAAGAGTACCTGTTTTCTTAAGGGTAATATTTGAAAAAACATCTCCCCTATAAAGAGTAACTTCGCCTATATTCTTTTCAATAACTCTCTCCCCTATCGGCCCGACTTCTCTTAAAATCGCATGATAAATATATGAAAAAATATTGTTGAACTTTCTTATAATCTTAGCAAGATCCTCTTTTTCACTGTTTTTTAACGGTATCGGAGTAACCATTGTAACATTTTTATCTGATGTAATAAGATCAAAAGATTTAAGTATGTAAAGAACCCTTAAAGTTTCAATCTCACCTATATCTGAGACTTCTATAATTTCATCAACATTTCTTTTGCCATCAATTAATCTTGCCACATACTCTTCGTAAGGTTCAAGAACAATAGGTCTTTTTCTGAATTTTTCTTCATTTAAAAGATATTTAACTCCCCTATCTCTCAAGTAATGATATAGAACATCATAATCAGTTAGATTTCTTATCCCTTCAAGAATAAGATCCGGTGTATTTTCAGTCAAAACGATAGCCTCAGTAATACTCGGCTCCCCTTCAAAAAAATCTACTTCTCCTTCAGCCCAATTAAAAATAGAATAAAATATTACCTTTAACTGCTCTTTAACACTTTCCCACAATCTTGCCGGAGAAATAACATTCATTTCCACTAAAATCCTACCCAACCTTTTTCCGCTTTCATGCATTATAACAAGAGCATTGGATAGCTGTTCTTTAGTAATATCCCCGGCTTTTAACAATAAGGCTCCCAAACTTTCATCTCTGTTATTGGTTTTTGAAAAAATTATCTGTCCCCTCTTTAAAATAAACCCCTTTTCTTCATCTCCTTTTTTTACATTCAAAACACCTGATAACTTTTTTTGATAAATATTGTAAATTATCTCAGGGAAAGGCTTTTCCCTCAAATTTTCTTTAAACTCAACATTATATTCTTCCATTTACCCCTCCTTGAATACTTCAGCTTCAAATACTTCAATCTCAACTCCTCTCTTCCACTCATCCGGAGAAAGACCTGCTTTAAGGCAACCATTTGAAAGATATTCTTCAAGCTCCCATCCCTGTTCTACAGGTACCTGAGGCAAAAGCAGACCACGGTTACCTTCCCTTGAGACTATAATTCCGTGCTTTCCAATTTCAATCTCAGAATAACTCTCTATTCTTCTTGGAATTGTTAGCACGGAAATTTCTATGTTCAAATCACTCATCTCTTCTAATCTAATGGACTCAAACCTCCAATCCTCAGTTGCCGCATAAATTGCATTGTCAACCACTGCTTTGTACAAAGGTTTATATGGGAGAGGATACCCTATGCATCCCCTCAACTTTCCATTCACATGCAAAGTAACAAAAACACCTCTATTTTCCTTAAATTTTTCATTTTTTACCTCAGGATAAAGCTTTTCTCCAGTTCTCAAATAATACTCTATTGCATCTCTTGCAATTTTCAAAAGCTCTTCTCTTTCCTCAGTGGTGTAAGTCATCTCTCTTTTCTCCCATTAAAAGATTAATTTCTCGGAAGTAAGTTTTTGTACCTTCAACATCAGTGTAATAGCATTGATACAAGTTATAAGAATCAACAATGATAAGATTTCCTCCCAAATGAATCGGTGGATTTTCAGGAAGTTTTGTCAAAAGAAAACCAATGTGGTTAATAGAAAAAGAAACATTTTCAAAAAAATTCATGTATTCGGAATCAGAAAAGATATCCATATCAAAAGGAATCAAATTTTCGGGAAGAAAAAAGGAATTGTGACGCTGTCCCAAAATCAGATATGGATACTCATTTTTATTTCTTACAAAGTTCAAGACAGATAAAAATTTTTTATTCAAATAGCAAATCATTTGAATCTATTATATCTCATCAATTCTTTATTTTCAATATTATCTCTTCTTAATCCTTAAATTCAACTTATTCACAAGCTTTTTAATCATCTCCTGCTCAGGATAAATTTTCAGGGAATATCTCAATGCTTTAATCGCATTATCATAATCACCTAAATTCCAGAAAGAAAGTCCCAAATAATTCAGTAATTTATAATCACTATCATAAATATCATTAGCTTTTAACAAAGTATCCCTTGCCATCCTATATTTTCCAAGATTGAATAAAGCAATCCCCTTTAAAAAATAGTAATCAAATAAGTATTTTTCATCCTTTAGGCTTTCTAACACATTGAGAGCCTGGTTATTTTTTCCCAATTGAATTAAAAGTTCACTGTATTCCTTAGTCAAAGGAGGATAATTACTCCTGAGCTTGAATGCCTTTGAATAATTTTCAACAGATTTATCAAATTTACCAATGCTCTTATACTGAGAGCCTATTGTCCAATAATAGAGAAAACTATTTGATTTAATAAGTCTTTTAAAAACAAGTGTTGGATGCGTAAAATTTCTAACAGGAGAAACATTGAACTGCTTTTCCTTTACTTCAAAAGGAATTTCTCTATCAGAAAATAAAGAAACCTTAACACTATAGCCGCCTGCTCCGGGATTCTCCACCCTTTGAGTAAAACATTTTTCAGAGATATCTTTATTTATTTCAATCCTTTTACTAAAAGAAAAAGCTCTATAACCCACTCTATTTTTTATCTCCAAAAGAGATGTAATGGGCTTTTTATATCCTCCTGAGTCAATACAGTAAAATACATAAATATTATCTGTGGGTAGAAAGTTTTTATTAGGATCTACGGAAACAACTGTGTTTTCAATCTTATAAGGCCTGTAAACAAAGGAATTGTCTTTTTTAATTCTATAACCCAGTAAAGGACCGTAAATCCTCGGAATATCTTTACCTTCACTTTTTATCTCAATATTTTTATCAAAATATGAAAACTCTTTTTTCACAGTATTTTGAATTAGAACAGTTAATTTGTAGCTCCCGGGAATAATAGGAAAAAGGTCAGAAATTGCAAAACCTTTTGCCACTATTTTTCTTATTTCAGATTCATCAAAATAAAAAGGAAAATTCTTAGTATACTGATAAATGATCTTTCCACTTCTACTTAAACTTACTGTAAGTTTATAAATAAAATAATATTTATCTTTAACCTCAGAATAATCAACAGAAATCCTCTTTGGAAGAATTGTAAAATGGACAAAATTAAATCCTGTTTCAACATCCTTAAAAATATCCACAGTGTTTACTGAATTTACATACTCAGTTGCATACTCCACACTCACAACACCTTTAAAATCAAGAAAATCCCTTGCATACTTAACATTAATGTTTTTCCTCCCAGCTTCCAAAACTTTAGAAATTAAAATAGTGTTCGATGGAGAAGGTTGGTAATTAAGAGGAATCTCTCCCGGTATCAAACTCAGAGCAGGCTCTGCAGCAGAAGGATCAATCTGTTGGATTTTTTCATAAATAGTTGCATAATCAAAAGGGCTTATATCCCTTACCTCAGAAGTTTTAACTAAAAGGGAATCAGGACCATCTATTGCAGGATCATAAATCTTAAATTCACCTGTACCATGCCTTTTAAAAAAAACTATTCTGAAATGAGGAGGCAAGTTTCTGGATGAATCCCCATAATAACTCCACACTTCCATTGGCTGAAGCCCATAAGCATCAATCCTTTCCCGGTTAACAGGAGGACCAAGTATTATGTAAATCTTCCCCATATCGGTTTTCCAGCCGGGCTTTGTGGAACCATATTTAAAATACTTGTTGGCATAATTAAACCTTTTAATTATCTCCTCTTTAAATTCATTTTCAGGAGTACCGGGAGTGGGATCTCTCTGCTTCCAGAACAGTTTTATGAAAGTATCTCTTTCCCTATTACTTTTTAAAGCAAAAAAGACCTCTTTTTCCTGAGGTGTAATAATATAATGGACAAGTTCAATCCACTTTTTGTACTTTGGTTTTAAATCGTAAGCTTCATTTTGAGCAAAAACAAATATACCCACAATGATAGAAAACATCATAAAAAAGATAATACTTTTCTTTAATCTCATTTTTTCCCCTCTTTTTTCATCTCATTTAAAGTTCGGATAACACTATCGGCTATGACTACATCAACTGAATCCGGCTCAAGTTTTATAAATTTTTTAAGATTTTTGATTGCATCCTCTCTTTTATTTGTAGCAGCATATGAAAGCCCCAAAAAATAATAAGCTTTTGCTTCTTTTGGAAATAAATATATACTCCTTTTTAAAAATGGTATTGCCTTTTCATACTCTTCCCTTTCATAAAAAAATTTTTCTATATTTCTTAAAATATCCGGATTATAAACTGATTCCGGTTTTATTTTTTTTAAAACTTTAACCGCTTTTCTGTAATCATTAGCCCTTAAATAAATATCAGCTAACAAAACCCTATTTCTTTCAAATTTGGTGTCAGATAAAAGTTTTTCAGCTTTCTCATATTTTTTTGAATAATAATATGAAAGAGCTGCTAACCTTAAAGAATTCGGATCCTTATATTTTACAAAGATTTTTGCAGCCTTCTTATCCTTCCATTTAAAAAAATATTCACATGCCTTTAAAAATTCAGAAGAATTGTTTTTTGATTCGGTTAACTGATATTTAGGCGTCCAGGCATTTCTTTTATTTAAAAACAAAAAAAAATCATCAGGATAAAAGCCCTCTTTGTAAACTCTTACCTTCCAGAGCCCCTGTTTTAATTTTTTTAAAATAACCTCTCCTCTATAATCACTCTTTAGATTAACCTTATCTTTTCCTTTATACAATAGTAAAGAAACTTTAACTCCCTTTAAAGGAGTATTATCATTATCCGTAAAAACCAACTTTTGCCCGTAAACCTTGAAGAAAATGATAAAAATTAATAAAAAGAGACTTATTTTCTTAAACATATTTTAATTATATATTAAGCAAATATTTTTTTAAACCAAAATTTTTCCAAGAGCCTTTCAAGAGAAATAAGGTTTTTGACAATTAACTTCAATTTAAATAAAATAATGTTATAATAAAAAATGGAGTTAAGATGAATAAGTTAGCAAAGCCTTTTGTAAAATGGGCAGGGGGGAAAAACCAACTGATTTCCCAAATAAAAAAAATTATTCCTGATGTTGTAAAAAAAGAACCCTTTACATACATTGAACCATTTGTAGGAGGGGGGGCTGTTTTTTTCTGGATAACTCAAAATTTCCCGAATATAAAAAAAGCGGTTATCAATGATATCAATCAAGATTTAATTAACTCGCACATTACAATAAAAGATAATGTTTTAGAATTAATTAAAGTACTTAAAAATATTGAAAAAGAATATCACTCATTTGGTAATAATTTACAAAAACAAAAAGAATATTATTATTCAATAAGAGAGCTTTTTAATTCAAGAAAATCAGAGAAAACAATTCAAGCTGCTTTATTCATCTTTCTTAATAGAACTTGTTTTAATGGCTTGTATAGAGTAAATAAGAATAATGAGTTTAATGTTCCTATTGGAAGATATAAAAGACCTACCATTTGCGATGAAGAAAATTTAATAAATGTGAGCAATGTATTACAAAATACTATAATTTTAAATGGGGACTTTGAGAAAACACTAAATTATGCGGAAGGTCTCACATTATTTTACATGGATCCCCCATACAAACCCCTAAATAGAACATCCAACTTTAATTCATATTCGCAATTTGGATTTGATGACAATGAGCAAATAAGATTACTTAATTTCTGCAAAAAATTAGATAATTTAGGATACTACTGGATATTGAGCAACTCTGATGTAAAAGATGAAAAAACCGGTAAAAGCTATTTTGAAAGCCTGTATTATGAGTATTTTATCAAAAGAGTTTTCGCTAAAAGACATATAAACTCAAAAGCTGATAAAAGAGGAGAACTGAGTGAATTATTGATAATGAATTATAGGGTTAAGAGGAGTAATAGCTATGAACAAACTATCTCAATTACTTAATAAAACAGACGACGAACTTTTTGAAGAAATAACTTCTTCATTCAAGAAGAAAATCACTCAATGGAGTTATTTTGTAAACTGGGAAAAAGTGTTGCAAAATGTTGAATCAATAGAAAAAGAATTAAACCTATTGAATTATTTGATTGGGAAAAAAGATTTACACAAAGAAACAGTTAATTTATTATTACAATATCCAACTACAATAAAAGCAATTCCACTACTTCTTGCAATAAGAGAGAAATCTTTGGAAGTGCTTATTGATACTCGGAATTTTATTTATCGTGAATTTAATTTTTCTAAAAAAGAATTTTCGAAAGAGGAAATCGAAACATTTGCTGATGTTATTCTTAAAAGTGGTTTAGGTGAACTATTGAAAGATAAAAAAATAAAAAATTTGGTTGGTTATGCTACGGGGGTTGAAGTCGGATTAGATAGTAATGGGAGGAAAAATCGTAGCGGTAAACTTATGGAAAGTTTGGTTGAAGAGTTTATTAGAAATCTATGTAATGAACTGAAAATAGAATATATGTCACAAGCCAATGCGAAAAAAGTAGAAGAACAATGGAATATAAAGATAGAAGTAGATAACTATTCAAGAATCATTGACTTTGCCATAAATAATAATAGCAAGCTTTACTTCATTGAAGTTAATTATTACGGTGGTACAGGCTCAAAACTAAAATCAACAGCCACAGAATATATTCGTATGAATGATTTTTGGAATGATCAAGGAATTAAATTTATTTGGATAACGGATGGTAAAGGGTGGAAATCAACACTAAACCCCTTAAGAGAATATTTTAATAGTGGAGGTTATTTGTTAAATCTGGAAATGCTAAGAAAGGGATATTTAAAAGAAATTATAGAAAATGAATACACCTGATATGATTTTTACCAAAAATGGAAAAAGAAAGAAACCATTAAAAGTTTTCACAATTAATAATAAATATATCTTAGGAGTATATCAGGGAGATCTTTCAAAATACGATTTACTAATAAAATATCGCCAAAAAGAACCCAATAATAAGTGGTCCAGAATTAGAACACCTAAACATATTCACTGGGCTGTTGATATTTTAATAAAAATGAGTCTAGAAAAAGAAAAGACCCAAGAATTCATAAAATTTTTAATTGATTATTGGAATAAAAATGTCTCTCCCATTAGAAGTAAAAAAGAAAGGGAAAAACTGTTAAATGAAGATTTATTAAAAGAAGTTGATGAAGAAGCAAAAAAATATCCTGAACTTTCAAATAAAGGAGAATATAGTGTGAAATTTTTGCTTCTGATTGCAAAATTATTAATGTATCAGGAAAAAACAAATTTAGAAACAGCTTACATGTTTAAAAATCTTCTTGAGGCTTTAAAAGAGGGAGAAAATATATTTAAAATTGTTTCAATTGCAACGCACAATAAAAGATGATTAAACCATACTTCAAATCAAAGAAAAAAGATTTTATTTTACTTCACGGAGATGTATTTGAAATATTACCTCAATTTGACTTTAAATTTGATATGATTTTTGCTGATCCTCCCTACTTTCTTTCAAATGACGGACTAACAATTAAAAATGGAAAGATAGTAAGTGTAAATAAAGGGACTTGGGATAAATCAAAGGGTTTTGAATTTATTAATGAATTTAATAGAAAATGGCTTAAACTTATCAGAGATAAGATGAAAGAAGATGCTACTATATGGATAAGCGGAACAATGCATAATATTTTCAGTATAGGGCAGATACTCGTAGAATTGAATTTCAAAATATTAAACATAATTACATGGCAAAAGACCAATCCTCCTCCCAACTTTTCCAAGCGTTATTTTACCCATTCTACAGAGCAAATTATTTGGGCTCGAAAAGATGAAAAAGTCGGACACTTTTTTAATTATGAACTCATGAAAGAAATAAATGGCGGAAGACAAATGAAAGATGTTTGGTTATTACCAGCAATTGCTCCATGGGAAAAAAACAATGGAAAACACCCAACTCAAAAGCCATTATCTCTCTTGGCAAGAATAATTTTAGCCTCAACAAAAAAAGGAGCATGGATTTTAGATCCCTTCACAGGAAGCAGCACTACAGGTATAGCGGCAAATTTATTAGGTAGAAAATTCATAGGTATTGATAAAGAAAAAGAATATCTTGATTTAAGCATAAAAAGAAAAAAAGAGATAGAAGATAGAGAAAACTTCTACAAATTCAGATACAACCTTAAAATTTTCAAAAATCCCAAAAGGACTGAATTATTGCTTTTTAAGGAGCCCAAAATAGATTATGAAAAAGAGCCCGATTTTTTATAGTTAATCAGCTTTTTCAAAAACCGAAAATATTTCAAAGTGATCCGAATGGGGAAAATTATCCAATATTTTAAGCTTTTTCAAAGAGTAACCTCTCTCTTTAAAATAAAAGGTGTCCCTTGAAAATGTTGCAGAATCACAGGAAAAATATATTATCTTTTCTGGAAAAGCTTGCACAATTCTTTCAATAACCTTTTTTGTAATACCTCCGCGGGGAGGGTCGATCACAAAAAGCTCCGAAGGGAAAATCATATTTTTTCTTAAAATATCCCCGGAAATTATTTTAATGTTTTCAATACTATTTATCCTCTTGTTTTTCTTCTGAAGTTTTATGTTCTCTTTCTCCATCTCATAAGAATAGACCTTTTTAAAATACTTACTTAAAAGCATTGTAAAAAAGCCCGTGCCACTGAAAAGATCCGCTGCGGTCTCTCCCTTTCCCTCCATCTCTCCTTTCAAAAGAGAAAGCATTGTTTTAAGATTGTAAAGGTTGGATTGGATAAATGAAAGGGGAGTGAAAAAATATTTTAATCCCAAAAGCTCAAAAAAAAGCCCTTTTTCATCCGCAAGATACAACTCTTTTTTTTCGTTTTTTAAAACCGCACTTATTTTTTCTCCGTTTGAAAGAACTATTATCTCACCTTTTCTAACAGGCTCAACCAAACCTCTTTTTTTTACATAAGTCAAAAAATCATTTATCTTTTCATTCGCTATGATGCATTCTTCAATTTCTATAAGCTCATTGGAATTTCTTTTGAAAAACCCTATCTTTCCGTTAATTATCTTAAAGGTGACTTTTGTTCTGTATTTATCCGCAAAAGGAGAAGGAATTGTTTCCACTTCAAAAGGGATCTCCACCTTTGCAACTCTTTTAAGATTGTTTATCAAAATCTTCTTCTTAAACTCAAGCTGATAATTATACGAGATATGCTGAAAATTACATCCACCGCAAATTCCGTAATATTTGCAGAAAGGATCTACTCTTTTTTCGGAGCCTTTTATAATTTCAACAGCTTTTCCAAAGTAAACGGAAGACTTTCTCTTCTCTATTTCAAACTCTATTTCCTCACCCTCAATTATATAGGGAACAAATACTGTTTTCCCCTCGCTAAAAACAATCCCATAGCCCCCCTTACCTATAGCCTCAACCTTTCCTTTCATAAAAAATCAAACTATTCCCTCCTCCTTCAAATAATTCATAACTTTTTCCACTTCCTCTTCAATCGTAAGATTATCGGAATCAAGAATAATTTCAGGATTAAGAGGCTCTTCGTAGGGAGCTGAGATTCCGGTAAATTCCTTAATTTCACCGGCTCTTGCCTTTTTATAAAGTCCTTTGGGATCCCTCTTCTCACAGGTTTCAACAGAGGCTTTTACATAAATTTCAATAAATCTTCCATCACCCGCAAGCTTTCTGCAAAAATCCCTGTCCTTTCTGTAAGGAGAGATAAAAGCTGTTATTGTTATTATTCCAGCATCAGCAAAAAGATTGGCTACTTCTGAGATTCTTCTAATATTTTCAGCTCTATCCTCCGGGGAAAATCCCAGATCTTTGTTTAAACCATGCCTTATATTATCACCATCAAGTATGTAAGAAAGTTTCCCCATTTGATGAAGCCTGTGGGATACTTCATTTGCCACTGTGGATTTTCCACATCCGGACAAACCCGTAAACCAGAGAATAACTCCTTTTTGCCTCAAAAGTTTTTCCCTCTCCTCTCTACTGACTTTATGCTTGTGCCATGTAATATTTGTTGCTTTTTGCTCTTTCATAATTCCTCCTTAAAATGGTTAAAATTGGTGTGCTATAAAATATCAAAATATATAAAGTTTTGCAATTGAAAGAAATACTTTATTTTACAAATCTAAAGCCTACTGACCATTCGGATGTTGGCGCAGGTTGATAGGAGTTTCCGTCAGTGTCAGGTTCTGTAAACCCATAATATTTTGTATTAAATATATTCCTTCTGAAAACAAAAAATTCAAAAGGAATATCATTCACATCAAATTCATAAATCAATCTGACATTCACTAAAGTATAAGGAGAGGTTTTTCCATAGCCATCAGAAAACACTCTGTTGGTAGCATCAATAAACCACGAGCTTACATGCTCCACAGATGCTCCGAAAGTAAGATTTGAAATAATGTTAAATTCAGAATCAAAGTACAGCTGATGCTCCGGGGAATTAGGAAGAAAGGTATCCTTGTAAATTGTTCCGCTATCCATTGTTTTAACTTCATCATACTTAAAGTGAGAATAGGTGTATGATAATCTTAAAGCTACCCCCTCAACAGGAAACCAGCCAAGAAGAGCCTCAAAACCGTATCTGTTTGTTGCCCCCACGTTACCATAAAATGTTTCAAGAGGTCTTGTCTTTATTCTGTATCTTCCGAAATCATTATCTGTTTTTAAATAGAAAACAGCAAAATCATAGTTTAAGTTAAAATCCTCGAAAACACCTCTCATTCCAAACTCAATACCGGAAGATGTAGCTGACTTTAAGAGTGTATTGTAACCTCCGTAATTATAAGGACTATTTATTAATTCCTCTGTTCCCGGTGGTAAAAAGCCAGTACCCCAATTAGCATAAAAACCGGTTTTTTCAAAAGGATTCCATGAAATACCTACTCTACCGGTTAATTTTTTAAACTCAACACTATCGGAAAGATCAATTCCACCTATTTTCAAATTGTCGGTCAAACTGTTTTTTATCCGATCATATCTCACAGTGAAAGAAAGTCCGATTTCTTTGGAAAGCTCTATCCTATCAATAAAAAAAAGCCCCAATCCGCTCTGCCCTATCTTTTGATCACTCTGCAATGCTTTACCTTCAACGGCAGCTCCCAAATTCGGATGTTTGAACTCATCCAATTTCTGATAACCAAAATCAATCCCTGAGCTCAAACTATTTTTAACACCTGCAAAATCAAAAGAATATGAAAGCTGAAGGGTCATACCCGGAGTTTTATAAGTTCTGTAAATCACAGAGGAGGGAACAGCTTCTTTGTACTTTGTGTGTCTCAAATATGCAATGGCATTCAGCTTTAAGCCGGAAAAAAGCTCTAACTCAGCGTGAAATCCACCTGTTAATCTTTGAGTTCTTTGATATTCGTTAAAAATATAAGCATCGGGATTTGCCAATCTTCTTAGATTATCCGGATCAGAGCTAAACCATGCAAGATTTAACCCTTCGGGATTTTCATTAAAAAAATCTGTTGCTGATAGTATGATAGTTGCTCTGCTTTTCCCGCTTTCTCCTATATTAAATTTTCCGTAAAAATTCTTACCAGAGTAAGCAGAAAGATCTCTATACCCGTCTCCCGATGTCATGGAACCTAATATTCTGTAATTTATACCTCCGAAAGTTCCGTTTGCTTCAGTAAGAGCCTTGTAAAACCCGTAAGAACCTCCGACAAAAAGGCCTCTTACACTAACAGGCAAGTCACTGTCATCCCTTGTTATTATATTTATAACCCCTCCTGAGGAGCCACTGCCACAAAGAGCTGCGGCAGGACCTCCTAAAATCTCTATTCTCTTAACAGTTGCCCAATCAATATCATAAAGATCAGAAACAAAGCCGGTAGGATCATTCAAAGGAATCCCATCCACAAGCACTTTTATACCTCTTGTGCCTCTTTCAGTAAGAATACCCTGTCCTCTCATGTAAAAGTGAACTCTTTCTCCGTCAGCCTGATTATCAACCCTAACACCGGGGACCAATTTCATAACTTCATCAAGAGCAATTGAGCGGGGTAAACTTTTAAGAATAGTACCCGAAACAACAGTTATCGCAGCAGGGTTTTCTTTAAGAGGAATTTCCATTCTCGGAGCAGTAACAACAATCTCAAAAGTCTCCTTCTCTTCTTTCTTCTTTTTTTCAGAATCTTTCTCTTTTTCTGATTGCTCTGCAAAAACCGATAATAAACTAAAAAGAAAAATAATACAAAAAACTATAAAGCCCTTTGAAAATTTTTATTAATCATTTTTCACTCC
>CAZWJH010000047.1:0-19720 GCA_964634755.1 uncultured Clostridia bacterium
CTCTTCACTCCCTCTATACCTTTTGAAATTTGTTTGTCAAGTTCAAAAAGTTTTGCTTTTGTTTCTGCTATCTCTTCCGCTATTTCATCAAGGCTCCTTGTATAATGCCTATCTTCTATGTATCTTTCGGGCAAAAGAGAATATTGGGATTGAGGTCCTGTAATTGAGCTGAGTTTAACAACAGAGGAAATCCCTTTTACGGTTTTTCTGTTTTTATATATTTCCTCAAAATTTGTTTTTATCTTCTCATCAAGTCTGACGAACAGAATATCATCTGTTTTCTTATTTTTATTCAGGATTATTATTGAATACTTTGCAAAGGTGTTTTTTATCCATTCGGGAGGAATTTCAATAACAGTGTCAACAATTTTTTTCTCAACTATCTCTTTTCTGAAAAGCACATCCCTTCCGCCGCGGGAAAGGGCCCCAAGAGGAAGAATCACTCCACCTATTCCATCATCTTCAATGGCTTCGATTATATAGTTTAAATACATAAAAACAGGTCTTGATCTGTGAACATCGGGAGCTTCTCCGAATTTTTTGTGAGGGCTTTCTATAAAGTATTTGGCTCTGTCATACTCCGAAAGATTGCTCAAAACAAGCCCGAATTTTTTAAGCTTTTGTTTCTCAACAAAAGACGGATTCAGAAGAGGATTTGAGCACCTTATCGCAACACTTTTTTTACCGCTGAGCAAAACATTCAAAACCACCCTTAAATAATAGTTTTTGTGAAAAACCTCAACATAAATTTTGGAATCTTCATCTTTCAAAACAGCCGGAAGATTTCCACTCCTTTCAAAGGGAAAATAAACAGTCCTGTTTTTTGATGCTAACCCGAGAATTTTCCCCAAAAAACCTTCGACTTTTTTAAAATTCAGGTTTCTTCTTGTTAGGGGAAATCTTTTATCTTCAACTGTTTCAACCACATCTTTAAGCTCTTCGGATGTTTTTATATTTATAACTTCGTTTAATATAGCTTTAAATTCCTCCTCCGGTATCTTTTTCACCATTTTTTCCATAATAATGGAATAATCTAAATCATAATTTTCAAATGATTTTTTGTAAGTGCCTATAAGTTTTTTCAATTTGGAGCTTGAGATACCGTTGGTCAATCGCTTTAGGTTATCTTCACCCATTTTAAGGTCAAAAAACCGAAAGAGAAGAAGTCCCAAAATCAAATCAGCTTTATCTTCTTGCTCCTTTAATTTTTTTAATAGAAAAAATATCATTATTTTATCTCTCCCTCAAAAGCAATTTCAAAGAAGGTTTCCATCTCTTCCTCATAAAGTGAGAGCAACTTTTGAGCTAACTTTTTTCTTTCCATCATTTTTTTGTACACTTTAACAATCTCCTCCTGTGTCCCAATGGAGGGATAACTTAAAACAATCTCTTTTAATGTATCTGTTTTCACAAATCTAACAATGGAGCCATAGGTTTTTTCGGAGATTATTTTTTTCCCTTTCTTGCTGTTTAAAAAGAGCCACAGAAAATCCGGAAGAATTTTATTTTCTTTTACTTTCTCTTTCAGTCTAACAACTATGAGCTGAGATGAGGGAATAAGATAAAAATTTTCCTTAGGGAGATTTTTTATTATCCCGGCTTTGTAATTGCTGCTCTTTGCCTTGATAATAATATCATCCTCTCTCAAAAAATACTTTTCATTGATTTTACCAAGATAATACATTATGGAATCAAGCTCGTCAAGTTCAACCTCTCCTGTGTCCGTGATATTTTTCAATTGAAGGACTTTAACTTCATCTTTACCACCGGTTTTCTTCATCTGGGTTATTATAAGCCCTGAGAAAATCTCAGCATTGTTTTCGAGCAAATCTTCAGTATGCAGTAAATATGTCATATTAAACCCTCTCTATCCTCAAATTATAACACACAAGCCCGATACAAAAAATTCAGAGCCAAATTATTACAAATCCATTACAGAAAATAAATTCAACTCTTCTCTTTTTTTTACAATAAGATACTTTTCAACGAGTTTTCTTTTTGTGTTATTATCAACACTTATAAATGGATATTTTTTGCTCCACTCTATTTCAGCTTCTTCCAAAATCCTGTTAGTGAAAAAGCGCTCTGAGATTTTTTTATCTATCATCTCATCAAATTTCACCTTCTCATCAAAAGTTCTCTCCTCTGAAAAAAATTCAGTATAAAGTTCCTTAAAATATTCATCAGGAATAATTTCAATAAGTTTTTTATGCTCTTCTCTCTTTTGATTATCCCCCTTTGCACTTTTCACATTTTTACCCGAGGAAAGGGAAAGATAATTTTTAAACTCCTTTTCAACGATTTTTTTAAAGTAGAGGAGAGTCTTTTTTCTTCCGGCTCTTCTAAAGCCTTCTTTTAAAGCCTTTTTGATAACAGAAAGAGGAATTTTTTTCTCTTCCCATTTTAAAATCAAATCAATTTCAAGAGGTGATAAAAAATAGCTTCTTTTTGTTCTGCTTAAAAATTCATAAGCAATTGAGTAAAAATAATTCTCATCCGAGCCTTTCTTTTGCATAAAGATAAAGCCCCCTTAATACCAACCATTTATCCGGGATAATTTTTATATCTTTAAAAAAAGGAATAAAGTCCTCATAATATCCACCGGTAAAGATAATGTGCTCCGGAGAATGCTCTCTTATCTTTCTTTCTATCATTCCCAAAACAGCATTTGTAATTGCTGAGTTTACAGAGCCTATGGTATTTTTTCCGTTTTCTGTCTGCGGGTAAAATTCCTTTACCTTAACTTTTTCGGTTTTATCCGAAAGACATTCAAGAATTGTTAAAGGTCCCGGGAAAATTATTCCTCCGCAAAACCTTCCATTTTCATCTATATAATCAACAGTGATAGCTGTTCCAAAATCAACTATAATGGAATCTCCACCATAAAACCTAAAAGCTCCTAAAGAGGCGGCGACTCTATCCCTTCCCAAAGAGGAAAGGGGAGAATAATCAAATTTTACGGAACTTATATTTTCAGGATCTATTTCAAATATTTTATCGCTTTTAATATTTTCCAAAATTTTCTCTTTCAATGAATCGGAAACAGATGAAATTACAGTAAGTTCGGCTTTTATTTCAGGGACATTTTCTCCTTTCTGATAACATGAAATTTCCAAATCATTAATATCATCCCCAAAAAAGCCGATTTTTAAACTACTGTTTCCAATATCAATCGCTACTATTTTCAACCCTCAAAACCTCCCCGTCAAAAAATTCCTCTTCACCGTGATCAGTGATGATTTTTAACCTGAAATTTTTCGTTATCTCTTCAAAAACTCCTTCAATCTCCCTATCCCTTACTCTCACCTTTACATTCTCTCCTTTCTTCAAAAGAGAATTTCTTTTTAGAAAATTCAAGATAGTAGGAAGAGCTGTGTTTTCATCAATAAGAGAATAAAGTTGATTGATAAATTTTTTAAAAAAGAACTCCGGAGCAGTCTCTTCCCCAAGAATCATTTTTAATGAAATGGAAGTATTTTTAATAGGTTCGGGAAAATCCTCCTTATCAAGATTAATGTTTACTCCGACCCCGGATATCAAGAAGCTTTCAGAGCCTCTTGTCACGCTTTCATTTAAAATTCCGCAGATTTTTTTACCTTTAACATAAACATCATTGGGCCACAAAAATTCTGATTCAATATCAAGTTTAGAAAAAGTTTTTACAACAGAATGAGCAACAGACATCGGATAGTATATATAATCATCATTTTTCTGAACGGGAAAGAGTATGCTAAAAGTGAGTCCCTTATCTTCCTTTGAAAACCACCTTCTTCCCCACCTTCCTCTTCCCTGTGTCTGTTTTAAACATCTTAAAATAGTAAAAGGTTCAAAAGTCCCTCTTCTTTCTTTTAAAAAACTATTTGAGGATTCGCACTCCGGAAGATTTATAATTTTAAATTCTTTCATAAATTATAAAAAGCCACTCTAAGCCCTGCTTCCAAAACGATCCCCTCTGTATTTATATTTTTTCCGAGAGAGGTAGAAGCAGGGTTCAAATTTCTGTATCTTACAGAGAAGAGAAGTTTTGTCTTTCTATTCAAGTTCAATGAAATTCCCCCGCCAAAGGAAAATACAGTCTTACTCCCCGAAACTTCATCCAAAACACTCTCTTCTTTATAAGAGATAAAATCCATCTCAAAAACTAAAAGGGGTTCAATGTAAAAGAAAAAGTCCTTCATAAAAAGGGTTAAAGGATATATATTCATAAAACCTGAAATAAGTGTTTTATTAAGAGTAAGATTTTCTTTCGTATATGATAAAAATCCGGAGTCATAAGATTGTCCGTATTTGATTCCAAACTCTGCCCCTAAAAAAGGCTCATAGCTAAAGCCAGTATCCCATCCATAAGCCATAGAACCATAAAGAAGCTTATAATCTTCATCACTGTGCACCACTGTGTTCGAAGAAAACAAAAAATTTAAATTTCCAGCACCAAGAAAAGAGACAAAAATAAGCAAGAATATAAATATAAAAATCTTCTTCATATCAAATTGTAATTCAATCAACATTTTTAATCAAGGAATATTTATTCGTCAAAAATAAATCAGATTATAAAATTTAGAATACAGGAGACTTGCTTAATCCATATTTCTTTATTTTTTGTGCAAGCTTTTTGTAATACCTTGCCTTTTTATTATCTCCTAAGTATTTATAAATATCAGACAAAAGATTATATCCATCAGGAAGCATCTTTGTATCTTTACAATTTTGAATCCCCCTCAAAACAAGAGAAACTGTTTCGCTGAGGTTTCTCTGTAAAGTAAGATAAGCCCTTGCAAGATCAAAGTAGGGTTCAACAGAATCAGGTTTAAAGTTTAAAACAAGCTTAAGATAATAAATCTCCTTTTCATATTGCTTAAAATTTTTGTAAATATTGGCAAGGTTAAAGTAAACTTTTATATTTTCGGGAAAGAGATTTACTTCCTTTTTATAATATTTCAAGGCTTTCTTATAATTCCCTTCCTTCTCTTTAACAATTCCCAAATAATAATAGATATCTTCCGCATTCTTCTCAAGTTCAAGAGATTTTAAAAGATATTCCTTTGCTGAGTTATAGTTTCCATTTTTCACCTCTACAACCCCCAATCTAAAATAGGAATAAAAATTTAAAGGAGCTATTGAAATGGAGGTATTAAAATAGTTTTTAGCTGTTTTTAAATCATTTTTAAATATGTATAAATCGCCGAGCTGATTATAGGCTAAAAAATTATTTTCATAAGTATCAGCTAATTTTTCAAAGAATAATATCCCCTCATCTATTTTTCCGGTTTTTTCAAAAGCTCCTTTTACCATTGAAAGTAAAAGCTCATTGTAAGGAAATTTCATCACAAGACCTTTTAAAACTTCTAATGCTTTTTGATAGTTTTTTTCTTTAAAAAATATTAACACTTTTAAATAATCCGCTTCCATAAGGGAAGAATTTCTTATGTATTTGAATGACTCTTCAAATTTTTTTGCAAAAAAATACTTTCGAGCCAATATAAAACCTGAGAGCTCCTTTTTAGAATAACTTTTATTTAATTTAAAAATAAGAGGAGGTAAAAGCCCTATTTCTGAAAACCTCTTGATAACAGGTCTCTTAATCTTTGCTATTTCCATCTTTTTAGGTTTTTTAAATCCAGCGGTTGTTAATTTATCAATTTTATTGCTGAGGTTTTTTTTGCTAATTCTTTCGTACTTATCCCTTTTTAATCGAAAAGTATTACCATTAAATTCTTTAATAAAAGATTCCTTCCCATTTGAATAAAAAATCTCAAGTTCTCCTTCCAGATGATATTTAGGATAATAATTAAATGAAAAAATAGCCCTTTTTTGTGAGGGTTTCATTCCATACAAAACCTTTTTTAAATTTATCCCATCAAAGCTCTTTCCACTTTCCCCTGTCAAAATTGACACAATAGTAGGTAAAATATCAAGAGAAGAAACCTCTTTGGTAATAGTGGTTTTTCTCGGCTTTTTTAATTTAGTAAGATATACAAAAAAAGGTGCTTTCACACTATCCGGATCAACAAAACTCGGATAGATATTCCCTTTCCTCAAAGGAGTTGAACGAGAAGAAGCAATAACTACAATGGTATCCTCAAGAAGTTTTTCTTCACCCAAAAAGTTTATAATCCTTACTATATTTTTTTCAATCTCATAGAGCTTCTTTTTGTACTTATTTTGAATCTCAAGTAAACTTTCCTTTTTCTCATCCAAAATAAGATTTTCTAAATCCGAATAATTTACCCACACAAAAAAAGGATTTTTCTTTATTCTTTTCAACCATGGAAGCACATTATTAGTAGTGTATTGAGCATTTATAAATATCCTTTTTATTTTTCTTTTTTCAACCTTAAAAACATCATAGTAAAAATCAAAAGATTCAGAAAGACCGGTAAAACCAGCCAAAAAAATATTTGAAATAAAAGCCGCTGTAGTATAATTCCTTTTTTTTAAGAAATTTATTTGGGGTAATTTCCCTTTAAGACTCCCAAAAAGATTATCGTATATTCCATGATGAAAAGGGTATTTTGATGTAAAAAGAGAAACATAAAATGATAATTCCCCAAATGCAGGTGATATGCAATTTTTAAAATAAAGTCTATTCCTCGTAAGTTCTTCCGGTAAAAGAGATTCGTCAAAATAATCAGAATTCAAGCCATCTATCGTAATAAACAAGATATTCGAATTTTTTAATTCTTCAAATTTAGGCTCAAGAAAGAACTTAGAATAAAAAAAGTCCCATGTTAAAAGAATAAAAATTAAAAAAGAGAGAAACACAAGAAGTGCAAAGCTGTACTTTTTTCTAATCATTTAGAGGCTTTTTCAATTGCTTCTGACACATCTAACATCTTCAGCACATTTATAGGATTACCATATCCATTAATCGGTTTTTTAATTCCTATTTCAAGAAAATCCTTGATTCTGACAATAATAGTTCCATCTTTAAGTTTGTTAGCAGGTAATCCTTTGAATTTATAGGGATAATCTTCATCCTTCCTGTCCCCAGGTTTAATAAAATTAATAAAAAAAGGAAAAGCTATTCTGTTGCTGTTACTTTGTATAATTCCATTTACACCAGTTTTAGTTTTAGATATGTAGGCAACAAAATATTTCCCCTTTAGCTGTGCATTCAGATATTTTTTTAAAAAATGAAGAGAAATAGCATCGACAGGATTTTTACTTTCCTCAGCAAATAAAATAACCGGCACCAGAGAAAAAATTACAAGCAAGATCAACAAAATATTCCTCTTTTTTAATAAAAACTTCATTTTACGATTCTTGGTATCTCGGGAGATAATCTTGAAATAATTTCATAATTTATTGTCCCAATCTTTTCAGCCCAATCGTCAGCACTAATGATTTCCTTTCCATCTCTTCCGATTAGTGTAACCTTTTCTTCACTGTTTACACTTTTTATGTGAGAAACATCTACCAAAACAATATTCATACAAACTCTACCTCTTATAGGAACTCTCTCTCCTTTTATTAAAAAATAGCCAGTATTTGAAAGTTTTCGGTCAATACCATCAAAATATCCTACAGGCAAAACAGCTATTTTAGTTTTTTGAGTAGTTTTATAAGTTAAACCATAGCTTATAAAACTTCCTTTTTTTAGGGTTTTGATCTGAGCTACCTTTGTATAAAATGATAATACACGCTTAAGTTCAAGCTCATTTTTATATTTTAATAAAAAGGAAAGGTGAGTTTCTTTTGATGGCCAGTAACCATATGCACTAATACCAACCCTTACAAAATCAAGATGTGTTTTTGGAAAAAGAAGAGTTGAAGCGGAGCAGGAGAAGTGTTTTAAAGGAGAAAAACCATCATTTTTTATTAATTTACAAAATGAATTAAATCTTTTCAACTGATATTCGGCATAGCTGTGATCCGTCGTATCTTCTATATTTGCAAAGTGTGAAGATACAGCTTCAAACTTTGCATATTCTATTTTTTTCAAAACTTTTTTAAAAAACTTCCAATCCTTTTTCTCAATTCCCTGCCGCCCTGTTCCAGTTTCAAGTTTCAAATGAAAGTATGCTTTCTTCTTTATTTTCTTTGCTTTCTTATCAAGCTCAAAAATATAGGAAGGCTCGTAAACCGTAAATCTAACATTATTTTTTATTCCTTCCTCTATGAGTCCTCTTTCCACATATCCTAAAATCAAAATTTCTTTCTTAACCCCAAGCTTTCTTAACTTAATAGCTTCCTCAATACTGTTAACTCCATACCAATCCACAAGATTGCTTTTTTCAGTGATTTTTACTACTTGCTCAATTCCATGCCCATAAGCATTAGCTTTTACTACAAAAATCACCTTTGATTTCTTTTTCACAAGAGAACGAATTAAACTCAAATTATGCAAAAGGGCTTTGCTATCTACTTCTATCCATTTTAACATTATTTCTTATTTTATCAGAGAATAAATTTTTTTTATAGATAAAGTAAAAGATAAATCAATAATTCTTATGCTTTACCTGCACTTCCTAATACATTTATGTTTTTGTGTTTATAAAGTTCCTTTAAAGCTTCCCTTGCAGGGCCCAAATACTTTCGGGGGTCAAAAACCTCCGGATGCTCTGCAAGATACTTTCTTATTGCTGCTGTCATGGCAAGTCTTCCATCAGAATCTATATTGATTTTGCAAACAGCGGATTTTGCAGCTTTTCTTAGCTGATCCTCTGGAATTCCAATAGCATCCTTTAAGTTTCCTCCATACTGATTTATTATTTTAACCAAATCCTGAGGAACCGATGAAGAACCGTGTAAAACTATAGGAAAGCCGGGAAGCCTCTTTTCTACTTCTTCCAAAATATCAAATCTAAGAGGAGGAGGAACAAGGACGCCATTTTTATCCCTTGTACAGATTTCAGGTTTAAATTTATTTGCCCCATGGGATGTCCCGATTGAAATAGCAAGTGAATCCACACCGGTTTTGCTTACAAAATCCTCAACTTCCTCAGGTTTTGTATATGTTGACCTTTCAGCGGAAACTTCATCTTCTATCCCTGCAAGAACGCCAAGCTCTCCCTCAACGGTTACATCAAACTGGTGAGCATAATCCACAACCTTTTTAGTCAAAGCAACATTTTCATAATAGGGAAGATGGGAACCATCAATCATAACAGAAGAAAACCCCATATCAATAGCATCTTTGCATAATTCAAAACTGTCTCCATGGTCAAGGTGAAGTGCTATTGGAATTTCATAACCCAACTCTTCAGCATATTTTACAGCTCCTTCTGCCATATACCTTAAAATAGTTTTATTAGCATAATTTCTCGCACCCTTTGAAACCTGCAAAATAACAGGGGATTTTGTTTCAACACAGGCAGCAACAATTGCCTGAAGTTGTTCCATATTGTTAAAATTATAAGCCGGAATAGCATAACCACCTTCCATTGCTTTTTTAAACATCTCCCTTGTGTTAACAAGGCCTAAATCTTTATAATTTATCATCTCCACCTCCCATATGTAATAATAAAAATCCTATCACATAGAAAAAATATTATCAATTTGGCTATTGAAGGGGACGATAGAAAGATATATAATTTTTATTATATTTACGGAGGGAAAAATGAATTCATTCTGGATTTTACTCTTGGGGATCATTTGGTATGTTCTCATCTATTTCGTATATGGAAAGATACTTGATAAAAGAATAATTAATCCCCATAATTCAAGAAAAACTCCTGCTCATCGACTAAAAGATGGTGTGGATTATGTTCCCTCTCCCACTCCTGTTCTCTTTGGGCATCACTTTTCTTCAATAGCAGGGGCAGGTCCCATAGTAGGTCCGATATTAGCCTATGCCCTTTTCGGATGGGGAGCAGCTCTTCTGTGGATTCTACTGGGAACAGCTTTCATCGGAATAACCCATGATTACTTTTCTTTAATGACATCAGTAAGAAATGATGGGGTCAGCATAACAGAAATTTCAGAGAAAACAATTTCCCCCACAGCAAAGTGGATGTTTTCAATCTTTGTATGGCTCAGCCTTGTTCTTATTATAGCTGTTTTTGCTGTAATTACAGCGAAAACCCTCGAATCAAAGCCTGAAATTGCAGTACCAACTCTCGGACTTATTGTTCTTGCAATACTTTTCGGACTGGTGGTATATAGGTTAAAGTGGAAGCTTATCCCCTCAACAATAATAGCTTGGATAATTCTGTTTTTTCTTGTAGATCTTGGATACAAATATCCCATAGTTGCATCTTACAATACATGGTTTTATGTATTTTTAATATACTCTTTTATTGCTTCCTCAATCCCGGTTTGGTTATTGCTTCAACCAAGAGATTATTTAAGCATGACAATTCTTTTTGCAGGGCTTTTTATAGGATATTTGGGAATGTTTATTTTGCACCCTCATATAAATGGTCCGGTACATACCACTTTTATCTCAAACGGGACACCTCTAGTCCCCATGTTATTTGTAATAATAGCTTGCGGTGCCATATCAGGATTTCATTCACTTGTAGCCTCCGGAACAACTGCAAAACAATTGGATAAAGAGAAACACGGAAGAATAATAGGTGTTGGCGGAATGATTTCCGAAGGTGTTTTAGCCCTTCTTGTTTTAATGTTGGTTGCTTCAGCTCTCTTCTGGAAAAATGCTCCCTCAGGGCTTGGAGATTTTGTTTTTCAAAATCTGATGAAAAAAGGTCCTATAGTAACATTCGGGAATGGGTTCGGAAGAGCCGCTTCATCTCTGGGAATCCCTCTAAATATAGGGATAGCTTTTGGTATATTAATGCTAAATGCATTTGTCTTAACAACACTGGATACTGCCGTAAGATTAAGCAGATTTGTGTTTCAGGAAGCTCTCGTTAAAAAGAATAAAATTTTATCTAACAGATGGATTGCCGGTTTTATAGGTGTGTTTTTTGCGTATATATTAGCTGCTACTAAAAGCTGGAATGTGATATGGCCAATATTCGGAAGCGCAAACCAGCTAATAGCAGCTCTTTCTCTATTCACAGTAACAGCATACTTTGTGGGTTACAAAAAACCAAAACTTTATAGTTTTATTCCTGCAATTTTTATGTGGATTGTAACCGAAGCAGCACTTCTTTATCTTCTTTTTTTTAATTATATTAAGGGATTCGGAAAAAATTTAGGTGATTCAATTCTATCTTCTGTTGCTATAATTTTAGTAATTTTAGGAGGGATAGTCGGAATTGAAGCAATAAGGGCAATCAATAAAAAGGATAAAATTTTTAATTCAAAAGAACAATAAGATTATTTACCTGTTATTTCGAAGATTATGGAATTGATTTTAATAATTGTTCTTTTTTTATCATCGCTTTTAGCTGCTCTTTTTGGAATAGGAGGAGGATCCCTTTACACTCCTATTCAAATATGGCTCGGTGTTCCCTTTAAAGAAGCCTCTTCATTATCACTTTTTTTAATTTTAATCACATCATTTTCCTCAACTATAGTTTACAGAAAGGCCCATAAAGTTGATTGGAAGTTGGCAATGGCTTTGGAAATACCAACAGCAGCAGGAGCTTTTCTCGGGGGCTTTTTTTCTCACCTATTCTCCAATACTTTTTTAAGCTTTTTTCTTATTGTTATTTTAATTTTATCGGGAATCTTTATGATTCTCTCAGCCAAAACAAAGGGGACTTATTCTTTTAAACTCAAAGAGATTAAAAATAAAAAATGGTTCTGGAAGAGGAAATGGAAGGAGAACGGGAAAGAGCTTTTTTATTATGTTGATATTAGGATTGCTGTTCCTATTATGTTTTCTGTGGGAATAATAATCAGTATACTCGGGATTAGCGGAGGGGTGTTTAAAGTTCCTATTATGATTGGCTTTTTTAAAATCCCCCTTCCGATTGCGATAGGTTCGAGTGCTTTGATGGTTGGGATAAGTGCAGCCTCAGGCTTTTTAGGACATGCGACAATCGGTAATGTTAACTGGCATAATATCTTAATTCTTTTTATCCCAGTTTTTATAGGAGCCCGGTTAGGAAGTCATCTCTCCTCTCACACAAAGGCTGAAAAAATAAAAGAATATTATGGCTATTTTCTTTTTGGAGTGGCTTTTATCACTTTTCTAAAAATAATATAAAAAGAAAAAGGGGCTGCAGGCCTTCAAAGAGCCTGCAGCCCCTTTGATCTATTTAAAAGTTGATCAGGATTTATACATTAATCTCTCTTTTTAAAAGTAGAATGTGATGATGAGGAAGAAGATGATGAAGAGTGGGAAGAAAAGCTTGAGCTTGAAGAAGAACTTGAAGAAGAAAATGCTCTTGATCTTGTCCAGGAGGAAGAGCTTCTCGAGGTTGTTTTATAGCTTTTTGGAGAATAGTAAAAACCACTGTTTGTTCTTGAAGAATAGCTTCTCGGAGAAAAGTAAGAGCTGTAAGATTTCTTGTTATAATAAGAGGGTGTGCTTTTTCGAGAAGAGTAAGCTTTGCTTTTGAACCTGCTCCAAAAACTTCCGCTATTGCTCGCCCCATAAGAATACTTTTTATAGGAGCTTCTACTTGAATATGATGAGCCATTAGAATAATACTTGTAAGGTTTATAAGAATTATTGGATGAAGAATAATATTTTTTTGAACCTGAATAATAGCTTCTGTAATTTTTACTATAACTATTCCCCTTTGAAGAATAATAGTTATTATAAGAGGAAGAATCTCCCGAATAGGTTTTATATCTGCTCTTTCTATTGTATCTTGAATAAAAGCCACCTCCATAATACTTATTCTTTCTGTAAGTTCTTGTTGAGTATCTTCCGCTCTCATACGGATCTGAAGATGAGTTATAACTGTTTCCGCTATAATAGGAAGAGTAGTAATCTTCTTTTTTCTTCTTCTTTATCTTTTTCTTTCCACTTGAAGAACTTGAAGAGGATGAGGAACTAACTGTCTTACTCCCCGTAAAAGTCCTCTTCTTTATAACTTTTTTAGAAGAGGACGAGCCTTTTGTGGAAGAGGATGAAGTAGTCTCCACGGTAGAACCGCTTTTCTTTTTTATTACTCTGTAATGGGAGCCCGTAGTAGAATAAGTGGATTTTCTTATAACTTTTCCCGAACTTCCGCTCTTTCCTTTTATAGAAAATGAACTTTCTCTTATTGTTGTTATTTTTCTATAAGTTGATGCAGGTTTTACAATTTTCACATTTGAACCTTTATACTTTAAAGAGCTGGCCTTTATTACCGGAGTGTAGCTTCTTTTCAAAATCACCTTATTTCCGACTCTAACCTTCCTCAAAGATTGGACAGCGGAAGGCTGAGCACCAATAGGTCTCAAACTCACCCTCTTTAAAGAAGCACTTCTCAATACTCCTGTGTTTATTGCAACTCTCGAAATATTTCTTGCCATAAGGGAACTCTTTTTCAAAACAACCACCGATCTTGCCATAAGCGGAATTCTTCTGTAATTTCTTACCCAAACATTGTTTATTACAATTACAGGTCTTCCGTACCAATCAATGGGAGCCCAACCAATATAATCACCATACCAGAACCAGTCAACCCAGGCAGGTCCCCACATTGAACCGGGAGCCCATACCCAACCATAGACAGGATCCCAGATCCATCTTCCGTAATGATATGTATACCACCATGAATCATAGGAAACCCATGTCCATCCATAAGGATAAACCCATGTCCATCGTCCATTATAATAAGGTCTCCATGTTGAAACTACCCTTAATGGTCTCCAGCAGTATCCATAATCTCCTGTATAAACCCATCTTCCATTCTCATAAAAATCATCTTCGTATGAGGATAAAACTTCCGGAAGATAGCTGTTTTCATATCTATTTCTTCTTCTGTTTTCAATCCTTTCTCTAAATGTCTCATTTCTATAATCATTCCAGTTGTCAAATTCATCCTTTGATGAAGAATAGATGTACACCGGTCTTGATATAAATCTTCCATTATCAACTCTTATTTTTTGAGATCTTCTTACATATCTTGAACCATCATCAGTGATAACCTCAGCTAACCCTTCTCTTACTATTACCTCTGTTGTACCAGAATACATATTAACCCTAATTAATCCACTATCAAGAGGAACAATTTCACCTTCTCTAAAATCAATAATAATATCTCCCTCTCTCGTAAAGTTCATAAGATCAAGATAGAGAGAACCCTGCCAGATTTTAATCTTTAAGGTTTCCCCTCTTTTATCAATCTCAATTTTTGTTCCATAATCAAGTCTCAGATAATTTCCTCTCCCGAGATCAATTTCAACTCTTCCCTGCTCTGTTGCCACCCTGTCTCCATCGACAAGTGGTAAATTCACAGTTACATCTTCAAAGCCAAGATCAAAACCTCGCTGAACCATAACATCCCCCTGTACATAGGACACTCTTACAGGTGGTTTTCCTCTATACTCATCATTCCTCTCGTAAGAGTAAACTCCTATTGTCAATATAAACAGGAAGACAATTATTAATGTCACACTTCTTTTCATAGTGCACCTCCTAAAACTTAGTAAAAATAATTAGCAAGATTTATTCCAAAGCTAAAAGCTTTTAAATAAAAGGAAGCTTTCAAATCTCTTGTTTTATGAAGGTATTTATTTTTTTACACCTGTAAGAAATTTATTACTTTGCTTGGTATTTAAATTATTTTTGTTAGATTTTCAAATTAAGTTACTTCTTTACATTTTTAAAAAAGTCTGATAAAAAGTTACATAAATAATTTCCCAGTGAGGATGAAATGAGAAAGAGAACAAAGTTTCTTATTTTTCTTATAATTTTTATAATTTCCTTAACCTTCGGATTTTCCGGAAAAGCAAAGGTTTATACAAAAAATGGGGTGACAATAATGGAAAATCAGGAAAGTGATTTTACCATTAATAAAAATATCAAGTTCAAGGAAAATTTGAGTATCGGAAAGGAAGATGGTGAAGATTATGAAATATTCAGTCAATATTTAAGTATCGCCGTTTCTCAAAACGGAGATCTTTTTATTTTTGATGGTAAGAGATACAGAATATTGAAATTCGATAAAAACGGAAAATACCTCTGGAGCAAAGGAAGGAAAGGAGAAGGACCAGGGGAATTTAGAAACCAGTTTTGCAATATCTATGTTAGCCCATCAGACTATCTTATAGTGGCTGACGGGGTTTTTCTCCATTTCTTTGATACAAACGGGAATTTTTTAAAAGATATAAAATTAGGTGTAATGAGCACTCATATAGAATTTTTAAAAGATGGTAAAATGTTTATTAACACATTTTTAAGAGGACAACCCGGAGTAGCTTCTGCTTTATACTCTTCGGACGGAAAATTAATTTCAAAGTTTCCCGTAGAGTACAGGTACGGACCGAAATTATCAAAAAGCATAGGAGTCTCCATAGGAGATGGTGGCTTTAGAGTGTATAAAGACAGGGTTTTTCTAAGTATTCCTATCAAATACGAAATCAGAGAATATGATTTTAAAGGAAAGCTTTTTAAAATTATTAAAAGGAATGTAAAGCTTTCTCCCCCGAACATAAAAGTGTTTGGAGGGGGAGGGGTAACCGTATATCCTTCCGACCACTCGGGGCCTGTATTTTTTGATGAAAATTACCTTATAAATTCAGTCTTTAAAGTAAAGAAAAAAGATAAAAAGAAGTATGAATTTACAAGATATCTTGATTTCTTTGACTTAAAAGGGAACTACATGGGATCATACAAATTACCAAAATCAACAAAATTAGAATTCATTGATAAAGAAGGATACTTTTATTTTTTTCAAAGAGAACCTTTCCCTCGTGTTTACAGAACTAAGCTTATAATCGGGAAAAACTAAAACCTACTTATACTTATCGTAGAAAATTTCTTCCGGTTTTTTTACTCTGTATTCAATAAAAATATCCCCTTTATCAGTTTCTTTAAGATAACCAAGATACCCTCCGCCAAAAAAAGCAAACTCATCCATTTCCACACCTTCGGGAGAAAGTAACCTATAAATATAATTTCCCTTAATATCAAAAACATCAGCATTTCCATCTCCGTCATAAACAAACAGATAGCCGGAGGAGATACCTCCATGTTTATAAAAGCAAGCTTTTCATCAGGAATCTTTTTAATAAGTGCCTTTTTTATTCCTTCTCCTATCTGTTTGAATATATTGACAATTTCCTCTTTTTCCTTATATGTTCTGGTTTTCGGTACCTGTTTTTTCCCGAAAGAGCATATTTTATTCCCTTTCAAATCAACAGAATATATCCTATACTTATCGCTAACGCCAAAATAGACTATTCCATTTTTTCTATCATAAGCCCATTCCATTGCAGGGAATACTCCTCTGATTCCAAAAGCAATCGCACCTTTACCGGTTCTAACTATTGTAATTCCGCTCTTGAGTGTATCAAAATACTTTACAAGCACTTTTTCATTAATATCAAGCAAACCGAGAGCTTTTTTAAAAATAGTTTTATCTCCTTCTTTTTTAACATCATTAAATGTCCCGACAAATTCATTATCCTTTACCATTTTAATTCCGTGTCTCTCTTTGAATTTTTTTTCAAAGACAATTTTTCCTTCAAAATCAAATTTAATCAACTTTCTCCCGTTTGATAGATATATCCCCTCTGGTAGTATTCTAAAATACGATATGTAAGGGAGTTCACCCGGTCCCTGTCCTTTTTTTAAAAAAGCTTTTAAATATTTACCGTCGGGCGAATATTTAATCACAGAAATCTTGGAGGAGGAAAAATAAAAATTTCCGTCCTTATCCTTTCCAACTCTTCCCAGATTCACTGCATCTTTGTTTGTTTCCGAAGGGTTAAAGCTCAGAACTTTTTCAAGTTCAAGCCTTATCTCACCTTTTAAAGGCTTTGTTTGCTCAAGAAGCTTGTTCCTCTTCGTACCTTTTTTTTCAGTAGTTTTGTGATTACACGAAAATAAGAAGAAAATAGATATAATGGTAAATAAAATAAAAGTTTTTTTCATAAAAACTCCTTTTTTAAAAGTAAAAAATTCTTAAACGTACGCAAAAAAATTGTAAGCATTTTTTTTATTTGAAACTCAAAACACTTTTTCTGAAAAGAGAACCCAATCATCATTTTCGTTCCTTTTAAGATAATAGTATGTTCCATTTTTCACTGTAAATATCTGACTATTGGGAAGAAAAACATTTTTCAGTTCTTTCCCCTTTGGGCCTAATATTCTGAATAAAACTTTATCCCCTTTTGTTTCATATGTTTTAAAGTAGAGTTTACCGTCAAAAACAAAAAACTTGTCAAATGCCGGGAAGTATTTAACATAGACATATTTGTCCTTTAATAATAGCCACACATTTTTTGGGGTTTTGGATTTTAATTTTTCGAGATCTTTTTTTATATACTCTTTCGGAATTATTTTTTTCTCATAAGTTTTGTTTATTGAGTAAAGTTTTTTGCCCAAACTATCATATACATCAACATAGAGTCCCTTTCTTGCGTCAGCAACAAAAATCTTATTATCAAGTACAGCAAACATTATTCTGCTCGGAGGAAGTTCAATTTTGTCCATATACTTATGATCTATTCTCGAAAATTCCTTTATAAGCTTTTCATTCTTATCATAAAGACCGATTCTTATCACCAATATGGGTTTTCCGGATTTTTGTGGAAGGGAAGTCATTTCACGGAGGACATAATTTTTATCTATCAAATCCAGATCAAAAACATTCCTTTTCAATTTTATCAATCTCAGAAAATCACCGCTCAATGAAAGAATATGTAATCTTTCTCCGTAAGCATACAATTTATTGTTTTTTACCCATAAAGACGGGTTACTTTTAAATTCATTGGGCCCCTCTCCCTTTTTCCCGACTTTTTTAATCAGTTTCGTATCTTTCAGAGAATAGATATAGATGGAATTATCCGCCGAGACAAACAATTTTCCGTCAGCAACTGCAATATTTGCCGCTTCAAGAAGATCTGTCAATTCAGAGATTTTTTTAGCATAAATACTCTGAGTAAAAATAAATAGACAAAACAAAATAAATACAATAGCCTTTTTCCAACCAATAAAAACTTTTCTTTTGTTTGACACTCTAAAACAATCTCCTGATAAAACAAACACTTTAAACCTCCGACACTTTTTTACGATTAAATTCCCTTGATTACAAAGGGCAAATACTCTTTACTCTTTTCATATTCACTTATAATAAGCTTTTTTAATTTCGGATTCTCATACATTGCCATCAAAAGAGCACCCTGAGCTCTTAAAAGCCTTTTTCCCCGGTCAAGTCCGAGATTGAGTTTTTTCACCTTTTTTATTATTTCGGAAGTATTATCCAAAATTCTGTTTTTACTTCTCCTATCATTAAAAATTGCATTTATAACAAAGGCTTCCACATGTGGCAATCTCTCTTTTTCTGTCTCCCTTACCAAATTTATCCCCACGCAGATGTGCACAAAATACCGATCTTCAACTATTCTTGATATTGTAAAAAATTTTGTTGCAATTTCAATCACCCTATCAAGGGATACCACTTTCTTATTTTCCGTAGAAGCCCCCTTATTAACATAATAATACTCAAATTCCTTCAAAAGATTTACAAATTTTTCATCATTTTTCAGGCTCTTAATAAATTCCTTTTTTAATTCTTCCGGATCGGAAACCCCTTTCAGTTTTTCATAATAATCCTTTTTTGCAAAGTTTACGAGAAGATAGTCAAGATAAATAGTATTATTATTGACCATTTTAGCATAAGAATCATTTTCCGGTAATTTGAGCACCCTTGTTGAAATATACTCTTTCCCTTTGTATTCTTCCTTTTGAATGGAAAATATTTTGTCAAGTCGATCTATAATGGAATCAGCACTCACAAACCTTGTTATTAAAAGAAACAGAAAAAATAAAACAAAAAACTTAAAAACTAAGACCTTTTTCCCCTTTGCCCGGGAGTTTTTAAAATTTTTCATTTATTAACCTCCTTTCTAAAAGCTTAAAGCCATTGCAAAACCAAGCAGTCCTCCTTTTTCTCCATCTAATACTTTCACTTTTCCCACAAATTCACCTTTATTATCTTATAATCCTCTTCTCCCTCCAAAACAGGACAATATGCATTTCCATTATTAAAACATATTCTGAACTTTCTGTCCCTGTATTGTCGTTTGAGTTTTCCGAGTATAATTTCGCTATCACACACATATTCCCCGTTTTTATTATAAACCTGAAATTTTAATACCCCCTTCATCTTTCTAAGATTATTGTAAAATACAAGTATGTTCCCCTCACTATCAACTTCTATGTTCTCATAACCTTCTGCATAA
This sequence comes from uncultured Clostridia bacterium, assembly GCA_964634755.1. Taxonomy (GTDB): domain Bacteria; phylum Acidobacteriota; class Aminicenantia; order JAMOAD01; family JAMOAD01; genus JALXDT01. The sequence goes on from CAZWJH010000047.1 coordinate 19,198, forward strand.
TCATGAAATATAACAAGATTTGATGCTTTCAGACTTCCGTCACCTCCCGTTATTTTAATACCACTTATAACCTTTTTCTTTATCTCCTTTGTTACTTTAACTTTAGGAATATCTATTTTTATCTCTTTTAATAAGGTTCCTTTAATAGATAATATCTTTATTGTGCTTTCTCTTGAGTAGGAAATAAGAAGATTTTTATCAAATGTTGTTTTGATAAAAACTTCATATCCGTAGTTTGTCAGGGGTATCATTCCTTCTGTTATTTGCGGAGAAAATACAAGCTTTTCCCTACCGGTTCTTATGTTTCCTATATAAACAGGATATTTTTTAAGATATCTATTACTCCTTTTTCTCCTGCTTTTCCACGAAAGATATGCTATATAATCTCCCTTAAGAGCAGCCAAACCAAAAACATAATTTCTTGTTTTTACTTCTTTTACAAAATTCCCGTTTAAATCAAATACACTTATTCTCCTTTCAAGCCCGTAATTACTAACAAGCAAGTACTTATTATCAAGAATTG